>JAZLCN010000036.1:0-45940 GCA_045614255.1 Prevotella sp.
TGCCTTTGCGCTTGACAGGCAATTGAAAAGCGTAGACTTACCTACGTTAGGCAGTCCTACGATACCACATTTTAATGCCATATTTTATTATAAACGTTTATATTCTGCTTGCAAAGTTAATGCAAAATTTCGATTTAGCGAGTAGGATATAAATTTATTTATATTTTCGAGCGAGAGAAATTTATTTAAAATTTCGATTTAGCGAGTAGGATATAAGTTTATTTATATCTTCGAACGAGAGAGATTTATTAAAACCGGGAGGAGACGTGTTCGGTTCTGCCCATTTTTATTTATTAGCTGTTTGTCAGCTGCCCAAAAACATTCTGAAACAAGGTGTTTCGTCGCTTGTTTCTTCTGCTTCCAGACCTTCATAATATACGAAGTCAGACTTCTTCAGTTCTTCATGAAGAGCTTGGTTCAACTTGTATAAAACCTCAATCAGGGTGAATGAACTTTGATTGCTCGCAGTTAGTTCGATGCTCTTTTCTTCAATCGAATCTTCCGTTTCGTTTGTCCCTTCGTAAATCACTCTTATTTTAGGTGCCTTTGCTATAATCTCGTTTATTATTTTATGATTAGGTACATTGCCTAAAATCTCTTCATTATACTTCATTAAGGCATCGCTGAAATCCTTTTCAGAGTTGTAGAGATTTCTGCCAAACTCCCATACAACGATATTTGCAGATTGCTCTGTTGGTTTTTGGTTAACCGTTTGATTGTTAATAGTTTCTATCTCTTTTTGATATTTATTCAATATGTCTTTTTCACTCTTTGCCACCCAAATAGAGATGATGCCCACTAATGCCAGACTTGTGAACAGCCAAACGTTTTTATACTCTTTGATATGTGGTATGAAAAATCCGCAGATAATGGCATATACAATAAACACAACAGTACCGATAATGCCTCTTTTATTCTTCAGCTTTTTTGTTTCTGATTCTATTTTCTCCTTTAATATTTGCCTTTCATTTATTTGCATATAACTCCCATCGTTGTAAATTAAAATACAATTACTGCTTATGTCGAATAATGCAAGATTGTGTTTTTTTGCCAATGATACTATATTATCAAATACATTGGTAATATCAGAATATGCAATATCCATGTAAATAGCCTCTTTTGATATACAATAATCAGCAATTATTATATCGGTATTATTTTGTTCCTCAATAGAAGGAGCATATTTACCATTCATAGGCTTTATAACCCCAATGATTTCTAAATAGAAACTTTGAAGATTTTTTGTTGCATGACAATAGTCGTTGTAATCAACATTCTCTTTCCATTCAGTGGTTTTATTGTACCATTTATCGAATTCTAAGCAATTCTTAAACCGCTCTTTGCGGTCAATAAGCATGATGTTATAACCCATTGTATTCTAATTTTACATGTTATTGTATCCTTAAAGGATACATAAAATTTATGTATGGCTAATGCGAAATAAATGCCTTTGCGCTTGACAGGCAATTGAAAAGCGTAGACTTACCTACGTTAGGCAGTCCTACGATACCACATTTTAATGCCATATTTTATTATAAACGTTTATATTCTGCTTGCAAAGTTAGTAAATAAAGTGAAGAATGAAGACGTGTTGCTGAGTTTTTTAATAAAATTGCTGATAGTCAGCAACAAAATCGTTGAGTTGAGGGGCCCCAAAAGACTATAAAGCTACCCTTGGAAAACCATTTAACAATTACAAGTTTTTTACGAAAATCTTGTAATCCGATTACAAGCGCCGTGTAAAACTATTACAAGCATAGTGTAGAAACATTACAACGCCCTTGTAGTTGGGTTACAAAGGCGTTGTAATACATTAATATCTTGTTGTCTTATTTCTCTTATTCAGGCTTCGTAATTTTCAAAAACTCGTCTATTGTCAGATAGACATGATTGCAATTCAAGTCCTCAACAGGACCAATGGCAATCTTGCCGTCTTCGCCGAGTTTTTCCTTTACATATTCTATCATCTTTTCTGGTGTGGTTTTAGCGATATACCATGCCTGATATCTTTTGAACCTATATGCATGCAGCTCCTCACACCATACTGTAAGCACCTTTTCGTTAGCGTTGACAGGTGATGGGTATATGCCATACTCGCCAAACTTAGCCAGATAGTAAACATTCTGGTGCTGGGCAATCATTTTTATTGTGTGTTCGGCCTGTGACTGCTCGTCTAAGCTGCAGTAATAATCAAGCGGCGAGCCTTTAAATTCCTGAAATCTTAAGATGCAGTATAGTCCATCGCTACTGAGGTATGGGTTGGGTAATGCTATCTCTTGCAACTTATATGGCATGCCGTCTATAGGTATGGAGATGATGTCGCCATAGTAGTCAATGGTCATTTGCATGTCATCGATGTTTACCACCTTGATGCGCATCTTCTCGTTGCCGGCAGCGCGTGCGAGGTCGAAGCCAGGCACCAGGTTTTCTATACTGATATCTTCCTCATCAGTATGACGGTTGCAGATTGTCATGTCCCAGGTTTCGTGTATTAACTGAACCTTGCAATACTTGTACTTTCCCATAGAGTGTAATATTTATGTCACAAAGATAATCATTTCCTAATGAAAACCAAAAGATGTATGATTTATTTCTGTGGTGATGATGGTAATTGTTTCTTGCAAATCTCTTCAGCGATAGTGTTCAGCTGGAGACATCGCTGTCGCATGTTGTTTATCTTTTCGTTCTGGTGCTCAAATGGTGAAATCATCAGAAGGCGTCCATTGGCGCAGGCTTCAAGATATCGGGGATGGGGCTTGAAATATTTTGGAAAGCCATTGAGCAACAGTACTATAAGTGGTATCTGTGATTCTAAGGCTGCTGTGGATATTTGCTGCTCACCAGGACTGATACAAGGCGAAACAAGTACCGCATGACTATCTTTTGCCGTTTGTAATATATCTTGTTTCTTCTTTTCTATTTCATCAGAATAAAGGTGTCGCGAGCATTGAACCTGTAGTTTATTTGGATTGTCAAGCAGAAACCTGTTGCCCATGGCTTGCATGGGCATTCCCACTACGTTTATGGTGCCTAACTGCGTGAAATATTCTGGATATTTTCGTTTTAATAATAAGCGTTTTGGGTTGTCGTAGATATATGTTATTAGTCGGTTGAGTTGTTCCTCGTCTTTTATTATCCTGTCGTTAAAGCCTGCTTCCCATAGTTCTCCATGCGTGGGATGGCTATCTCTTTTTGCCTCTGGTATGGTTGTAGTGGTGGTGGGCGAAAGTGCTCTCATGGCTTTGCGACAGCCTATTTTGAAGCCATTGATAATATGTCCTAGATGTTTATCTGTTTTCTTATGAATGAACAAAATGCCGTGGATATGGTCGGGCATGATGCATAGTTGCCGTGATTCTATTTCTGGGTGATATATATGTATGTTAAGCCAGCATTCCTTTATCTTTTCACCTAATGGAGACAGTTCCACATGAGGGGTGTTTTCGCCATCCTTTGTTTCGGGGTCGCCTTTAAGTGTTCCCAGTATGGGTTTTCTTCCCTCTGTGGCCATGGTTATCATGTACATGCCGCGCCGGGTGTAATCGTTGGTCTGGCACCTCCTTTTCATGGATGGTTTCTTCTTGCCGGCCCATATCTCCCATTTCTTGGGTGGTTCTTTTTCCCATTTTTGGGGCTGTTCCTTTTCCCATTTTTGGGGTGGCTCTTTTTCCATGGTTTTGTTGTTTTTTTTTTGTTTTTTTGTTTTTTTGTTTACTGCGGCAGTGCCGCAGTTTACGGCGCCGCAGTTTATTATTAATGGGCTTCCAGCCAGTTGGCGCCCCAGCCGCTGTCGGCAACGAGGGGTACCTGCATTTGGAATGCCTTCTCCATCTCTTCCATTACTATGCGCTCCACCTGCTCGCGCTCCTCGGGATAGACAGAGAAGTTGAGTTCGTCGTGTACTTGCAGTATCATCTTAGAGCGGATATTCTCTGCCTTAAAGCGGTTGTGAATGTGTATCATAGCCACTTTAATGATGTCGGCAGCCGTTCCCTGAATAGGAGCATTGATGGCGTTGCGCTCGGCAAAGCCTCTGACGGTTGCGTTGGCGCTGTTGATGTCGGCAAGGTAGCGGCGGCGACCGAATAGGGTAGTGACATAACCATTCTGGCGTGCCTCTTCCTTGGCCTTCTCCATATATTCCTTAACCTTTGGAAAACTCTCGAAGTAGCCTTCTATCAGTTGTTTAGCTTCGTCGCGACTAATCTCAAGACGCTCGGCAAGACCGAATACGGTGATGCCGTAGATGATGCCGAAGTTGGCACGCTTTGCCTTGGTGCGCTGGTCGCGCTCCACCTCGTCAATGGCTCTCTTGTATATCTTTGCAGCTGTTGCGGCATGTATGTCGTGACCGCTGCGGAATGCCTCAATCATGTTCTCATCGCCACTAAGGTGTGCCATTACGCGCAACTCTATCTGACTGTAGTCAGCAGAGAAAAACAGGCAACCGTCTTCTGGTATGAATGCCTTGCGAATCTCCTTGCCGTCTTCGCCGCGCACAGGAATATTCTGAAGGTTAGGGTCGCTTGATGACAGTCGGCCGGTGGCTGTAACGGTTTGATTGAACGATGTATGTATATGTCCAGTGCGCTCATTTATCAGCTTTGGCAATGCGTCGATATATGTGCCGAGAAGTTTCTTTAATCCTCTGTGTGCCAGTATGTCTGCCACTATCTGATGCTTGCCTTTCAGTGTCTGTAACACTTCCTCGCTGGTAACGTATTGTCCTGTTTTTGTCTTCTTCGGTTTCTCTATAATCTTCATCTTTCCGAAGAGGATATCGCCCACTTGTTTTGGTGAGGCGATGTTGAAATGCTCGCCTGCCAGTTCGTAGATACGTTCTTCTATTTCGAGCATTCTCTTTGTGAGAATGGCTGATGTTTCTTTAAGCGATGCGGTGTCGATACGCACACCTGTCATTTCTATCTCTGCCAAGACAGGCATCAGTGGCATCTCTATCTCTCGGAACAGTTTTGTGGCACCGTATTTCTCTAATTCTGGTTCGAGCTTGTTTTTCAGGCGCAATGTGATGTCAGCATCCTCGCAGGCATATTCGTAAACCTGAGAGGGTGGGAGAGAGCGCATTGATTTCTGATTCTTTCCTTTCGGACCAATCAGCTCATCGATGTGGATAGTTTTATAGTTAAGGTATATCTCAGCCATGTAGTCCATGTTGTGTCTTAACTCGGGTTGGATGAGATAGTGTGCAATCATGGTGTCGAACATCTCGCCTTTTAGGGTCACTCCATATTTGCGCAACACCATAAGGTCGTATTTCAGATTTTGGCCAATCTTCATGATCGACTCATTTTCGAAGACTGGTTTGAAGATGTTGACAATTTTTTGAGCCTCTTCCTGATTTTCGGGAACAGGAACATAAAATGCCTGTTTTTCCTCAACAGAGAAGCTCATACCCACCAATTCTGCCTCAATTGGGCTTGTTGAGGTGGTTTCCGTATCTAGAACGAAAAATTTTTTTGTCAAAATTTTTTCACAAATTTCGACCATTTTCGCCTCATTATCAATGAGTTGATAGTCGTGAGGGGTCGAATTAAGTGCCTCAAAACTCGAAAATTCTGCAGCACCTTGCCCTTCGGTCGCAAAATTTGCAAATAAATCGAGCTCTAAATTATCAGTTTTTGGTTTATTTTCAGACTTCTTAACAATTTTGTTTGTCAAGTTCTTAAATTCCAGTTCTGCGAAAATTTTCTCCAGTTCCTCATCGTTTGCTTCCTTATATCTTAAATCGTCGAGGTTGAGTTGGATGGGAACATCGGTTTTTATGGTTGCGAGGAATTTTGAGAACTCAATCATTTTTGTGTTCTCTTCCACCTTTTTCTTTATAGCACCTTTTAGTTTGTCGGTAGAGGCGAGCAGCTGTTCGATGCTTCCAAACTCAGAAATAAGTTTTATTGCTGTTTTCTCTCCAACGCCAGGACAACCGGGAATATTGTCGGAGGCATCGCCCATCAGTCCTAAGAGGTCGATTACCTGTAGCGGACTGCTGATATCGTATTTCTCCATCACCTCTTTTGGGCCCATTACCTCGTACCCGCCACCGAATCGCGGGCGGTACATGCGGATATTCTCCTCTACTAGCTGACCGTAGTCCTTGTCGGGAGTAATCATGTAGGTGTCAATATTGCCCATTTCACCGGCTTTTTTTGCCAGTGTGCCTATCACATCATCTGCCTCATAGCCGCTCATCTCCAATACTGGTATGCGCATGGCATGCAGGATATCCTTTATTATAGGAACAGACTTTTTTATGTCTTCAGGACAAGCTTCTCTCTGTGCCTTGTATTCAGGATACATCTCGTGGCGGAATGTTGGTCCGGAGGGGTCGAAAGCAACACCGATATATGTTGGCTGCTCACGCGTTATCACGTCGTTAATAGTATTGACGAAACCCATCACGGCCGATGTGTTCATTCCTTTTGAGTTGATTCTTGGATTTTTTATAAATGCATAATATGCACGATAAATAAGTGCGTATGCGTCTAAGAGGAAAAGCTTATCCATATTTTATGATTTTTTTCTGTGTAAAATTACTAAAAAAATAGTCAATATACCGATTATTTGAGTAAATTTGTAACAAATTTCTCTCAAATGGATTATTTAAAGAAGATAAAACAGCCCATAGAGACTGATTTGAGCGATTTCATCGAAATGTTCAATGAGTCGTTGTCGCATACCGATGGCATGCTTGCTCAGGTGCTTGAGCATATTCGTAAGCGTGCAGGCAAGCGTATGCGCCCTATGCTCATATTGCTGATGGCAAAGAACTATGGTTGCGTGTCAGAGGTTACACAGCATTCTGGTGTTGGTCTTGAACTGCTCCATACGGCTTCTTTGGTGCATGACGATGTGGTAGATGAAAGTACAGAGCGCAGAGGACAGGCATCTGTTAATGCAACGTATAATAATAAGGTGGCGGTTCTTGTTGGTGACTATCTGTTGTCAACAGCATTGCTCCACGTATCGCTAACAGATAATCAGCAGATAGTGCAGTATCTTGCTGAATTGGGCCGTACATTGGCTAAGGGAGAGATCTTGCAGTTGTCTAATATTAGCAATACCAACATATCAGAAGACATTTATTATCAGGTTATCAAGCAGAAAACTGCCGCATTGTTCGAGGCTTGCTGTGCTATTGGAGCTCTTTCAGCAGGTGCTGATGCCGATGAAATCGAGGCAGCAAAGCTTTTTGGTCAGAACTTAGGCATTGCTTTTCAGATAAGAGATGATATCTTTGATTATTATGATTCTCAGGAAATAGGTAAGCCTACAGGCAATGACATGGCTGAGGGCAAGCTTACTCTTCCTGTTATCCATGCGTTGAATGCCACAGGCAATGAGGAGATGATAGCATTGGCACGCAAGGTGAAGGAGGGTAGTGTAAACAGCGATGAAATTGCTCGTTTGGTGGAATTTACAAAGAATAACGGCGGCATTGAATATGCAGAGGAGCGCATGGAGTATTTCCGCCATCTTTGCATTGATTTTATCGATAAATCCGTTGTAAAAACTGACGTAAAGGAGGCTTTGCTGGCATACGTGGATTTCGTTATTCAGCGTAAGAAATAACATTTCCTTTTTAGGTCTTTAGATTGTTAATAAATAAGTAAGGGGCGCAATCAAATGCGCCCCTTACTTGTTATTTGATGTGAAAGATTCACATATACTTGTATGTTTATTGCTTATTAGAAGAATTTTGTTTCTTCTCCGTTAATCTCGCTCAGCAGCATGTTTGCCAGTCGGCTTGTACCTAAGCGGAACCACTTGTTGGTGAGCCACTTCTCTCCAAGAACCTCTTTTACAATGGTGTAGTAGATAAGTGCGTCCATAACAGTGTTTATTCCACCAGCTGGTTTAAAACCTATTTGAATACCTGTCTGGTCGTAGTATTCTTTTATTGCCTGACACATAACGTATGCAGCCTCTGGTGTTGCTGCAGGCTGTTCCTTGCCTGTGCTTGTCTTAATATAGTCGGCACCCGCATACATAGCCAGGATAGAAGCTTTTTTGATGTTCTCTGCGGTCTTTATGCATCCTGTCTCAAGGATAACCTTCAGTGCTACATCTCCACAAACCTCCTTTAATTCGCTGATTTCATCGCAAACACCCTCATAATCGCCACTGAGGAATTTGCCCACAGGCATAACGATGTCTATCTCTGTTGCGCCGTCCTTGATGGCAAGTGCTGTCTCTGCAACCTTTACCTCAATGAGAGCCTGTGATGAAGGGAAACTGCCTGATACGCAGGCTATTTCTACACCTTCTACCTCAAGTGTTTCGCTCACTGTCTTAGCAAAACATGGATATACACAGATGGTTGCTACGTGTGGCAGGTCTGCAAAAGCCTCGTCAAACTGATTTACCTTCTCTGTGAATGCCATTACGCTTTCCTCTGAGTCGGTTGTCTTTAAGGTAGTAAGCTCAACGCTGCCCATAAGGAATTTCTTTATTTCCAAAGTATCATTCTCATGAACTTTCTCAGCGATGATTTTCTTTACGGTTTCACGTACTTCCTCGTCAGAGAGCTTGCAGTTATACTTGCTTAGAGCCTCCTCGTACTTGTTTGCGCTGTCAAAATTTAAATGATTTTCAGCCATAATAGTATTATATTTTGTTTAACAATTAATTTTAATTACCTCGTATCCTTTTGATTTAGAATATCTTAAGTCTTTAATGCTAAAATGCTTAACTTCTCACTCCTAATTCATAATTCATAATTAGTTCGCTAACGCTCATCAGCTTCGCAGTCCTAATTCATAATTTCAAATTATTCCTATGCCTCTCACAGTCTCTCTTAGTCTTTTTTTCAATGCTTTTCTGTAGTTCTTCTGTCAGGTCTATTCCTGTTTGGTTGGCAAGACAAATAAGCACCCACAGCACGTCAACCATTTCTTCACCGAGGTTTGCTTTTTCTCCTTCTTTAAAGCTTTGGTCACCATATTTTCTTGCCATGATGCGTGCCAGTTCTCCAACCTCTTCCGTAAGACAAGCCATGTTTGTAAGTTCGGAGAAATAGCGCACTCCGTATTCCTTAATCCATTGGTCAACAGTCTGTTGTGCTTCTTTTATAGTCATATCCTATATCTATTTGCCTGGGAACACCAGTATTATTATCATCAATATTATTATTATGATGTTGATTATATTATTGCTTCTGGAGTTATTGCGCCAATGTATCAACTGGTCTATTACGCCTATTGACCACATGGCCATAGCTATATATCTAACAGTATTGCTCCAGTCGAACCATCCAGATAAGATGTAAATTAGTATACCTGCAATGCTAAGATAACTGAAAAATTGTCTCAATGCTTCTCTGTTCATGCCTTTTACTCCTTATTTTTAGTATCCATGCAAATTGTCACCGGTCCATCGTTGAGTAATTCCACCTTCATGTCTGCTCCAAATTCTCCTGTTCCTACTTGTTTTCCTAATGATTCGCTCAATAGTTTGCAAAAATGCTCGTATAAGGGCACGGAAATCTCGTGGCGGGCTGCTCTAAGCCAAGAGGGGCGATTGCCCTTCTTGTAGCTTGCAAATAGCGTAAATTGCGATATTACGAGTATCTCACCATCTACATCCATGATGCTTTTGTTCATAACACCAGTTTCATCGTCGAAAACACGCAGTCCGATTACCTTTTTTACAAGCCATTCTGCATCTTCCTGTGTGTCGTTTTCACCAACACCCAACAAGATTAGATAACCCTGTTTTATTGATGATTTTACATTGCCTTCTATTGTCACGCTAGCGTGTTTCACGCGCTGTATAACTATTCTCATATTGCAAAGTTAGTTTATTTCTGCTAATTGCAAATGATAATGCTCAATTATTTTCCGTTGTTTCATTAAAATAACTGAATATTATTTTAGCTTTAGCTGCACCAATAATATTACTAAGTGTTTGAATATCAGATTCTTTTATTCGTTTTACTGTTTTTAGTTCTGCTAAAAGCGTCTCTTTTGTTTTCGGACCGATGCCTTTGATGCTGTCCAGTTCGCTTTGCAGCGCATGTTTTGAGCGCTTGTCGCGATGGAATGTGATGGCATATCTGTGCACCTCGTCCTGTATTTGTGTCAATACATGGAATAGTTCGCTGTCTGTCTTCAGTTGTATGCTCATCGGAGGATTGCCGTAGAGCAGTTCGTTGGTGCGGTGGCGGTCGTTTTTGGCTAGTCCTGCAATAGGGATATTGAGTCCCAACTCATCCTCTACAACTTCTCTTACTACACTCATCTGTCCTAGTCCGCCATCGGTTATAATGAGGTCGGGTAGTGGTGTGTTTTCCTCTATCATCCGTTTGTATCTGCGCCTTACAACTTCTTGCATAGAAGCGTAGTCATCAGGCCCAACAACGGTCTTTATATTGTATTTTCTATAGTCTTTTTTCGATGGTTTCAATGCTCTAAACACCACACATCCTGCCACAGCGTCGGTACCCGATATGTTACTATTGTCAAAGCATTCAATATGGTATGGCATCTTAGGTAGTTGAAGCTTGTCCTGCAACTCCTTCATCAGGCGTGTTTGCTTCTGTTCAGGATTTAGTTTCTCTGCCTGTTTTAACCTGTCAAACTTATATTGTTTTCCGTTCATTACCGAAAGGTCGAGCAGTGTTTTCTTATCACCTCTTTGCGGTATGGTAATAGTGGTTCCTTCAAGGTCAATGTTAATCTCAAAAGGCACTATTATTTCCTTCGATTTGCTTCCAAAACGTTCACGCATCTCTATGATACCCAATGCGAGAAGTTCCTCGTCGCTCTCATCCAGTTTCTTCTTGTATTCGAACGTAAATGATTGGTTAATTGCACCTCCTGCCACATGCAGATAGTTAATATAAGCGGTTTTCTCGTCGCTTGCAATACTGAATACATCCACATTGTTTATCGTATTGCTAACAACCTCGCTTTTTGCGCAGAATCCCTCTATTAGCAGGTATTTTCTCTTTATTTCCTCCGCCTGTTCAAACTTCAGTTCCTCAGCCAGAGCCATCATCTCTTCTCTTAGACTGCGGAGAATGCCTCTTGTGTTGCCTTTGAGTATCTCTTTTGCCAGAGAAATGTTCTTTTGATAGTCCTCAAACGATTGCTTGCCAACACACGGAGCACCGCAGTTTTTTATATGATATTCCAGGCAAACGCTATATTTCTTTTTCTCAATACCATCCTTTGTAATAGGAAAACGGCAAGTTCTTGGCTTAAATAGTTTTTTAATCAAGTCTAAAATTGCATACATCGATCCCAAATGGGAGTAGGGACCATAATAAGTGCCCCATTTTTTGTTTACCGTTCGAGTCTTGAATATGCGTGGAAACATCTCCCCTGTAACACAAATCCATGGATAAGTCTTGCCATCCTTTAACAAAACGTTATACTTTGGATTGTATTTTTTTATCAAACTGTTCTCTAAAAGTAAAGCATCTTCTTCGCTGTTTACTACCGTATAGGTTAAGTTGTGGATTTTACTTACGAGAACTTTTGTCTTAAAACGGTCAACTTCCGAGTGGAAATAACTTGAAACACGGCTCTTCAGATTCTTTGCCTTACCAACATATATTATTGTTCCTTCGTTATCGTAAAACTGATAACTGCCAGGTTTTTCTGGCAACCTGCTTACAATGTTTTTCAAATAGGCAAGCCTTTTCTCGTTTTCTTCTTTAGTCATGTCTGAAAAGCCTTTGTATACTATGTTTTCGGTATTTGTTGTTTCACGTGAAACAGTGTTCTTGTATGTAACAACGAATTAAATTAATTGGGCGGATTTTGAAGAATAATTTTGTGGTATGCAATTAAGTAGGGTAGAGTATATGTGTCCTTTTCTTTTATGCTGGTTGTTGTGTTTTGAATAGGATGTGTGGTCTTGTTTCTCCCAATCTCAAAACCTTATAACCTCACAACCCTCAAAACCTTACAACCTTACACCCTCTCACCCTCACAACCCTCACAACCAATTTAATCCGTTGTTGCCTGTTTTTTTTTGTCGCTTTTTGGATTAGATGCTGATAAGAGTAGTTATTTCAGTATCCTTTTCAAATGCGTCGCGTCCATGCAGTCCTTCGTCGCCAATCTCGATGATGAAGTTAACGTGGATATTCTTAGGGTTGAATTTCTTTACAAGGTTATATGCTGCGCGCATGGTTCCACCTGTTGCGAGCAAGTCGTCGTGCAAAAGCACTACATCGTCGGATGTAATAGCATCCTTGTGTATCTCGATTGTGTCTGTACCGTATTCCTTAGCATAACTTTCCTGAATGGTCTCAGCTGGCAGTTTGCCTGGTTTGCGGCAGAGCACCACGCCTGCACCTAATCTTAAGGCAAGAGCAGATGAGAGCACAAAACCGCGACTTTCGATTCCAACGATTTTTGTAATGCCTTTGTCTTTGTAGATTTCATACAGTTCGTCAATCATAATCTGAAGACACTCTGGACTCTTGAAGAGAGTTGTTACATCACGGAAATTAATTCCGGGAATTGGAAAATCTGGAATGCATCTCAGATTCTCAAGTAATGTTTTGTTGTTCATAATCAATGTGTTATATTTTTGTTTTTGTTATCTTGTTTCACGTGAAACAGTGGTAGATTGTTATCTGCCGAGAAGCACTAATAATACGTTTATGTCGCTTGGCGATACTCCTGGAATACGACTTGCCTGTGCCAATGTTTCAGGATTGATTTTGCTTAACTTCTGTCTTGCTTCGGTTGAGAGTTGTTGCATCTCTGTATAGTTGAAGCGTCCTTTTATTTTTATGTTTTCCAGTCGGTGCATTTTATCTGCCACCACCTTTTCTCTTTCGATGTAACCTTTATATTTTATGCGAATCTCGGCCGCTTCGATAATTTCTTCTTTTCGGTTTTCGGTTTTATCGAGTCTTTCCTTTAATTCAGGCACGATATCAGAAAGCACATTAATATTAAGTTGCGGACGACTAACCAGCTCAACCAGTTTGCAACCTCCGCGGCTTAGTGGGGTGGTGCCAACACTCTCAAGTTTTGAATTGATGTCTTTCGCCTTTATGGCAAAATTATTGCAGAACTCCTCGATTTCTTCGATGTTTTTCTTTTTCTGCTGCCACCATTCATAGCGGTTGGTTTTGGCAAGTCCTATATTATAAGCTCGCTCAGTGAGTCGTGCATCGGCATCATCCTGTCTTAAAAGTATGCGGTATTCAGCCCTCGATGTAAACATGCGATATGGCTCATCAACGCCTTTTGTTACCAAGTCATCGATTAAAACACCAATATAACTCTCGTCGCGGTGCATCACAAAAGGTTCTCCGCCATGGCAGCGGATAGCGGCATTAGCACCTGCCACCAAACCCTGGCCGCCAGCCTCCTCATAACCGGTGGTTCCGTTTACCTGTCCTGCAAAGAATAGACGTGGAATAATCTTCGATTCCAACGAATGATATAATTGTGTTGGGTCGAAGAAATCGTACTCTATTGCATAACCCGGTCTGTACACTTTTAGGTCTCTGAAAGCAGGAACCTTTCTCAGTGCTTCAATCTGCACCTCCATAGGAAGTGATGATGAGAAACCGTTCAGATACATCTCATTTGTGTCAACACCCTCTGGTTCCAAGAAAAGCGGGTGCTGTTCCTTGTCAGGAAATGTCATAAGCTTCGTTTCCACCGATGGACAGTAACGTGGTCCGATACTCTGTATCTGTCCGTTATAGAGTGGAGAATCCGCCATTCCACCGAGCAAAGTCTGGTGTACCTCCTTGTTTGTGTTGCATGTCCAGCAAGGCAGTTGTTTGAGCACTCTCTTGTCGCCCATATAACTGAACTGATGGAAATCCTGTTCACCATCCTGCACCTCCATCAAACTGAAGTCCACCGAGCGCTTATCTATGCGCACAGGAGTACCCGTTTTCATTCTGTCGGCCTTAATGCCATGGCGTATTATGCTCTCAGTGAAATTTTTTACCGCTGGTTCTGCTATTCGACCTCCCTCAACCTTTTTTCTTCCTATGTGCATCAGTCCGTTGAGGAATGTTCCAGCTGTGATTACCGTACATCCCGCCAGTAGCTCAACACCCCAGACGGTGCGCACACCAATGGCCTCGCCATTCTCAACCAGCAGTTCCTCTGCCTGGTCTTGCCAAATGTCCAGATTGTCGGTGTTGTCGAGGATTTTTCGCCATTCCCAGATAAATTTCTCTCTGTCGCATTGCGCTCTTGGGCTCCACATTGCAGGACCCTTAGAGCGGTTAAGCATGCGAAACTGTATGGCTGTGGCATCGGTTACTATACCCATGCCGCCACCCAGAGCATCTATTTCTCTTACGATTTGTCCTTTGGCAATGCCGCCAACGGCAGGATTACACGACATCTGCGCAATCTTGTTCATATCCATTGTAACCAAACATGTTTTTGCGCCCATGTTTGCCGCAGCCATGGCAGCCTCGCAACCCGCATGGCCGCCACCAATGACTAATACATCGTATTTAAGTATCATCTTTTTGTGTATATCTGTAAATGAATAATCCGTTACAAAATTACAAAAACTTATTGAATAAAAGACTATCTTTTTTCAAATCAATCAAAGAAGTGGCGTTGTTAACACCAAAACAAGTTGAATTGGTTTGCAAAGAGATAGGTTTTACAATGCTAAATGATAGGTTTTGAAGACCAAAACAAATTGTTTTGCAGCAGTGACGATAGTGACGACACGAAAAAGTTCATCACTTTACGAAACCAATTGATAATCAACGTGTTAAATAGCAAAATGACGTTTTCACTGAAAATACATAAAATCATTTGTGATTATCTGAGGAAATTCTTAATCTTTCATAAGTTGTTGATATAGAGTGTAATGGCGAGTTGTGGCAAATCTCTGTTTTTCAAAAATAAAGCATAATTACCATGCAAATCACAAGTTGATGTTTCTAAGGTTACAAACATTTTATGATATGTAGCATTTTATTGAAATAAACCATGAAAACGCAGTTGAAGGAATATTTTTGTCAGGAAATGCTTTGCATTATCATTAAATTATATTAATTTTGCCGAATATATTCCGTGTGCGTACCTATATTATGGGATTTAAGTTATCGCATCACATAACAATTTATCAACTTTTAGCTAAGCAGAAAAACAACATTTATAAATAATTTAATTTTTTAATTTCAATCAATTATGTGGTTATTTAATTCATCAATTGGTCGTAAGGTTGTAATGTCGGTTACCGGTATTGCGCTTATCCTGTTCCTCACATTCCATATGTGCATGAACCTGGTTGCGCTCTTCTCAGGTGATGCTTACAACATGATTTGCGAATTCCTTGGTGCCAACTGGTATGCCCTCGTGGCTACAGCCGGACTGGCAGGCTTGGCAGTGCTTCACATCGTTTACGCATTCATCCTGACTGCGCAAAACCGTAAGGCTCGTGGCGAGAACCGCTATGAGGTGACAGCACGTAACTCTAAGGTAGAGTGGGCATCACAGAACATGCTCGTACTCGGTATCATCGTAGTACTGGGTCTGTTGCTCCACTTGTTTAACTTCTGGTACAACATGATGTTTGCAGAGCTTCTGCACGAGCCATGGCTTGGCGGTCTGTATGCTACAGACGGTTACGGCTACATCATGCAGACATTTGCTAATCCTATTTACGTTGTTCTCTACATCGTATGGTTGGCAGCTCTTTGGTTCCACCTCACACACGGTTTCTGGAGCGCTCTTCAGACTCTGGGTTGGAATGGCAAGACATGGTTCTGCCGTTGGAAGGTTATCGGCATTGCTTACACAACACTGCTGATTCTCGGCTTCCTCGTTGTTGTATTGTGGTTTGCTGCTAAGGCTTGGTGCTGCGGAGCTTGCTGCTAAAATTTAGTTAATAAGTAGACAAGTAGACAGGTTAACAAGTTGACAAGTTAATGGCTATCAACTAAAAGAAACAACTCGTCAACTCGTTTACACGTTTACTCGTCAACTAAAAAATAAACTCAAAGAAATGGCTAAGACATTAAATTCAAGGATTCCAGAAGGCCCAGTGGCCGAAAAATGGACCAACTATAAGGCTCACCAGCGCTTGGTGAACCCAAAGAATAAGCTGAAGCTCGACGTTATCGTGGTAGGTACTGGTTTGGCTGGTGCTTCTGCTGCTGCCTCACTTGGTGAGATGGGCTTCAACGTTTACAACTTCTGCATTCAGGACTCTCCACGCCGTGCTCACTCTATCGCTGCTCAGGGTGGTATCAATGCTGCTAAGAACTATCAGAACGACGGCGACTCAGTTTATCGTCTGTTCTACGATACAGTAAAGGGTGGTGACTATCGTGCTCGCGAGGCTAACGTTTACCGTTTGGCTGAGGTTTCTAACGATATCATCGACCAGTGTGTGGCTCAGGGTGTTCCTTTCGCTCGCGAGTACGGCGGTATGCTTGCCAACCGTTCATTCGGTGGTGCTCAGGTGTCTCGTACATTCTATGCAAAGGGTCAGACAGGTCAGCAGCTTCTGCTCGGTGCTTACTCTTCACTCAGCGCACAGGTTAAGACTGGTAAGGTTAAGCTCTTCACACGTTATGAGATGGAAGACGTGGTTATCGTTGACGGCCGCGCTCGTGGTATCATCGCTAAGAACCTCGTAACAGGTAAGCTCGAGCGCTTCAGCGCCAATGCGGTGGTAATAGCAACTGGTGGTTATGGTAACACATACTTCCTTTCTACAAACGCTATGGGCTGTAACTGTACAGCAGCTGTTCAGTGCTACCGCAAGGGTGCTTACTTTGCAAACCCATCATACGTTCAGATTCACCCAACATGTATCCCTGTTCACGGCGACAAGCAGTCTAAGCTTACTCTGATGTCAGAGTCACTCCGTAACGACGGTCGTATCTGGGTGCCAAAGAAGATTGAGGATGCTAAGAAGCTCCAGTCAGGCGAAATCGAGGCATGGGATATTCCAGAGGAAGACCGTGACTACTATCTCGAGCGCCGCTATCCAGCATTCGGTAACCTCGTTCCACGCGACGTTGCCAGCCGCGCAGCTAAGGAGCGTTGCGACCATGGCTTCGGTGTAAACAACACTGGTTTGGCTGTGTTCCTCGACTTCTCTGAGTCTAGCAACCGTCTTGGCGTAGACGCAATGAAGCAGCGTTATGGCAACCTCTTCGATATGTACGAGGAGATTACCGACGTTTATCCTGGCGACTTCGCTAAGGAAATCAACGGCGTGAAGTACTACAAGCCAATGATGATCTTCCCAGCTGTTCACTACACAATGGGTGGTATCTGGGTTGACTACGAGCTGATGACCACTATCCCTGGTCTGTTTGCTATCGGTGAGTGTAACTTCTCTGACCACGGTGCCAACCGTCTTGGTGCTTCTGCTCTTATGCAGGGATTGGCAGATGGTTACTTCGTATTGCCATACACCATCCAGAACTACCTCGCTGACCAGAGTCTGTGGGCACGCCTGTCTACCGATCTGCCAGAGTTTGAGGCAGCAGAGAAGGCTGTTCAGGCAGAGATCGACCGCCTGATGAACATCAAGGGTAAGCGCAGTGTTGACTCTATCCACAAGGAACTCGGTCTTATCATGTGGGACTATGTAGGTATGGGTCGTACAGCTGAGGGCTTGAAGACTGGTCTTGAGAAGATGAAGAAGCTCCGCAAGGTATTCGACACAGAGCTCTTTATCCCTGGCACAAAGGAAGGTCTGAACATCGAGCTCGACAAGGCTATCCACCTGCGCGACTTCTTCACCATGGGTGAGCTTATCGCCTATGACGCATTGCACCGTGAGGAGAGCTGTGGTGGTCACTTCCGTGAGGAGCACCAGACAGAAGAGGGTGAGGCTAAGCGTAATGATGCCGACTTCTTCTACGTAGGCTGCTGGGAGTATCAGGGCACCGACGAGAAGGCTCCAGAACTCATCAAGGAACCACTCGAGTATGAGGCAATAAAGGTACAGACTAGAAATTATAAGAATTAATTAATCGAGTTTTTAAGTTTTTAAGTTGATAAGTTTTTAAGTTTTATCTAATCCGAGTATTGCGACTAATGGGAACATATAAAGATCTGACTGTTTGGCAAAAAAGCATGGACCTCACGCGTAAGGTTTACAAGGCAACGTCTTGTTTTCCTGAAAATGAGCGTTTTGGGCTTATAAGTCAAATGAGACGTTCTGCAGTTTCTATTCCATCCAATATCGCAGAAGGATATGGAAGGGAAGGTTGGCGCGAACACGCACATTTCTTATATATATCTTTAGGGTCTTCAAACGAATTGGAAACACAACTAATACTTTCTAATGATTTTGGGTACATTCCTACTGATATGTTTGAAGAAATTATAGGTCTTAATAGCGAAGTAAACAGGATGTTGTGTTCTTTGTTATTTAAGGAGAAGCAGAAAAACTCATAAACTCATAAACTCATAAACTTAAAGTACAACATGGCAAAGAATATTTCTTTTACATTAAAATATTGGAAGCAGGATGGTCCTAAGGCTAAGGGCCACTTCGACGAGCGCGAGATGAAGAATATTCCGGACGATACATCGTTCCTCGAAATGCTCGACATCCTGAACGAAGAACTTATCAGCGAAGGTAAGGAACCATTCGTGTTCGATCACGACTGCCGCGAGGGTATCTGCGGTATGTGCTCACTCTACATCAACGGTCATCCACACGGCCCAGCAACAGGTGCTACTACCTGTCAGCTCTATATGCGCCGCTTCAACGATGGCGATGTAATCACTGTTGAGCCATGGCGCTCTGCTGCCTTCCCTGTAATCAAGGACTGTATGGTAGACCGCGGTGCATTCGACAAGATTATCCAGGCTGGTGGTTATACCACTGTTCGCACTGGTCAGGCTCAGGATGCTAACGCTATCCTCATTCCAAAGGAAGACGCTGACGAGGCTATGGACGCTGCAACATGTATCGGTTGCGGTTGTTGTGTAGCAGCTTGTAAGAACGGTTCTGCTATGCTCTTCGTTTCATCTAAGGTTAGCCAGCTGGCACTGCTCCCACAGGGCCGTCCAGAGGCTGCACGCCGTGCTAAGGCAATGATTGCCAAGATGGACGAGCTGGGCTTCGGTAACTGTACTAACACCCGTGCTTGCGAGGCAGAGTGTCCAAAGAACGAGTCAATCGCTAACATCGCACGCCTGAACCGCGAGTTCTTGAAGGCTAAGTTGGCTGACTAATAAAAACAACGAATTACTCGAATTTAACGAATTATTCGAAATATCCTCTCACGATTCCAACCTTGTAAGGGCTAGCCCTTACAAGGTTGGATGACTACATTAAATATTTATATACTGACAGAATAGCGTTTCTGTTCGACACTTATTTTTAGATATTGAGCTTTTGCTCTTGTTCTTAAATCTCGAAACCGCCAAATCTTCGATACGAAAAGAACATGCAGATAAAGGTTCACGCTCAATGGGCGTGGACTATTCGTGCTTGTTTTCGTATGTGGTCACTTGGCGGTACCAGAGATTTGATAAGCATCGAATGGTCGCGCCTTTTTTATTATTCTTTATGACTAAAAACTGTTATGATTTAGATTTGTTTGCAAAACATATAATTAATTCTATCAGTAACATTGAATTTGATTCTCATGAGTTTATTTTATGTTATTTAAAGAACTATCCAGCATCTTATGGTGAACTACTTATTAAGTACAATGATGTACAACAAGTTAATGCAGAGATTGGTATTTATCTAAGCAATCATGCAGAAGAATTGAATATTATTAAGATTGAAACAAACTGGAGTAGTGAGAATATCTTTAAAAAGATTACGCCATGTGCTAAATGGAAAAAGGCTTAATTTCATGAGAAAGTTATTAATTATTGTTGCTTTATCGTTATACATAGGTACGTTTGCTCAGACATCAGATTTATTGATAGAGACTATCTGCAAATCAAACCCTAATAAAAAAGAAATTGTAGTAGATGGTAAAATAAAACACAATCCATTCTATCGTGGTTATCATTATGATGACAATAGTATATTGGATATGCTTGATGAGAAACAGCAAATTAAAGGTTGGGAGTTTCTTTATAGTAAAGATAGGAAGGAGATGTGCAAATTATATCCATTTGAATTTAACTACTATATTTACGATGCTGCTCCCAATTGTATGGTAAGTATGTATGGTTATGGTAAAAATTTTGGCAATGTATATGATAAAAATGGTCAACTTATTTATGTTCCATATCTTCTGAGAAATAATATTGTCCTTTGTGAGATTGAGAAACTTGTGTTTTTCAAAGATTACCAGAATAACAAATATGATATACTTTCAGAATCTTCGCAAGTTCAGAAATGGATAAAGATAATATTGAGTACCAAAGGTCGTCTTGAAGAACTAAAGTATAGGTTTTATAAAACATATGATCCGACTGGATGGAGATACGTAAAACAGCTTCAGTTAGACCATGAGGACGAATTCTACCGTATATATTTGATAGAACGCCTTTCAAATCTAAGTTTTAGAGTTGTTTACATAAACAAATCGTTAAAACCGTCTCATTGTGCAATTATATCATATACTACAGGTTCCAAACAATTTACAACGGATGTAGCAGTTAGGTTGGCTGCAATGCCTAAGAATATTCCTCCAGTTATTGGAGTAAGTAAACAGAAACAAACTGCTGCAAGTGTGATAGTAAATGAAAAAGATAATATTGCTAAGTTTAAGTTCTCTATCAACGACGAGGCTGAAGGTAAGGTGCTCAAGAGAAAGAAAGAGAGCGAAGAAGATAAGGTGTACGAAGTGGTTGAGCAGATGCCAGAATTCCCTGGTGGACCTCAGGCATTGTTCGAGTGGCTCTCTAAGAACATCAAGTATCCAAAAATTGCCGAAGAGTTAGGTGTTCAGGGGCGCGTAATCGTAACAATCGTTGTTGAGCGCGACGGTTCTATTACCGACGTTCGCGTCGTTAAGTCAGTTCACCCATCTCTTGACATGGAAGCTGTACGCGTTGTTAAGTCAATGCCACGCTGGATTCCTGGTAAGCAGAACGGTTCTGCTATACGTGTAGAAACTACAGTACCTATAACATTCCGGTTGCAATAAATACTCAAAGAAGAAAACCTGTGAATAAATTGAGCCAATAGCACAAATACCGCTATTGGCTCAATTTGTAATCTTATGTGGCAATTATTATTGAATTAGCTGTTGAATATAATATTGTTCTTATACAGTAACACATAACAGTTAATAGAAATGTAACAAACTTCTACTTTTTGCTATCTTTTTTCCTCAAACAAAT
Organism: Prevotella sp.; assembly: GCA_045614255.1. Taxonomy (GTDB): domain Bacteria; phylum Bacteroidota; class Bacteroidia; order Bacteroidales; family Bacteroidaceae; genus Prevotella. The sequence continues at coordinate 21,249 of JAZLCN010000036.1, forward strand.
CATCCATAGTTATCTCATTGCGCACGATATCGCTATATTGGTTTTGCTTCACACCATAGGTAGTTATAAATGTGAGGTTAATACCCTTTTGGGTTGCTGTCTCTTCGATAAAATTGCTTATTCTTGTTCGTAGTCGCGCATCTTCACCCTTATCTATGCTATAAGGATATTCGCTATATTTCACTTCACAGACGTTTATTAACTGGTCAGCTCTATCGATAATCAAGTCGATTTGTGCGGCAGGTGTACTTGTTTTGCTTTTCCATGAATAATATTCTGTGTGTATCCTGTCAATGCCTAACGATTGCTTAATTTGCGGTATATGAAGCATACACACGCGTTCGTATGCTAATCCAAACCAACTGTTCATTCTGCTAGTTCCAAGACTATTCGACCAGAAGTTTTCATCTGTAGTATCCAATTTACTAAAAGTGTGATGGAATAATACAAATAAATCTGTTAGCTGATACAGGTGTGCATTTGATTTTATTTTCTTCTCTCTTGTATTAAATCGTCTGATGAAATCGCAGTTTACAAGGTTGTTTAATATTTTGGTAAGGTGACCATTGTTAGTTAGTTTTGCTTTTGCTGCGATGTCATCACGTGACATCCCTTGTTTCTTCTCAGCAAGAATCTTTATAACTTGCATATATGGTTCTGGCGTTGTGAATAAAGACTTAAACAACCTGTCATATTCCCTGCGTATTTCTCCATCTGTTTTGAAAAAAACATTGTCGATGTTCTGCGACAAGCTATATTTGTTGTCGAGCAAACTGTAGTAGTATGGGATGCCTCCAAAAACCATGTAAGCATGAAGAACAGAAAGACGGTTCCACCCAAAACCATATTCTTTGAAATATTCTTCCGCTTCTGCTAAACAGAAAGGTTTAAGGTGCATCTCATGTGTAATACGATTGTGCAACCCGCCGTGGTTGTCTATTATATTATTAACCATCCATGATGTAGCCGAGCCACATACTATGAGTTTTATGTTGCTGTAATGCGAAGCCCATCCATTCCAAAAATGGTCAAAGGCTGTAATAAAACGAGCCTTTTGCGTATCAAAACATGGCAATTCATCGATGAATATGATGCAGGGCTCTTGTCTTTTTATTTTAGGTTCTAGAAGTTCTTGCAACAATTCAAATGCCTCATACCATGTCTTAGGTTTTTTTGTTCCATCATACCCAAAGCGTTTGAGAGCCTGGATAAAGTTTACCATTTGCTCATCTTTCTTGCCGTTAATAGTGCCAGACACTTCAAAAGCAAAATCGCTGCCAAACATTTGGCGTATCAGAAAGGTTTTACCCACACGACGCCTGCCATAAACAGCTATAAATTCTGCTTTATCAGATTCAATATACTTCTTGAGTGTAACTTTCTCGCTTTTACGGCCTATTACTGTTTTCATATCTGTAATATTTTAGGGTGATGCCACAAAATTACTACTTTTTTGTTTATTCTTGGGCTAAAACGATAAAAAAATCATCAGTTTAGCCCAAGAATAATGGATAGTAGGGCTAAAACGACGAAAAATCCTTTAGTTTAGCCCGATAATAACGGATAGTAGGGCTAAAACGATAAAAAAAACGTTAGTTTAGCCCAAGAATAATACAAGTGCGTTTGGGAGGGTAGATTCTATTTCCCCCTCAATTTGTAAAGAGTCACTTTATAAATTTGCACAAAATCATAAAATGGTGTTTAATATCTCTATATTTTGTGATAATTCAAAGATAAATGTTTACTTTTGTATTTCCATGATGTGTTTATCGAAAAATATTAAGAGTATGGAAAAAATCATTAGAGCATGTGGCCTGTTGCTTGCCATGGCAGTTGTATTAGTGTTAAACAGTTGTTTTGACAGCAGTGTGGAATGTATTGGTTGCAATGGCAGAGGTGTGTTCACTTTTGGCGATGTAAGTGTTCAATGTAAATATTGCCATGGAACAGGTACGATAACAAAGGAATTGGCAAACAGTCTGATGCCAGAGCAGGAAGATTATGAAGATGAGGAGCCAATAAACGATGGCTACTATTGTAATATATGTATGGGTACAGGCAAGTTCCGCACCAATAGTTTTCCTTTCGAAGGAACATGCACTATGTGTAATGGCAGAGGAGTATCTCATGACAATAGTTTCAATAGCAATCAACCGCTTTATAGGTGTGTTTATTGCAATGGTTCTGGCCAGAATCCTTTTGGTGGCGGGCAATGTACATTTTGCAGAGGTTACGGCATCTCTCTTATGACTCCAAGTCAGCAGAGTGAAATGGCAGATAGTCGTCCCAAGCAATCTATCTGTGGTGCTTGTCATGGTACAACAGCTTGTCCTGTTTGCAAAGTCACTGGTGGTGTAGACTATGGAGGTATAAGATATTGTTCTTCTTGCGGAAACACCGGGCGTTGCCGTTGGTGTTATGGCAGAGGAATAAAGAGTTATTGATAGGGTATGAACTCCCTTATTGTTTTTCCGTTCGTTCCGTTCGTTCGGATTTGCAATCCGCACGCAATGAATATAAGCACAACAACTATTTTGTAGATTTCAAATCCGATGGAATGGGCAAAAATAAATTGAGCCAATAGCATAAATGCCGCTATTAGATATGTAATTATTTTCTTAGTAACAAACTTCTTACTATTTGCTAATTTTCAGGATAAAACGATAAAAATCACCGAGTTAGTTGGGAAATAACGTGACACAAGAATCCATTCGGCATTAAATACATGGAATAGTTATTTGAAAGATTGCGAAAAAAAACTATTTTTTTTGGTGAATACATTTGAAAATGATATTTTTGCAAAAAATAAATATCATGAACACTGACATTAAAAAGATTTACGACATAGTAAAAGGATACTTTAATGCTATGCCAGACAAAGAAAATGAAAGCGACACGATAAAAGAAATAAGTAGGAACGTTGTCTTTCATGGAGCAAATCTCTGGGTTCTTGTATTTGCTATTTTCATTGCGTCGTTAGGACTAAACGTAAACTCAACAGCAGTTATTATTGGCGCCATGCTTATATCGCCGCTCATGGGACCAATCATTGGCATGGGTTTGGCCATTGGCATCAACGATTTTGAACTGCTGAAACGCTCTGCCAAAAATTATCTTGTCGCAACAATAATAAGTATCATAACAGCTGCAGTATATTTTCTGCTTACCCCACTTGATGAGGCACAATCAGAGTTGTTGGCACGCACCTCGCCAACCCTTTATGATGTGCTTATTGCCTTATTTGGAGGAGCAGCAGGCATACTCGCAATATCAACCAAAGGAAAAGGCAATGTTATTCCAGGAGTAGCCATTGCCACAGCCCTTATGCCACCACTTTGTACTGCCGGTTATGGCATTGCCATTGGCAACATTTACTACTTTATGGGAGCTTTCTACCTGTTCTTCATAAATACAGTTTTTATATGTATGTCAACATATATTGGTGTAAAGATGCTGAAGTTCACACCCAATAGCACTGCAGAAAACCCCAATCATCTGAAAGTGAGAAGATACATAATAGCCATAGTCCTCTTAACTATGGTTCCGGCTACATTTATGACTGTGAATATAGTTAAAGAGAGCATGCTGAAATCAGACATCAACCAATTTGTTAAGAATGAGCTGACATTCAGCGGCACACAGATAATATCCAACAACATAGATACTAAGAACAAAAAACTGACCATAACCGCCGTAGGCAAGGAGATTGGCAGTAAGGAGATAGAATATGTTACAGCCAAACTGTCAAACTACAATTTGGAAGACTATAAATTATCAATAATCCAGGGAGGTCTGAACGATAGCATCATAATAAGCAGATTGCAAAACGAGACAACAGCTAAGACCAACACACAGCAGCTATTGGCACAGGCAGGACAGATAAAAACATTAGAGCTTCAGCTGAACAACTATACCAAATACGAGAAAATGAGCAATGAGCTGAGAAAAGAAATAAGCATTTTATTTCCTAACATAAGCACAATAGCATTAGCTCCAGCTACAGAAATAAAAATAGATACTACTATAACCACAAACTATATAACGGCAATAGTTGAGCACAAGAAAGAGGAAACTATAAGCAGCAGTGAGCACAGAATGCTGGAAGAATGGATTAAAACCAGAACTAAAGCAGACAGCCTACGACTGATTATTGCCAAAACAAGATAAGAGCAGCGTAAGCTGTATCTCAGCAGGACATTCATGTAAGAAGCAAAAATATAAAATAAGATGATCACAAAGAAATTGCTTATAACGTTAGGCATAGTGCTTGGTGGAATAACTTCGGCAGCACAGTCGTTCAGCAGTTATACCACCACAGAGAGCAAGACATGGGAGACTGGCAAGACTAAGTTGGAGAATAAAGCAGCTGGGACTCCGCTGGTAGAGGTTAGCGGCGAGGAACCAGGAACAGTGTTTCAGGCTTGGGGCACTACATTCAACGAACTTGACTGGGATGCCTTCAATCTTCTCAGTCGCAACGAACAGGATGAGATTATGCATAACCTGTTTGCGCCCGATGGTGATCTTCACTTCACTCATGGACGAGTATCGATGAATGCCAACGACTATGCCCGCTCGTGGTACAGCTGCAGTGATGTGGCAGGCGATTTCAGTTTGCGCTATTTTAACATTGAGCGCGACAAGCGCAATATAATTCCGCTGGCAAGGGCAGCGCAGAAGTATTGTCCAGAGCTGCAATTGTTTATGAGTCCATGGTCGCCACCGGCATGGATGAAAATCAATCAAGACTATCCTGTGCTGTCGAGCAAGTACAACAATCAAGACCCTCGCAAGGACTACATGCTGTATATGGACGACGGCAAGACCGCAAATCCAGACGAGATGAAGTTGCTTGGCGAGCGCAACGGCGTGTTTCCACGCAGGCTTGCCACTACCAACTATTTCATACAAGACGAGCGATATCTGCAATGCTATGCCGATATGTTTTGCAAGTTCATTGACCTATATGCCGAGCAGGGACTGCCCATAACCAAGGTGATGTATCAGAACGAGGCCTACTCATACACCCCGTATCCTGGTTGCGCATGGACGGCAGAGGGAACACTGCGCTTCAATAATGACTATCTTGCTCCAACACTTGCTGAGAGACATCCCGATGTGGAACTATGGATTGGCACATTCAATACCAACAGACTGGATTATGTGCAGAAGATACTCGATGATGAAACGCTGCAGAAAAACATCAAGGGCGTAGGCACACAATGGGAATGCCGATACAACCTGCCACAGTTGCGCAAGCGCTATCCCAATCTGCGCTTCATGCAGTCGGAGAGCGAGTGTGGCAACGGTGCCATGGACTGGAAAGCGGGCGAGCATACCTTCATGCTGCTCTCTGATAATCTTGGCAACGGGTGCGACGAGTATTACAATTGGAACTTCATACTCACCGACAATGGAGTATCATCATGGGGATGGACACAGAATGCGCTGATACAGGTTGACAGTAAAACCAGGACAATGCGATACACACCTGAATACTATGCCTATAAGCATTTCTGCCATTTCGTTACTGCCGGCACCCGAATGATAGGCTATAGTGGCAGAGATAATGGCGGTACGCCAGTGGTGGTGTTCAAGAAAGACAAGCAATATATTGTGACAGCGGGCAATTCTACAAACGAAACAAAGCAGGTGACAGTGAAAATAGGCAATAAATATCTAAATATTACTCTTGCTGCCCATTCGTTTAATACCTTTGTAAGCAAATAAAAAACCACAAGCGCTCCATATAGCAATGGAGCGCTTGCAGTTTTTATATCATTTCAGTTACCGTGATATGTTAGTTCCGCTATCGTGATATTTGTGCTAAGAACTCCTCTGCCCTTTGTAAGTCCTCAGGAGTGTCTATGCCCACAGTCTCAACGTCTGTCAGTCCCACCTTTATGCGATAACCGTTCTGCAGCCAGCGCAACTGTTCCAGACTCTCTGCTATCTCAAGTGAGCTTTGTGGCAGTTGGGTAATCTCTGCAAGCACCTCACGGCGATAGGCGTATAAGCCAATGTGCTTTACAAATGGGTATGCCTCTGCCCACTCCTCAGTTTGCTTTCCTCTGATAAATGGTATCACGCTGCGACTGAAGTACATGGCATAGCCACGATTGTCGATTACTATCTTTGGTGAGTTGCTGTTGGCTATAGCCTCGAAATTATTGCCAAATGGTTTTCCCAAAGTAGCAATTTGCGTGATTTCATCGTCAAAACAGCGGCATACGGTCTCTATCTGCGAGCGTTGTATGAATGGTTCGTCGCCTTGAATATTTACCACTACATCATATCCGTCGCCAATCTTTGTCACAGCCTCCTGTATTCTGTCGGTGCCGCTCTTGTGCTCTGTTGATGTCATTACCACGTTGCCGCCAAAAGCCTTTACAGCATCAAAGATACGCTCATCGTCGGTAGCCACACAGGTCTCATCAAGCACTCCCGCCACCTGTTCATATACCCTCTCAATCATGCTCTTTCCGCCCAGCATCACCAGCGGTTTGCCTGGGAAACGCGTTGAGGCGTATCGGGCGGGTATTACTCCAATGTATTTCATAATAGTATAATGTTTTAAAACCTGTGCAAATATAGTCTTTATTTTCGAATTACCGCAAGTTTAGACTTGGAAATAAAGTTTTTTCCGTATATTTGCAGATTGATTATAGTTAATGATTATGGAACAACTGCTGCACTACTGCTGGAAACACAGGCTTATGAGCATGGGTAATATGCACACTACCGATGGCAAAGAGGTAGAGGTGATAGACCCTGGTTTGCACAACCGTAATGCCGGTCCTGATTTTTTCAATGCAAAGGTGAAGATAGACGGTACGATGTGGGTGGGCAATGTAGAAATCCACAGCAGTTCCAGTCATTGGTATGCCCATGGTCACGACAAGGACAGAGCCTACGATAATGTGGTGCTTCACGTGGTGGGCAATGCCGATGCCGAAGTTCTGTCAACCACAGGCAAGATAATACCACAGGTGGTTATGAGTGTGCCGCAGAATGTGGCAGACAACTATCAGGAACTCTTGCGCACCGATTCTTATCCGCCATGTTATAAGATAGTGCCAGAGTTGTCTAAGCTTACAGTTCACTCGTGGATGAGTGCGTTGCAAACAGAACGCCTGGAGCAGAAGACCGTTGTCATAGAGCAAAGGGTTAGACAGTGTGGCGGTGCCTGGGAAGATGCCTATTTTATTACCCTTGCCCGCAACTATGGCTTTGGCATCAATGGCGATGCCTTTGAGCAGTGGGCACAGTGTGTGCCCCTTTCTGCCGTTGGCAAGCACCGCGACAACTTGTTTCAGGTTGAGGCAATGTTTATTGGACAAGCTGGTTTGCTTGATATCAATGCCGTCCCAGAGAGAAACAGAGACGAGGCTGCTGCCGATGACTATTTCAAAAAACTGAGCAGTGAGTATAAGTATCTTGCGCATAAGTTCTCTCTCACACCAATGGATTATAAGATGTGGCGCTTTCTGCGCTTGCGCCCTCAGAACTTTCCGCATATACGCATATCACAACTTGCAACTCTTTATCATGAAAGGCGCACCAATCTGAGTATGCTGGCAGGATGTGAGACTATAGACCAGCTCAGGGATATGTTTAAGACACACGTCTCACCATATTGGGAAACCCACTACACTTTCGGTTCGGAAAGCGGCAGAAATGCGAAACACCTGTCGCCATTCTCTATAAATCTTCTGATAATCAACACAGCTGTGCCCATGCTCTTTGCCTATGGCAGACATTTGCACAATGAGACTCTTTGCGATAGGGCTTTCGACTTTCTGGAGCAGTTGAAGGCAGAAAACAATAATATAATAAGAATGTGGCAGGAGTGCGGCCTTGAGGTGCGCACGGCGGGCGACAGTCAGGCGCTGATACAATTGAAGAAAGAATATTGCGACCGTCGCGAGTGTCTGCGTTGCAGGATTGGTTATGAGTATTTGAGGGTGGATGAGCGATGAACGATTAACGTTGAACGATGAACGTTGAACGATGAGCGATGAACGATTAACGATGAAGTAAGCCTCTTGTAAATCCTCCCCAAGGGTTTTCTAGGGTTTCTTAGAGCATCATAGTTTCCTAGGATTATCTAGGACTCCTAGAACCGCCTAGGACCTCCTAGAGCCTTCTAATACTTTTGGTAAAATGAGCGAAGAGCGATGAAATTGGTAATTTTTTAGGCAATAGATATGAAACAGAAATATATTTTCGAGACAAAGATGATGGTGCGCGACTATGAGTGCGACATCGAAGGAATAGTAAATAATGCCAATTACTTGCATTATGCCGAGCATACTCGCCACTTGTTTCTGAAGGCGTGCGGACTGAGTTTTGCTGAGATGCACCAAAAAGGTGTCGACGCTGTGGTGGCGCGCATGAACTTGCAGTTTAAAACCCCATTGACATGTGACGATGAGTTTGTGTCACGTCTTGGACTTCATAAAGAGGGCATCCGCTATGTCTTTAATCAGGATATCTATCGTGCCAGCGATGAGAAACTGTGTTTCCGTGGCGTAATCGAGATTGTTTGTCTGGTTAATGGTAAACTAGCAGACAGCGAGGAATATAATTTGGCGTTTGAACGGTATTTGGAGAGGATGTAGGTGAGGTTTTCAGGTTTTGAGGTTTTAAGTTTCTGAGGTTTTAAGTTTTTTGAGTGTGGACATGTCTGAGCAAGAACTGATATATACGATGGCGCTGACGCGTATTAGTAATTTTAATTTCGCCACAGCACTTGAGTTGTACCGCCGCATGGGCAGTGCAACTGCTATTTATGAGCATCGCAATGATATAGGCAGTATTATCGAAGATTGCTCTCCGCGTCTTGTCAACGCCTTAAAAGTTTGGGATGAACCGATGAAACGGGCAGAAACTGAGATGGAGTTTATTAAAAAACACAATATTCTTGCTCTCACTCCTGCATCGAACCATTACCCCCAGCGACTCAATGAGTGTGCCGATGCGCCTTTAGTATTATACTATAAGGGTACGGCAGACTTGAATAATGCCAAGGTGATAAACATCATAGGAACGCGTGACTGCACAATCTATGGTCAGGACCTGATAAGACGTTTCTGCAATGATTTAAGGACCATGTGCCCTAATGTGCTAATTGTTAGCGGACTTGCTTACGGAGTGGATATTCATGCCCATCGTAATGCCCTCGCCAATGGTTTCAACACAGTGGGTGTGCTGGCGCATGGTCTTGACACCATCTACCCCTCGGCACACAGAAACACAGCAAAGGAGATGGTGACTCATGGAGGTCTGCTTACTGAGTTTATGACTATGACCAATGCCGATAAGGTAAACTTTGTGCGCAGAAACAGAATTGTGGCTGGCATGTCAGACGCAACTATCCTGGTAGAGTCGGCAAATAAAGGTGGTGGTCTTATCACTTGTGGCATAGCGCGCAGTTATTCTCGCGACGTATATGCCTTCCCTGGAGCGGTAGGCGCAAAATATTCTGAAGGGTGCAATCGTCTTATTCGCGATAATGAGGCTGCGCTGATCACCTCGGCAGAGGATTTTGTAAATGCTATGGGGTGGGAGAACGACGCAAAACTGCAGAAAGCAAAAGAACAGGGAATAGAGCGCAACCTTTTTCCTGAATTAGAAGCCGATGAACTGCAGATAGTTCAGCAATTAGAAAAAACCAATGACCTTCAGGCAAACGTTATCACGGTGAAAACGGGACTTTCTATCAGCAGGGTTACTGCTTTGCTCTTCCAGCTTGAGATGAAAGGTATAGTTAAACCATTGGCTGGCGGTATGTACCACTTGTTAAAGTAAGAGAATATGAAAATAGGAAATATAGAATTTGGACCCAATCCATTGTTTCTCGCTCCCATGGAGGACGTTACCGACATAGGTTTCCGCCTGTTGTGTAAGCGTTACGGAGCAGCAATGGTATATACAGAGTTTGTAAGTGCCGAAGCCCTTATACGCGATGTGCAGTCAACCGTTCGTAAACTTACAATCAGTGATGAGGAGCGGCCTGTGGGCATACAGATATATGGTAGGGATGTTGAGGCGATGGTTGAGGCTGCAAAGATTGTTGAGCAGGCTGGGCCCGATCTCATCGACATTAACTTTGGCTGTCCCGTGAAGAAAGTGGCTGGCAAGGGCGCTGGTGCTGGTATGCTGCAAAACATACCGCTGATGCTGGATATTACGCGCAAGGTGGTTGATGCTGTGAAACTGCCTGTAACGGTGAAGACCCGATTGGGATGGGACAGTAACAACCTTATAATAACCACACTGGCAGAGCAGTTGCAAGACTGTGGCATAAAGGCGCTTACCATACATGGCAGAACAAGGGCGCAAATGTATACTGGCGATGCCGACTGGAGCCTTATTGGTGAGATAAAGCGCAATCCTCGCATTAACATACCGATAATTGGCAATGGCGACATAAAGACTGCTGAGGACACAAGGCGGGCTTTCGATGAATACGGAGTAGATGCGGTGATGATAGGCCGTGCCACCTTTGGACAACCATGGATATTCAAGGAAATTTGTGATGCTTTAAACTCCCCAACTCCCCAACTTCCCAACTCTCCAACTCACCCCCTGTCTCTTGACGACAAGATAGATATCCTGCTCGAACAATTAAAGATAAATGTCGATAGAATCGATGAATATCGAGGAATATTACACACCAGAAGACATCTGGCTGCATCGCCGATATTCAAGGGTATTCCTGATTTCCGACAGACACGCATCGCTATGCTTAGGGCCGAGACAATGGACGAATTGACAAGAATAATCGAGGAGGTGCGTGTAAGACTTCAGTCTTCACAGCTTTAATTACCTTTGTATGATTCGAACCATACGCATAGCCACAGAGCAAGACCTGCCTCGTATTCTTGAACTGATAGAATACGGCAGACAGAAGATGCGCCAGATTGGCAACATAGAGCAGTGGACCAATGGAAACCCTAAGCGCGAGCTTTTGGTAGAGGATATACGCCAAGGCAACAGTTATGTTGTGGAAGAGGGTGGAGTGGCGGTTGCCACGTTTGCCTTCATCGAAGGACCTGACATTACATATAGAAATATTTACAATGGCAAGTGGGTTGACGATGAGCGCCCCTACTTTGTTGTCCATCGCATGGCGAGCATGCCGGGAGTGCATGGCATATTCAACGATGTGCTTGACTATTGTTTTAAGCATACCGACAACATCCGCATAGACACCCATCGCCAGAATCATCTCATGTGTCATGCAATGGAGAAATACGGTTTTGCTTATTGCGGCATAATCTATCTGCTCGACGGGGCTGAGCGCCTGGCTTATCAAATGATATTATCCCGCATGTAATTATTATGGCACTGTATATCTTTCTTCTCAGCATCGGTGCCAGTTTCGTGCAGCGCACCACAGGTTTCGGCTTTGGCATCTTCATCATGACCATGCTGCCATTCTTCCTGCCTTCCTATGGTGAGGCAACGGCACTATCGGGACTGCTTGCCATGACCACCTCGCTGCCCATCGTGTGGCGCCTGCGCCGTTTTATTTGTTGGCAGCGCCTGTGGATGATACTGCTCACGTTCATTGTAGTGTCGGCAGTGGCCATCTTCTGGCTCATGAGCATAGAAGACCGGTTGCTCCATATTATCCTCGGTTGTGTGCTTGTGCTTACCAGCATCTATTTCGCTGTGTTCAGTCAGCGCATCAAACTGCCCGCCACAAGGTCGGTGCAGATAGGTGCTGGTTGTCTTAGCGGACTAATGGGCGGATTCTTCGGCATGCAAGGACCGCCAGCAGTGCTTTATTTTATTTCTTCCGAGCCAAGCAAGGAGCACTATATGGCTATGGCTCAGACCTATTTCCTTATTGGCAATGCCATGATGACCATTGTGCGGTTGTACAACGGATTCATTACCCCCGCCGTTCTCGATGGCTATCTCTACGGCATAGGCGGCGTTGCTCTCGGCACGATGCTAGGTGCCTACGTCTTCAGTCGTATTCCCACACGCCTTTTCCGCTATATCGTCTATGCCTATATCGGCATCAGCGGTCTTGTTATGTTGTTCTGATTCTCTGTATATGCATACAAAGTGAAAAAGCACTAATTATTCCGATTACTATTGATTATTCCAGTGTTTTTTTCTACCTTTGCAGATGGATTACTTATTAACTACAAATTAAAACATTATTGTTAAATGAAAAAGATTCTATTTAGTTTGATAACATTTGCTGCATCGGCAATTCCTGCAACAATGTCGGCACAGGCTCCGCATGCAGAGCGCATCTATCTGTCGGGCACAGGTCTCGATGACACTAAGACATGGGATTTCTATTGCTCTGCAGGACAGAATAGTGGCAAATGGCGCAAGATTCAGGTGCCATGCAACTGGGAGCTGCAGGGCTTTGGTGAGTACACATACGGACGCTGGTATAAGGTGAAGGGAGCGCGCCCAAGTACCGAGGTGGGCACTTACCGTCATAAGTTCTCTGCCCCAAAGTCATGGGCAGGACAGCGCATAAAGATTTTCTTCGATGGTGTGATGACCGATACAGAGGTGACAATCAACGGTCAGTCGGCTGGCGCCATGCACCAGGGCGGTTTCAACTGTTTCAGCTATGACATTACTGATTTGGTGAAGCCAGGCAAGAAGAACACGCTCGAGGTGAAGGTGGCAAAGGAATCGTCAAACAAGTCTATCAATGCTGCCGAGCGCAAGGCCGACTGGTGGCTCTTTGGCGGCATATACCGTCCGGTGTGGATTGAGGTAGTGCCACAGGTTAACTTCTGTCATTATGCCCTTGACGCACGTGCCGACGGCTCGTTCCGTGCTGCCGTGACCATGGAGGGCAATGCCGAGGGGTATAAGTTGAAGGTTTCTATGACCAACCTCAAGACTGGCGAGAAACTGCTCACCGCAAATGGTGGCGATTCATGGATGGTGAAAATGAGCAATGCTAAGGAGCAGATTATCGAGGGAGCATGGAAGAACGTGCTTACTTGGGACACAGAGACTCCTAATCTCTATGTGGCTCGCCTGCAACTCATCGACCCACAGGGCAAGGTTACTCAGACACGCGACACCCGCATAGGTTTCCGCACCATAGAGTTTTTCCCACAGGATGGTGTTTATCTGAATGGCAAAAAACTTATTGTTAAGGGCGTCAACCGCCACTCTTTTTCTGTTGATGGCGGACGCACCACATCGGCAGCATTGAGTCGTCAGGATGCTCTGCTCATTAAAGAGATGAACATGAATGCAGTGCGCTCACACTATGCGCCTGATGAGCATTTCCTTGACATGTGCGACTCGCTTGGCATCGTCTACATGGACGAGCTTGCAGGATGGCAGAACGGTTATGACAGCAAGGTGGGTGCGCGACTGGTTAAGGAGTTTATTGAGCGCGACCTCAACCATCCTTGTATCTTCATCTGGAGTCATGGCAACGAGGGAGGATGGAACTATAAGCTCGACCACCTCTTTGCTGAGCACGACAAACTGCAGAAGCGCCACATGGTGCATCCTTGGGCCGACTTCAACGACCTTGATACTCACCATTATCCAGCCTATCTCACTGGTGTGGCACGCTTTACCAATGGCTTTAAGGTGTTCATGCCAACTGAGTTTATGCACGCTCAGTACGACCAGGGCGGTGGTGCAGGCATGCGTGACTTCTGGGACCGCTGGCTCACCAATCCGATGTTTGCCGGAGGCTTCATCTGGGTGTATTGCGATGAGGCTGTAAAGCGCACAGATAAAGGCGGCATTCTCGACTCCGACAAGTCAAACGCTCCTGACGGTGTTGTAGGTCCGCACCGCGAGAAGGAGGGCAGTTTCTATGCCATCCGTGCACAGTGGTCGCCAATACAGCTCAAACCGCTGCTTATCACAAGCCATTTCGACGGTTCGTTCCTCGTTACCAACGAGTATATATACACCAATCTTGACAAATGCCGCATGACCTATAAGGTGATTACCTGCAACACACCGATGATGCGCACAGACGAGATGAGCAGCGTGGTGGCACAGGGCAATGTTACACTGCCAGCCATCAACCCGGGCGAAACAGGCACAGCACGCTTTGATATCCCTCAGAATTTCCAGGAGGGCGACGTATTGCAGTTGGAGGCGTTCGACAAAGAGGGACGTAGCATGAACACATGGACATTCCCTATACGTCTTGTAAAGCAGTATTACGAACATAAACTGGCATCAACGCCAGCCACTCTGCAGATGCGTCCGGCAGCTACAGCAACAAAGGGCAGCGACAACGTAACTCTGAAGAGCGAGAACATAGAGATAACATTCGATGCCAATACAGGTATGATAAGTCGTATTGTTACAGCTGGCAAGGAGGTGCCATTTGGTAATGGTCCTGTGGCTGTGGGCATGAAGATGCGCTACGATTTGAAGGCAAGCTATGTGCGTCAGGATGGTCGCAACGCCATCTTCTGTGCTAAGTACAAGGGTGGAGCCGACTCTATTGTATGGAAGCTCACCGACGACGGACTGCTTCACATGGATGCCCTGCTCCTGAACCGTGCTTCTGGCGGTGGCGGTTTCGACGATGCCTTTATGGATACACAGGTATACAATCTCGGTCTCACCTTCTCTTATCCTGAGGATAGCTGTACGGGTATGACATGGATGGGCCGTGGTGCCTACCGTGTGTGGAAGAACCGTATTGCTGGTACCAACTACGGAGTATGGCATAAGGACTACAACAACACCATCACAGGCGAGAGCTTCGAGAATCTTGTTTATCCTGAGTTCAAGGGTTATCATGCCAATATGTACTGGGCAACACTGGAGAGCAAGACAACACCGTTCACCGTATATTCACGCAACGATGGTATCTTCTATCGCATCTTTACACCAGAAGAACCAGTGGGACGTGCTGGAGGCAAGCGCACTCAGCCTGCATTCCCAGAAGGTGACATCTCATTCCTGCTCGACATTCCTGCCATCAACTCATATAAGCCTATTGAGCAGCAGGGACCAAACAGTCAGCCAGGCAACATCCGTATCAAGTCGGGCGATGAGGGTCTGCACATTAATCTAACCTTCGATTTCAGATAGGATCATCTTTTCCATCTGATGGCGCATGACTATGTGCAGTAGGATTTTATCGAAACAATAAATATGTGAAATGCCAGATCTCTTATGGGGTCTGGCATTTTTGAGTTAGGAATTAGAGACTTTTAGTTCCCTTCCCTCTGGGAGGGGTTTGGAGTAGGTTCCCATTTCCGAAAAACTTTGACAAAAATTTTCCAAAACCCCAAATTAACGCCCTCAAAACTCGAGAATTCTGAAACAAAAAATCTTTTGCCCGAAAAATTGCAGAAAAACATATAAGGTTATAAGATTCTGAGGTTCAAGGCCTTAAGATTGCTTGCACGCAAATGTGGAAAAATTTTAGTCTTTTGGTTTTTCAAAACCTATCGTTTTGCACTCCAAAAGCATAGGTTTCGCTTTCCAAGATGATAGATATTGCAACGCAAAAGCATAGAAAACGGAGCTTAAAACCTATGGTTTTGAAAAATAAAACCGTGATTTTTGTATTTTAATCCATTTTTTCTTGTTTTCAACCCTCGAATTTTTCTCTAGAATGAAAAATATTTTTGTCAAACTTTTTACAGATTTATTTTTGAAATTTTTTGACAAAATGAGAGTTTGGAGTTAGGAATTAGGGGTTAGGAGTGTGAAGCTGATGAGCGTTAAAAGAACTAATTAGGAGTTAGGAGTGAGGATTTTGGGGTTAGGAGTTTTGAGGTTAGGGTTTGGAAATACCAGTCTTAATCCTATCATTTCATTATTTTAACAATAAATTAATATGCCAAATCACGATTAATCGACAATTATTTTGTTACTTTGCAAGTAGAATAAGATTTTCATGGTGTTGGTGTGATTGCTAATGCCAGATTTCTAATCCCTAATGAACAACGTTCTATGGCAAAGAAAAAAGCAGGAAAGATGAAGAGCAAGAAGGACCTCGGCGCTGTGTTGCAGAGTTTCTTCCAAACCAATCCGTCGCAGACATTCAGTTTTAAGCAGATATTCAAGATGCTGAAACTGAAGACGCATCCGGAGAAGATGCTTGCTATCGACATAATGGAGGAGATGGCTTGGGATGACTTTCTTACTAAGGTGAGCGAGAACGCATACCGCCTTAACACTAAGACTCAGTTGCAGGAAGGTGTGTTCCGCCGCAAGACCAACGGCAAGAACTCGTTTATTCCTGATGATGGCAGTCAGCCAATCTTTGTGGCAGAGCGCAACTCCATGTCGGCGCTCGATGGCGACCGTGTGCAGGTTGCGTTCATGGCACGCCGCACACGCCACATGAAAGAGGCTATGGTGACAGCCATACTGCAGCGTGCGCGCGAAACATTTGTGGGTAAGCTAATCGTTGAGGGCGACATCGCTTTCCTGCAACCGCAAGACAACCTGTTGCCATACGACATTCTCATATCAAAAAATAAGCTCAAGGGCGGCACCACGGGCGAGAAGGCTGTGGTAAAGATTATCCAGTGGCCCGACGACAGTCATAAGAACATGATTGGCGAGGTGGTCGACGTGCTGGGCGAGCAGGGCAACAACGATGTGGAGATGCACGCCATACTGGCTCAGTATGGATTGCCTTACCGCTATCCTAAGCATGTGGAGGAGGCGGCAGAGAAGATTAGTGCCGAGATTACAGAGCAAGACCTTGCCGAGCGCGAGGACTTCCGTGATGTATTTACATGTACCATCGACCCTAAGGACGCTAAGGACTTTGATGATGCGCTGAGTATTAAATTTTTAGGAGTTCAGGAGTTCAGGAGTTTTTCGCCTCCGCTCAACAACACGTCAGGAGTTCAGACAATAGCTTCAGAATCAAGCAACTTGTCAACTTGTCAACTCATCAACTCGTCAACTGAAGGAACCAATCTCTGGGAAGTCGGAGTCCATATCGCCGATGTATCTCACTATGTAACAGAGGGTTCTGTGATAGACAAGGAGGCAATGAAGCGAGCCACAAGCGTATATCTTGTTGACCGCACCATACCGATGCTGCCTGAACGCCTGTGCAATTTCATCTGTTCTTTACGCCCGGATGAAGACAAACTGGCATATAGTGTAATCTTCGAGATGGACGATGAGGCTGTGGTTCATAACTGGCGTTTGGTACATACAGTCATCAGGAGCAACCGTCGTTATGCATATGAAGAGGTGCAGGCGATGATTGATGAGAGTAAGAGGGACTCGTCAACTGAAAATACCTCCTTCGACGAGAACACCCCAATGCTCCTGAAGCTTGATGCCCTTGCAAAGAAACTGCGCGAGGCAAGATTTAAGAACGGAGCGGTGAAGTTTGACCGTGAGGAGTTGCGCTTTGATGTTGATGAGACAGGCAAACCAATTGGCTGCTATTTCAAGAAGTCGCTCGATGCCAACCAGTTGATAGAGGAGTTTATGCTGCTTGCCAACCGCACGGTGGCAGAAGGAATAGGCAAGGTGAAGAAAGGCACTAAGGCAAAGACACTGCCTTACCGTATTCACGACCAACCAGACCAAACGAAGCTGGAAACACTGCGCGAGTTTGTGGTGAAGTTTGGTTATAAGCTTAAGACAGCAGGCACCAAGGGTGCTATATCAAAGAGTCTTAATACACTGATGGACGACTGCAACGGCCAGCGCGAGCAGAAACTCATTGAGACAGTGGCGCTGAGAGCAATGATGAAGGCGAAATACAGTACGCACAATATCGGTCACTACGGTTTGGCGTTCGACTATTATACCCATTTCACATCGCCCATACGCCGCTATCCCGACACGATGGTTCACCGTTTGCTCACACGCTATCAGCAGGGTGGACGCTCAGCCAATCAAGACTATTACGAAGACCTGTGCAAGCACAGCACAGATATGGAGATTATAGCATCTAATGCTGAGCGCGACTCTATAAAATATAAGATGGTGGAGTTTATGAGCGACAAGGTGGGCAATGTCTACGATGCCCACATCAGTGGCATACAGAGCTATGGAATATATTGCGAGATAGACGACAACCACTGCGAGGGTCTGGTGTCGATGCGCGACCTTGATGACGACTACTACGACTTTGACGAGCGCAACTACTGCCTCGTTGGTCGCCGTCATCACCACAAGTACCAGCTCGGTGACCCAATACGCATAAAGGTGGCAAGCACAAATCTGGAAAAGAAACAAATAGACTTTGTGCTGGAGGAATGAGGGATGAGAGATGATGGATGAAAAATCCTCAGAAGCAAAAACAAAAAAAACGATGTCAATAAAATACACTAAGAAGGAAGAACTATGGAACACGTGGTCGCATGCCGGAGGTATACTGCTCGGCATAGTGATAGGTGTGATATTCCTTGTTATGTGTGCCGACTTTGAACAGATATGGGCAGGCCTTGGCGTGTCGCTCTATCTGTTTGGCATGCTTGGCTCGTATGTAGCGTCAACGGTATATCACGCCTTGCCAGGACAATCGCGCTGGAAGGAACCTTTGCGCCGCTGGGACCATGCCGCCATCTACTGGCATATCGCCGGCAGCTACTCGCCAATCACTCTTGTCGCTTTGCGTCAGGAAGGCTATTGGGGATGGAGCCTCTTCTCGTTTGTGTGGCTCTGCGCCATCGTGGGCACAATACTCAGTTTCCGTAAGCTCAAGGAACACAGTTATGTAGAGACGTTCTGCTATGTGGGCATGGGACTATCGGTATTGGTTGCCTTCAAACCGCTGATTGACACGGTGAGCACGGCTGCCGTATGGTGGATTATTGCCGAGGGTGTGTTTTATATCACTGGTGCGGTGTTCTACCTGCTTAACAAGAGGCGCTATATGCACTCGGTGTTCCACTTCTTTGTGCTGGCCGGCTCTGTCTGCCATATCATTGCGGTGTGGGACATACTTTTCTTGATAGGAACCTCCAGCCCCTCTCCATAATGAGAGGGGAGTAGATGGATGAGAGTAGATGGATGAGAGTTTGCTTGTAAAGGTAATGTCTACACTCCTAAGCGAAGCCACTCCCACACTCCTACACTCCTCAATTTGGATTAAGGATGAGAGATTAAAGATGAGGGGTTGCTTGCTTAGCCCCCTCTCCAAGGAGAGGGCGGGGGGAGAGGCTGCTTTTATCATCCTGAACTCCTTAATAACTCCGCCAACTTTACAATTTTTATCAATAATAATAAACTTAAAATTAAAAGACAATGACACACAGAATGATTCTGAATGAGACATCTTACTTTGGTGCAGGATGTCGTGAGAGCATAGCTGTAGAAGCTGCTCGCCGTGGTTTTAAGAAGGCTTTCTTCGTAACAGACAAAGACCTTATCCGCTTTAAGGTTGCCGATAAGGTTATTGAGGTGTTCGAGAAGAACAATATCCCTTACGAGGTGTTCAGCGATGTAAAGGCAAACCCAACTATCGCTAACGTGCAGAGTGGTGTAGAGGCTTTCAAGGCTTCTGGCGCCGACTTCATCGTTGCTCTGGGTGGTGGTTCTGCTATCGACACAGCTAAGGGTATCGGTATTGTGTTCAACAACCCTGACTTCGCAGATGTTAAGTCACTCGAGGGTGTAGCAGACACAAAGCAGAAGGCTGTGCCTACATTCGCACTCCCTACAACAGCTGGTACTGCTGCTGAGGTTACCATCAACTACGTTATCATCGACGAGGAGAAGAAGAAGAAGATGGTATGTGTTGACCCTAACGATATCCCTGCTGTTGCCATCGTTGACCCTGAACTGATGTACTCAATGCCAAAGGGTTTGACAGCTGCTACTGGTATGGACGCTCTTACACACGCTATCGAGAGCTACATCACTCCAGGCGCATGGGTAATGTCTGACATGCTCGAGCTGAAGGCTATCGAGATGATTGCTGCCAACTTGAAGAATGCTGTTGACAACGGCAACGACCCTGTTGCTCGCGAGGCTATGTCTCAGGCACAGTATATCGCTGGTATGGGCTTTAGCAACGTTGGTCTTGGCATCGTTCACTCAATGGCTCATCCTCTTGGTGCTCACTACGATACTCCTCACGGTGTGGCAAATGCTCTGCTCCTTCCATACGTTATGCAGTACAACGCAGAGTCACCAGCTGCTCCAAAGTATATCGAGATAGCTAAGGCTATGGGTGTAGACACTACAGGCATGACTATCGAAGAGGGTGTTAAGGCTGCTGTTGAGGCTGTTAAGCAGTTGTCTTTGAGCATTGGCATTCCTCAGAAGCTCAACGAGATTGGTGTTCGTAAGGAAGACCTGCACCAGTTGGCTATCGATGCTTTCAACGATGTTTGTACAGGTGGTAACCCACGTCCTACATCAATCGAGGATATCGAGGCTCTTTACAACGAGGCTTACTAAGATTATTCGAAATTTTTATATCACGACGAGTTGCACTACAGCTCGCCGTGGTTTTTTATTCCAACAACGAATTAAACGAATTACGCGAATAAAATTGAATGCTACATAAAATTAATTTGTTTAATTCGTTAAATTCGTTGTTTTTTAAAAATGTTTAATTCTGTTCAGGCAGATTTGCAATCCAATTTCGTAGCATCCAATTTACTTTGTTTAATTCGTTAAATCCGTTAAATTCGTTGTTTTAATTAATCATCCCTTCAGGCGGATTTGCAATCCAATCATTGTCGCATCCAATTTAATTCGCTCAATTCGCTTAATTCGTGGTTGAAAAAGAATTAGAATGTAGTTTAATTCGTAGTCTTTTACCGCTAAATTCTTGTCTTCCAACGATAATTAATGTACCATAATGTATCTGTTAATGTTATTTAACAATCACAATAGGTTAAAAAACTTAAATTTTGTCTACTTTTGCACAAACTATTGACTTTTATTATCTATAATTCTAAAATATTATTTTTTAAATTTTTACGCGAATGAAAAAGCTTAAACTATTTCTAGCCGCCATTGCGATAGCATTTAGTGGCTTAGGACAAGCTTTTGCCGCTGATTGGGCAGCAGTAACCCTTGAGGCAGGCAAGCATTATTTCCTCAATGTTGGGGCAAATAAGTGGCTGGGTGCGTGAAATTCTTTGTGTAACTTAAAGGTATATTATATTTATCAAATTAATAATTTATTGTTTAATTAATTCATTTAAAAAATGAGAAAACTGAGATTGTTTCTGATTAGTGCTGTTCTAGCATTTGTCAGCGGGCAAAATTTATTTGCTCAAGGTTTAGAGGATATTACCTCTAAGCTAAAAAATCCAGCTTTAGACTCAAAAGACGGTTGGACTTTCATCAAAGAAGGTACAAAAGATTGGAGTAATATCGCAGGTGCAGCTCCATTCAATGTTGTTGAGGCTTATGCTGGTTGGGGGGAATTGGGAGAAATCACAACCTTCACAATGAAGCAAGATGTGACTCTTGATGCTGGAACCTATCGTTTTGTGTCACAGTCATTCCATCGCGGAGATGTTGGTGGTGCAAAAGTTTTTGCCAAAGTTGGTGAGACCATAAAAGAAGTTGATGTTGCGAAAATCAACCAATTCCAGAGATGGCCAGACAATGTTGATCAAGCATCAAAAGCTTTTGCAACAAATGCTTATCTTAATGTTGTTGAATTTACTGTAGAATCTAACTCAACTGTTGTTACACTTGGAATAGATGGTGAACACAAGGCAAAACAAGAATGGTTTATTGCAGGTCCTTGCAAACTTTATGCTGTAAAGAATGAGGTAAGTAGTACTTATCCTCTTGATGTTACACATATGGTTAATAGAGCAAATACAGCAATAGAAGGTGTTTCTGGTACCTATGAATCAAATGTTTGGGTTCATGAGAAGTACAGCGAAACTCCTTTCCCTGTAGGTGATATTATGTCAACCGCCATTACTGGTTTGGAAAATGGAACATATCAAGTTGAGATATATGCAGCAGCAAGTTCTGCATGGGGTAAGAGTTCTGTGCCAGCAGAAAAGCCTTATCTTTATGCTAATGATGTAAAAGTAGATGTAACTGCAACTGAAACAAATGGTGTAAATCCTGTTCCAGTATTTACTCTTGATAATGTTGTTGTTTCTGATGGAACTTTAAATTTAGGATTCTCAAACAGAGCTGAAGGTAGCAATTGGAATCTCTTCTATATTAAATCTATTAAGATGGTAGCTCCTGCTGCTCCTGCTTATACAGAGGTAGCAAACATCGCCGACGTTAAGAAGCTTGCGAACGGTACTGAGTTTAAGCTTACATTGAAAGATGCTAAGGTAACTGTTCAGACATTCTCTATGCGTGGTATGATGATTCTTCTCGAGGATGCTACAGGTGCTATCGATGTATCTGAGATGTCAGCACTCGAAGGCTTCGTTGAGCAGAATATTATCAACGGTACACTCTATGGTGTTTATAGAAATGAATTTGGAACTATCGGTCTTGGTCTTTCTGAGAATACAGAGAAGTCAGAGATTACAGTTCAGCCAGGTGTAGTAACACCAACCAAGTTTACAATTGCTGATGTTAAGAACGAAGCAAACTACTACAAGTTCGTTGAACTTAACGATTGCAAGACTGTTTACGATGAGGAGAACTACACATGGTGGGCATTCGTAGGCACAGACTCAATTGCTATTACCGACCGCTTCAACAAGACTGTTAACTGGGAAACTGGCGAACAGGAGATTCCTGCAAACATTAAGAGCATGACAGGTATCATCATGTTCGATGGTGAGAAGTGGGTTATCTGTCCTTACGCTTATGGCGAGAACAAGGCTATTGTTGCAGCAGTAGTTGCCGCTGTTGAGAACTTTACTCTTACACCTCAAGCTACTATTATCAATGGTAATGGCGATGACTCTAAGGGTGAAGCACCAAATACTAATGGCGATGTTAACTATTATAATGCATCTGCAACAACTTGGAATGTTTCTCAGTCAGCTGTTTCTAACGGAAGCTTCAAGAATAATAATAGTCCTTATGGTGGCTCTTACATTCTTATCGCTAAGTTCGATGGTTCATCTACCTTGAGTGGCAAGATGGTTCAGAAGGCAATATTGAACTTTACTTCTGTTTGTACAGTAAGCGGTAAGAACTCTGATGTACAGGTTGCTACTATCGGTACAAACTGGGATCCAGCAACAGCAACATGGAATACTGTTAATACTGCAGAGATAATGAATGCTGTTCAGATTCATGATGGTACAAACGTTAAGACAAGTCCAAAGGATTTCGTTATTGATGTAACAGAGCTTTTGGCTGCTGACGAGGATAAGGTATTTGGTATTGCTATTTATACCAAGACTGCCCGTGAACAGAAGATTTCTAACCTCTCACTTGATGTTCAGGCAATCGACGCATCTGCATCTGCAGAATATTTAGTAAAATATGCAACAGCAGAGGGCACTGTAGTTAGAACTGATACAATCACAGGTACAACTGGTGGTCAGATTACAGTTAGTGATGAGGCTAAGCAGCCATTCTACAACGCAGATAAATCTGAGAAGTATATTTATGTAACTGATGATGCAGAGGGTAAGACTATTGCAGGAGACGGTTCAACAGTAGTAACTGTAACAGTTCGCTTGGCAGAGCAGTTCAGATACTCAGTTGTAGCTGTTGACGAAAGTGGTGAGCTTCTCCAGACATTGAATACTGACTTCAATTTTGAAGGTGAATCATTCAAGGTTCCTTATAATAAGTATGTATTGAACTATTCTGACAGCACATTGTATGCTTCTGATGCAACAAGCAAGGAATACAATAAGTCAGTTACTCTTTCTGAGGATGGAGCACAGTTCAAGGTGACATTCAAAAAGACAGATATTAAGAATGTTATCTATCTGCAGGAAGCTGAAGATATTTGGGGCTTGACAAAGGCTACAAACGGAAATACAGGCATCCGCAGTTCTAATTCTGCATCTGCTTATGCTGCAGAGGAAGATGTTGAAATCACAGGTCTGTCAACAGGTAAGTATAAGCTTACTGCAGTTATCTGTGACGCAACAAAGAATGCTGGTTCTACATTCAAATTTGCTGTAGCAGAAGATACAGTTGCTAGCATTACTGCAACAGCAGTTAACTGGTTCGAAGGTACATCAAATGAATTTACTGTAATTGGTAACTATGTACCAGTGAAACTTCTTAAGGGTGGTAGCAATAACCAGGCTGTTGACTTTGTTTACATCCAGAAGACAGGCGGCGTTCCATCAGTAGTTGTAGAGAACATCGCAGACGTTAAGAAGGTTAAGAGCGGCACACCAGTTAACCTCAAGCTCAACAACGCTAAGGTAACTGTTCAGGCTTACGCTATGATGGGTTCATTCACTGTTATCGAGGATGCTACAGGTGCTATTCCATTGAGCGGCAACATGGCTCTCGAGGGCATCTATGAGAAGCAGGCTCTCAACGGTAACCTCTACGTTACATACGTTAACGAGTGGGGTTCAGAGCAGCTTGACCTTGCAGACAGCACAATGTACTCTAACTATACATCTGAGGCAACAGAGGTAGCTCCTGTAGAGATGACCTATGCAGAGGTTAAGGACAGCGCTAACATGTACCGCTTCGTTAAGCTCGGTGCTTGTAAGACTGTATTCGACGAGGAGATGTGGATGTACTACGCAGTAAGTGGTACAGATACACTTGCAATCGTAGACCGCTTCAATAAGACTCTCAACTGGGAGACTTACGAGCAGGAGATTCCAGCAGAGGTAGAGTATATGACTGGTGTT
>JAZLCN010000037.1:0-15045 GCA_045614255.1 Prevotella sp.
AAGGTGAACACTACCGACCTTAACGGTCCGTCGGCATTGCCATACCGTGCTTTCGGCAATCATACAGGAAGTGTAAAACTAACATTTGAGTAAATGAAACGCAGTGCAGTCCTTATAATATTAATGTGTCTTGCCTTAGGAATAAAGGCACAAGACACCGCCAAACCATGGACATTCTGGTACTGGATGTACGGAGCCGTAACCAAGGAAGGCATAAAGGCCGATGTCCAGGCAATGAAAGATGCCGGACTGGGCGGTTTTTATCTGATGCCTATCCGTGGTGTTGACGAGCGTCCCGACTATGGAGGCAAGGCGCAGCAGCTTACTCCTGAGTTTTGGAATGTCATTGAATATGCCATGCAGCAAGCCGATTCGGCTGGTCTGGAGATGGGTATTCATATCTGTGATGGTTTTGCTCTTGCCGGCGGTCCGTGGATAACGCCCGACGAGTCTATGCAGCAGGTGGTGTTTACCGATACCATTATCAATGGCGGCAATGTGAGGATGAGGCTTCGCCAGCCAACTACTCGCGAGGGATACTATAAGGAGATAGCATGCTATGCTATTAAGATGCCTGAGTATAAGCCTATACCAGCAAAACCTAAGGTAACGTTCTCATCAACAGTAACACGCGATGAGAAAGGTGTTTACCGTGCCAATGACCCGGGATGGATACAATACGAATATCCAGAGGCTGTTACAGTAAGGAGTCTGGAGGTGGTGCCAAGCGGCACAAACCTGCAGGCACAGCGACTGCTCGTTACCGTGAGCGATGATGGCAAGACCTTCCGCCGTGTGCGACAGCTTACTCCGCCACGACAGGGATGGCAGAACACAGGATTCAACTATACCTATTCCATACCATCCACCACAGCAAAATATTTCCGTTTCAGATGGACTCCAGCAGGCACCGAGCCAGGCGCGGAAGACCTTGACGCGGCAAAGTGGAAGGCAAACCTCAAACTTAAACAGATAAAACTCTTCCCTTATCCTCAGATAAACGGATGGGAAGGCAAGTCGGGCGTGGTATGGCGCAAGGCAGAGATAACCCCTGCCGGCGATATAGCAGACAAGGAATGCTATAAGATAAAGGACATGCGCATGCTCAAGGTTGATGGCAGAGGAAATATAAGCACCAAGCTTCCTGAAGGAAAGTGGCGCATACTGCGCATGGGTCATACCATATCAGGACATACCAATGCCACCGCTGGCGGAGGCAAGGGCCTGGAGTGTGACAAATTCTCTCGTGCGGCAATAAACAAACAAGTAGATCACTGGTTTATGCGCTTCATGCACCGTGAACACTCTCATGTGGTAAAATACCTCCATGTAGACAGTTGGGAGTGTGGTTCTCAGAACTGGGGCAAGACCTTTGCCAAGGAATTCAGCCGTCGCAGAGGCTATGACCTCATGCCTTATCTGCCTGTAATGGCAGGAGTACCGGTGGAAAGTGTTGCTAAGAGCGAGGCAGTGCTTCGTGATATCCGCCGCACTATCAACGACCTTATCAATGATGTCTTCTTTGCTACTGTGGCACACAGGGCAAGAAGTATAGGCATGAAATTCTCTTCAGAGAGTGTTGCGCCTACGATGATGAGCGATGGCATAGAGCATTATAAGTATGTGGATATGCCAATGGGCGAGTACTGGCTTAACTCACCAACACACGACAAACCAAACGATATGTTCGACGCCATCAGTGGCGCGCATGTCTATGGCAAGAAAATTGTTCAGGCAGAGGGATTTACAGAGGTTAGAGGTGTTTGGGATGAGCATCCCGCTATGATAAAGCCGCTTCTCGACCGCAATTTTGCCATAGGAATGAACCGTTTGTTCTTCCATGTCAATACTCATAACCCATGGATGGACCGCAAACCGGGCATGACCCTTGATGGTATAGGATTGTTTTTCCAGCGCGACCAGACATGGATACCAGAGTCAAAGGCTTTCGTTGACTATATCACCCGTTGCCAGACACTCTTGCAGAAGGGTAATCCTGTGGCCGACATAGCTGTGTTTACAGGTGATGAGATGCCAAGCCGCTCAGTTCTTCCCGACCGTATCGTCTCTATGCTGCCAGGCTTATTTGGCGATAAGAGGGTTAAGTCAGAGGCAGCGCGCATGGCAAATGTTGGTCAGCCGATGGAGGAAAGTCCGGTGGGAGTGCGTCACTCAGCAGGAATACTCGACTTGAAAGACTGGATTAATCCACTCAATGGTTATCAGTACGACTCGTTCAATCCTGATGTGCTTTGCAATCATGCCAAGGTGGTAAACAATAACATCGTATTGCCTTTTGGCGCAAAGTACAGAGTGCTGGTAATCCCAGAGGGCACATTCATTGACAAGTCTAAGAAGAAGATTGACGAACTGCGCAATGCTGGTGTCGTAGTAATCGACAAACCACTGAAAGCCTCAGACTTATCACAGTATGGCGTGGAGCGTGATGTTATATTGCCAGAGGGTATTGCATATACACATCGCACAGACAAGGAAATGGAGATATATTTCATTGCCAACCAGAAACAGGAGGCTCAGACCTTTAATGCCTCTTTCCGTGTGGATGGCTGCTCACCGGTTGTGTATCTGCCTGTGACAGACGAGTATCAGGAGGCAGAGACAAAGTCTACGGCTTTAAGAACAGAGGTCAGCATGACTCTTCCGCCAAATGGCTCAGCATTTGTTCTGTTCTATAAGAATGGAGTGCCGGAGAATATCCAGCAGCGTATAAAGGGCAATACTGCTATGAATGGCAAGTCTCAGATTGTTGAAATAACAAAGTGGGATATCCTGTTCAGGGAAAGCGGCCTGAATGCCACAAGCGACAAACTCTTTGACTGGACTCATGCCACTGACGATAAGATAAAATATTTCAGCGGACATGCTGAATATACAGCACAGTTTAAGTATGGCGACAACGTGAAAAGCCGTACATGGCTCAGTTTGGGTGAGGTTAACAACCTTGCTCATGTATGGGTTAACGGTAAAGACTGCGGCATAGCATGGACAGCGCCTTATCAGGTTGAGGTGACAGATGCCCTGAAAAAGGGAGTCAACGACATAAAGATAGTTGTTGTTAACACTTGGGCAAACGCTCTCCGTGGTGCCGACAATGGTAAGGCTCCTTACGAAGGCATTTGGACAAACGCAAAGTATCGCATGAAAGGTGATGCCTTGCTGCCTGCAGGACTGATGGGACCTGTTGAAATTAAAAAATAAGGATATGGGCTAGAAACTCTAGAAACTCTAGAATATCTAGAACCTCTAGACCCTCTATAGCTCCCTCTCCAAGGAGAGGGCGGGGGGAGAGGCTTTTCTATAGCCCCTAGCGATAAAAAAATCAAAAAGCAATGAAGAAAATACTAACCACCATTTGCGCCCTGATGGGTGTATGCAGCGGCGTCTTGGCAGAAGTGAAGTTGCCAAAGTTCTTCAGCGACAATATGGTGTTGCAGCAACAAACTGAATGTAATATCTGGGGAACGGCAGAGGCAGGAAAAACCGTTGCCGTTAAAACCTCGTGGGATAATAAGATATATAAGGTTAAGGCAGCTGACAATGGCAGTTTCGAGATAAAGGTTGTTACCCCAGAGGCTGGCGGTCCATACGATATTACTTTCGACGACGGCACAAAGCATACACTGCGCAATGTGCTTATCGGTGAGGTGTGGATATGCAGCGGACAGTCAAACATGGAGATGCAGATGAAGGGATTCAAGATGCAGCCAGTGGAAGGAACAACTGAGGAATTGCTGCAGTGCAAGGACAGTAAGCTTCGCCTGTTTACAGTGAAACGCAAGGCATCGCTAACACCTTTAGCTGATGTTACAGGACAGTGGGACGAGGCATACGCAGCCAGCGTGCGCGATTTCTCTGCCACCGCATATTATTTTGGACGTACATTGCGCAGACAACTTGATGTGCCTGTTGGACTTATTGTTACCGCATGGGGCGGTTCGGCTTGCGAGGCATGGATGAAGGCCGACTGGCTTAAAGCCTTTCCAAAGGTGACCCTTCCAGGTTCAGATGCTGATGTGAAGAAGTTGCAACAGCGTTGTCCAACAGCCCTCTTTAACGGTCAGATGCATCCGCTTGTTGGATATACCATGCGCGGTGCGATATGGTATCAGGGCGAGGACAATGTGACACGTGCCGACTACTATGCCGACCTTATGGCGGCCATGGTGAAAGGATGGCGTGGCGAATGGAAGCAAGGCGACTTCCCATTCTATTACTGCCAGATAGCACCCTATGATTATTCTCTTATTGATTGGGAACAGTATAATAGCGCTTTCCTTCGCGAGCAGCAGATGAAGGCAGAAACACTGATACCAAACGCCCGCATGGCGGTGCTGATGGACGCAGGACTTGAATACGGCATACATCCGCGTAAGAAGCGTGAGGCTGGTGAGCGCATGGCGATATTGGCATTGTCAAATACATACGGTGTGAAAGGACTGCCCGATTTCGCTGTATATAAATCGGTTGAGTTCAAGGGCGACACAGCCGTTGTTTCATTCGACCGCTCAAAGGAATGGGTTTATTTTGAGAATGGCACTACCTCAGAACTCTTTGAGGTGGCAGGAAGCGACAAGGTGTTCCATCCAGCAACGAAGGTGTGGATAGAGCGCAACCGTGTATATGTGAAGAGTGATAAGGTGAATCAGCCTGTGGCAGTGCGCTATGCCTTCAAGGACTGGGCTGTGGGCGACCTGATGCACGACGGTTTGCCTGTTTCTTCGTTTAGGACGGATAGTTGGTAGTTTTTGAATGAAGAATGAAGAATGAAGAATGAAGAATGATGAGTGAAGAATAGGAAGATAGAAGGCATTATTTGAATTCTTTTGTCCTTTAACTTCCTAGTGAGCATAGCGAACGATAACTTCTTCTGACTTCTTTAACTTCTATACTTTGATAATATTGAGATTATGAAAAAACTATTTATAGCATTACTTTCGCTGATAGCAATTACGGCGAATGCAAAGATTGAGACATCTGTGGCTGGTCTTTTCCCTTTAGAGAACAGCGGCAGAATGGTGTGGAACTTTAATCCAGAATGGCGATTCCATCTTGGTGATGTGGCTGGTGCCGAGGCTATAGGCTTTGACGACACCGCATGGGATGTGGTGAGCACTCCTCATACAGCCAAGTTGTTGCCTGCAGAGGGCAGTGGATGCCGCAACTACCAGGGAATAATTTGGTACAGAAAGCATTTTGTGATGCCTGCTGAGGCTGCTGACCGTCTCGTTACCTTGCATTTCGAGGCAATCATGGGTAAGCAGAAACTGTATGTCAACGGAAAACTCGTGAAAGAGCACGAGGGCGGTTATGAGCCAATCACCATCGACCTTACCGAACAAGGTCTTAAGGCTGGCGATAAGTGTGTTGTGGCAGTGATGGCAGACAACAGCAATGATAAGACCTATCCTCCGGGCAAACCACAATATACACTCGATTTTACCTATCATGGCGGTATCTATCGTGATGTGTGGATGATAGCCAAGCAGGCTGTTCATATCACAGATGCTGTTGAGGCTGGCAAGGTTGCTGGTGGTGGCATCTTTGTACATTATAATAATATATCAGACAAGAGCGCCGAGGTGTTAGTAAACACAGAGGTATGCAATAGCGGCAGCAAACCACGCACCGTGACAGTAGAGACAACAATTCTCGACATCAACAAAAAGCAGTCAACAAAGGTTAGTCTTGCTCCAGGCGAGGCAAAGACCGTTGTTCAGAAGATAAAGGTTAGCAATCCTCGTCTTTGGTCGCCAGAAACCCCCAACCTCTATCGCGTGGCTTCACGCATAAAGAGTGGTAAGACAGCGCTCGACGGTGGTATCACAAAGATAGGTATCCGCTCGTTTGAGTTCAAAGGCAAAGACGGCTTCTGGCTCAATGGCAAGCGTTATCATCAATTGGTAGGCGCCAACCGCCATCAGGATTTCGCCTATGTGGGCAATGCCGTGCCTAACAGTCAGCAGTGGCGCGATGCCAAGCGTCTACGCAATGCAGGTTTCACTATTATCCGAGTGGCCCATTATCCTATGGACCCATCGTTCATGGATGCTTGCGACGAGTTAGGACTCTTTGTTATCGTGGCAACCCCAGGCTGGCAGTACTGGAATAAAGACCCTAAGTTTGCCGAGAAGGTGCAGCAGAACACCCGTAATATCATACGTCGCGACCGTAATCATCCATCGGTGCTGATGTGGGAACCAATCTTGAACGAGACCCGCTTCCCGCTTAACTTCTCGCTTGAGGCATTGCAGATAACCAAAGATGAGTATCCATATCCTTACCGCCCTGTGGCAGCTGCCGATGTTCATTCCGCAGGAGTGGCAGACAACTATGATGTGGTTTACGGATGGCCAGGCGATGACTTCAAGGAAGACAAACCAAAGCAGTGTATCTTTACCCGCGAGTTTGGTGAGTTGGTTGACGACTGGTATGCTCATAACAACCTCAACCGTGCCAGTCGCAGTTGGGGAGAGAAACCACAGCTGGTGCAGGCCATGTCGCTTGCAAAGAGCTGTGATGAACTGTATAACACCACTGGACAGTTTATCGGCGGTTGCCAGTGGCATCCGTTCGACCATCAGCGCGGCTATCATCCCGATCCATATTGGGGCGGTATCTACGACGCCTTCCGCCAGAAGAAGACCGCCTTCTATATGTTCAGCAGTCAGAACCCAGCGTCAACAGGTCCGATGGTACATATTGCACATGAGATGACACAGTTCAGCGATGCCGATGTTACAGTGTTCTCAAATTGCGACAGTGTGCGCCTGAGCATCTTTGACGGCGCAAAGTCATGGACTCTGCCAGTGAAGCACGAGGCAGGACACATGCCAAACCAGCCAGTAATCTTCCCTGACGTGTGGAGTTTCTGGGAGGCACGCGACTTGAGCTATACACAGAAGAGTTGGCAGAAGGTGAACATGGTGGCAGAGGGAATTATCGATGGCAAGGTTGTGTGCACAACCAAGAAGATGCCTTCACGCCGCAGCACCAAGCTTCGCCTCTATGTCGACCACATGGACAAGCAGCTTGTGGCAGATGGCAGCGACTTCGTAGTTGTGGTGGCTGAGGTTACCGACGATAGTGGCAACACACGCCGCATGGCAAAAGAGAATATTCTCTTCACTATTGAGGGCGAGGGTGAGATTATTGGCGATGCCTCTATCTGTGCCAATCCTCGTGCGGTAGAGTGGGGAAGTGCCCCAATCCTCGTGCGCAGCACACGCAATGCAGGCAAGATAAAGATAAAGGCAGAGGTGCAGTTCCCAGGCACTCATGCTCCAACACCAGCCGAGATAGAGTTTGAGAGTGTGCCAGCCGACCTGCCAATGTGTATGATTGAGCAGTCAAAGGCTAATAACCAGCAGACAACCGTTAAGGGCAATCAGTCAAAAGGCAAGGAGCAGTTTACCGAAGAGGAGAAAGCAAAGATGCTGAAAGAGGTAGAACAGCAGCAGGCAGACTTCGGAATACAGAAATAATAAAGGTGTAATAATAAAATTTGGCAGTGCCATCAAAAAGTATTACCTTTGCAAATCGAAAGGTAAAAAGTTGACAAGTTGACGAGTTGACGAGTTAACAAGTTGATAGAATATTAGTGCGCAAGGGAAGTCTTGCAGGCAAATAACTCGTCAACTTGTCAACTTGTTTACTCGTCAACTAAAAAATAAAAAACAATGGGAAAAATAATATTGACAGGCGACCGCCCAACAGGCAAGCTTCACTTAGGACACTATGTTGGCTCATTGCGCCGCAGAGTACAGTTGCAGAATGAAGGCAACTACGATAAGATGTTCGTGTTTATGGCAGATGTTCAGGCACTGACAGATAATGCAGATAATCCAGAGAAGATTCGCCAGAACCTTATTGAAGTGGCTCTCGACTATCTGGCAGCTGGCCTTGACCCTGAGAAGTGCACACTGTTTGTGCAGAGTCAGATACCAGAGTTGGCAGAGCTTACAACATATCTCATGAACCTCATCACCGTATCGCGCGTGCAGCGCAACCCAACCGTGAAGACAGAGATTAAGATGCGCAACTTCGAGGCCAACATCCCCCTTGGCTTCTTCTGCTATCCAGTGAGTCAGGCTGCCGATATCACTCTGTTCAAGGCAACAACAGTGCCAGCAGGCGAAGACCAGGAGCCAATGCTTGAGGTGACACGCGAACTTGTTCGCCGTTTCAATCAGACATACGCTGAGGTGCTTGTAGAACCAGAAATCATGCTTCCTGACAATGCCACATCACGCCGCCTACCAGGTACTGACGGCAAAGAGAAGATGAGCAAGAGCCTTGGCAACTGCATCTATCTCAGCGACTCAGCCAATGATGTGTGGAAGAAGGTTAAGAAGATGAGCAACGGTGCACCACGCATGAGTATGGATGAACCAGGCAATCTCGAAGGCAATGCTGTGTTCACATACCTTGAGGCTTTCTCAACACCAGATGACTTCGCACAGTACTGGCCGGAATATCAAAACCTTGACGAACTGAAGGAGCACTATGTGCGCGGAGGTATTGGAGACGGCACTTGCAAGAAGTTCCTCAACAGCATTCTCAATGACATGCTCGAGCCTATGCGCATACGCCGCAAGGAGTTCGAACAGGATATCCCAGAGATTTACAATATATTGAAGAAGGGAACAGAGCGTGCTCGCGAGACAGCCGCACAAACCATGGATGAGGTACGCCGCGCCATGCAGATTAACTACTTCGATGATGTTGACCTGATACGCAGTCAGGCAGAGCGCTTCGCCAGCAAATAAAAAGCAAAAACTATTATAAGAGAAAAGGCAAAAGGATTGGTTCCCTTTTGCCTTTTTTTGTCAAAATTTTTCGTAGTGAAAAAAGCTCCGCGAAAAAGTTCATTCTAGAAAAAAAAATGGCGCTCAGAAACTCCAAAAATGAGATTGAAACACAAAAAACACCACTTTATTTTTCAAAAACATAGGTTTTGAGCTCCGTTTTCTATGGTTTTGAGTTGCAAAACCTATCATCTTGAAAAGCAAAACCTATGGTTTCGGAGTGCAAAACGATAGGTTTTGAAAAACAAAAAGGTCAAAAATATTGCACACTTTTTGATTTTCGGTTGTAAGATTTTGATGTTCAGGGTTTTAAAATTGCACACGATTTTTGGCGTTTTTTCGGGCAAAAGATTTTTTATTTCAAAATTTCTTAGTTTTGAGGCACTTATTTGGGGGTGTTTGTCAAAAAATTTCAAAAAAATTTACTTGCCAACAACTTGTAATCTTAATTCAAAATTCTTAGTTTAATCCAATTAGATAATTAGATTTTATAGATGTAAGATTATGCAATTTTTATGTCAACGTTGCTAATAATGGCGATAATTAATAAATATTATGCTTATTAATGTTATTTAACATATATACATATATATATTTGAGTTTTCTTAATACCTTTGCACCAAATTGCTAACTAGTATAAAATTTAAGATATATCTTATAAGACTAATAATAAATCTGAATGCAAATGAAAAAGGGTGTAAAACTAACTACCTTGGCACTTGCAGTGTTTTCTGGGTTATTCTTCTTTGCTCCAGCGGAAGCAAATGCAGAACAGAATGTGCTGATGCAGAGTGCAAATCAAACCAAAAAGGTTACAGGACAAGTGTTCGATGAATTAGGTGAACCAATGATTGGTGTTACCGTAGCGGTGAAAGGCACAACAAATGCCACTGTTACCGACTTCGATGGTAACTTCTCATTGTCTATACCAGGTGCAAACGCAACATTGGAACTCCGTTACATTGGTTATAAGACAGCCACTGTTAAGGCTTCACCAGCTAATAAGGCTGTTGTGAAGATGGAGCTTGACAATACCGGGCTCGAGGAAATCGTGGTTATCGGTTACGGTACTGTTAAGAAGCGCGACTTGACAGGTGCTGTGACAACGGTTAAGGCCGACGAAATCAGAGCAACACCACTGCCAAACCCAGTTGAGGCTTTGCAGGGTAAGGTGGCAGGTCTCGACATCACCCGTTCTTCAGGTGCTGCCGGTGCAGGCGCAAGCATGCAGCTGCGTGGTAACCGTTCTCTTTCTGCATCTGGTGAGCCATTGGTGCTTATCGACGGACTTGCAGGTAGTCTTACAACACTCAATGCCAACGATATCGAGAGCATCGAGGTGCTGAAGGATGCTGCTTCTACAGCCGTTTACGGTTCTGCCGGTGCCAACGGTATCATTATCGTTACAACAAAGAGCGGTAAGGAAGGCAAGACTAAGGTTAACTTCAACTCATACGTTGGTATCAACGGATGGTCTACAGTTCCTGAAATGTACGATGCTAAGGGCATTTTCGATTTGAGAAAGCAGTCACAACTTGCAGCCGGTACATATACAACTGACGAAGAAGTGTTCAACCCAGACGTATATGCTGCTTATATGCGCGGCGAGTCAATTGATTGGGCTGATGAGCTGCTCAAGACAGGTATCACACAGAACTACTCTCTTTCTGTAAGTGGTGGCACAGAGAAGACAAAGGCTTATCTCTCTTTGAACTTCTCTGGTGAGGAAGGTCAGTATGACAACGACAACTATCGCGTTTATTCTTCAAACATCAAGGTTGACCACAAGGTTAACAAGATGGTTAACATCGGTGTTAACATGCAGGGCAGCTATACATACAAGAACTCAGCTTACGCTAAGCTCGAGACTATGCTTATCGCCAACCCAATCGGTTCATTGTATGATGAGGAGGGCAATATCAACCCATTCCCAATCGCTGGCGACCAGTCAGTTGTAAACTTGCTGACCAACAACAGAAAGACATACCGCAACAATAATCACAACTTCAATGTTTATCTGAATCCTTATATTCGCATAAACCCAATGAAGGGACTCACATTCGAAAGCCGTTTGAGCTTGGCTCTCAGCTACAGCAAGGCCAACCGCTTCAATGGTATCGGTTCTTACAACTACTGGCGTGCAGACGCTTTGGCTGACGGCGTGACAACAAGCGGTGAGGCTACAGCAAGCGTTGCAAACACATTCGGATACAACTATAAGTGGGAGAATATCCTTACTTACAACTTCACAGTAGCTGAGGACCATGAGTTTACTCTTACAGGTGTTTCTACATGGAACCACAACCGTCAGGAGTATTCTTACTCATCTTCAGACAACCTGACAGCAAACGAGTATCTGTGGCACAACCTTGGCACAGGTCAGAACCAGCAGGCAGGCTCTTCTTATACAATGTCTAAGGGTATTGGTTTCGTGGGTCGTGTTAACTACTCTTACTTAGGCAAGTATCTTGCTTCTGTATCAGTGCGTCACGATGCATCTTCACGCCTTGCAGAGGGTAACCGCTGGGATACATTCCCTGCATTCTCACTCGGATGGCGCATCTCTGAGGAGAAGTTCATGGAAGGCACACGCGAGTGGCTTGACAACCTTAAGTTGCGTGGCGGTTGGGGTGTAACAGGTACTGCTTCTATCAGTGCTTACCAGACACAGGCTAACCTTGCTCAGTCTTACAGAATCCTGGGTAACCAGACTCTCGTGTCATATAACTACCCACAGCAGATTGTTGACCCTAACCTAGGTTGGGAGAAGTCATACAACACCAACATCGGTATCGACGCTGGTTTCTTGGGTGGCCGTCTTAATGTTACAGCCGACTACTACTTCACAAAGACTAAGGACATTATCTGGACTAAGCTTGTGCCAGTAACTAACGGTGGTTTCAACTCAAGCTCTCAGTACACAACAACTACAAATATCTGTGAGTCAGAGAATAATGGTCTTGAGCTTGCTATCACAGGCCGCCCATTCGTAGCTAAGAAGGAAGGCGACTTCTCATGGACTGTTGATGCTACATTCACATACGGTAAGGAGAAACTCACAAGCTTCTCTGCTGACGACGGTTCTACACAGTATATCAATGGCAACCGCATCCTGAAAGAGGGCGAGCCTATCAACTCATTCTATGGTTATAAGCTCGATGGCACATGGAAGACTTCTGAGGCTGAAGAGGCTAAGATATTCGGTGCACAGCCAGGCGACCTCAAAATTAACTGTGCTGACATCCAGCGTCATGTAAATGCTGATGGTTCTGTTTACTACACAGGCTTCGACCCAGAGGGCAACGAGGTTACTTACGATATCAACAACCCATACGACGACCAGCAGGCACAGCAGGTGCTCGGTCACCCACAGCCAGACTGGACAATGGGATTGAAGAACTCTTTCACATGGAAGAACTTCGACTTCTCTGTTTACCTCTACTGGCGTTATGGTCAGATGATTAACTACAGCATGCTGGGCCGTTTCAACACAAGCGCAAGCAACAACTTCCCAACATACTTCGACTACTGGACAGAAGAGACAGGCGAGCAGAACCACTACTATCCAGCACTCAACGCTGCTAAGGACTTGAATCAGATGGATGGCTGGAGCGGTCTGACATTCGTAGACGGCTCATTCTGGAAGGTAAAGAACGTTACTATCGGTTATACTCTGCCAAAGAATGTCTTGAAGAAGATTGGCGCAGAGAGCATCCGCGTTTATGGTACAATCACCAACCCATTCGTATTTGCTAAGAGCGACCTCCTGAAGGATTATGATCCTGAAATGGCAGGAAACCTTGACTATCCATTGACAAAGCAGATGGTATTCGGTGTGAACGTTACATTCTAATCATTTAACTGATAACAAATAAAAAGTATGAAAAAGACATTATTATATATGGTTATGGGTATCATGGGAGCAATGAGCTTTACCTCTTGCGAACTTGATGAGTATAACCCATCAGCAGGCTCATCTACATTGGAGAACTTCCAGACTTGGTCGGGTCTGCAGACAGAGTGCTACTCTACACTCTATCACGAGCTTTATTCAAAGGAAGACTTCCTGTTCATCTCAGAGTGTGGTACTGACCTCTGGCTCAACCCTGCAGGCAAAAGCTATGCTTCACAGGTGTTCTACTACGACGGTCTGGGTGTGGCAAGCGGTCAGGCTCGTAAGACATGGCAGCAGGCTTACTCTGTGATTGCTACATGTAACAGTGTTATAAATAATGCTGGTAGCGTAACAGGTGGCGACCCAGAGGCAGTTAAGGTTTTGGCTGCTGAGGCAAAGGTTATCCGTGCTTTCATGCACTTGACACTGACTACCTATTTCGGTCCTATCACACTCTGTACTACAGAGGTGGGTGAGTCAAACACAGCACCTGTAAGAAATTCATTGCAGGATATCTATAACTCTATCACAACAGACCTGAAAGAGGCTGCTGAGGATTTGGGTGTTCAGCCTTATGGCGGCAACTATGCTCGTGTAACAAAGAAGTCGGCTCTCGGTCTTCTGGCTCGTGCATACGCTCAGGGTGCTGGCCATGAGCTGACAGAAGACGGTATTTCTTACTGGCAGCGCGCTAAGGAAGTGGCTGAGGATATGATTAACAACAAGGCTGCTTATGGCATGTATCTCTATGACGATGTGTCAGACCTTTGGGCACAGGCCAACAACCGCAACAACAAGGAGGCTCTCTTCATGGCTGCTGGTCTTGATGCACACGGCCCAGACGCAGGTATGGCTGGTTCTTACCTGAACTGTCTGAACTACCTTTATACATTCACAATGACAGACCCATATACATTGGCTCAGTTGTTTAAAACAACTACGGTTTCTAATATTAAATCTAATATTTATATTGGAACAAAATCAACTCCAATTATGGCACCAACAAAGCATGCTATTGAAGTATTTGGAGATTGGGATAAGCGTTATGAAAACTCATTCATGACAGCGTTTGGTCAATTTACGACAGAAGATAGCAAGACACAGAACTTTAGCAGAATGTCTAAGAAGTTAACTTCTGCCATATTGACTCAATATGGGATGAATAGTGCTTATGTTAATGATTCTATTTACCCATATGTTGCAATGAAACAAGTTGAGTCACCTATAGGTAAACAGAACGTAACTGTGGGAATTTATGAAAAGGGTGGAACACAAAAGATTGTTGACACAAAGAATGCTTTTGTAATTGAACATCCATTGGCTTTAGATGAAGATAGAATAACTGTTTGGTTGTCAAAGGAAAAAATGTCAGTAGATCAGAAGCATCAGTATAAGTGTTTTATAATGAATATTGATGATTTGTTTGATGCTGATGGTAATTACACCGAAGAACAGTGGACACCTGGCACAACAGCGCTTAATGCTAACACTTTGTTCCCATCTCTTGTCAAGTTTAACTGGAACTACGATGGTGTTATACGTAATGAGGGTTATGACGCAAAGAATGGTGACATCGCTATCATGCGTGCTGCTGAGGTTTACATGATTGCTGCTGAGGCAAACGTGGCTCTGGGCAACCCTGGTGCTGCTGCTCCTTACCTCAAGGTGCTCCGCGACCGTGCTGCTCGCAATGGCAGTGCTCCAGCGCTTGCTAACCCAACAGAACAGGATATTCTTGATGAGTATGCTCGTGAGTTTGTAGGTGAGCACATGCGTTGGCCTATCTTGAAGCGTCACAATGCCTTGAAGTCTTCACTTGAGAAGTACAACAAGAAGGCTGCGGCTTCATTCAGAGACCACCATATCTACCGTCCAATCCCAGAACTCTTCCTCGACCAGATTTCAAATAAGGACGAGTATGGTGACAATGGTTATGGCACAACAGCTAACAAGGGATATTAAGATTTAAGAAAAAACGGTTGTGTAGCCGTGATGCGGCTGCACAACCATCTAACTGATAATCATTTTTTTATTAATTAAAACAAAACAATTATGAAGAAAATTTTTACTTTGATTGCAGTGGCATTAAGCGCATTGACTGTTAATGCTCAGACTGTAGAATTGTTGAATCTTGCAACATCTCCAGCAGAAGCTGAGGCTGCAGGCCTGAAAAAGATGTGGGACACTTATGATTGGGGCGCAGCAGTTCCTGCTGGTCAGCTGTTTGCTAATGACAATGTTAAGTTGTCTTTGGAGGCAGAGGCTTACCTTGGTTATGGTGATGGTTATGTAAAGAAAGCTGGTAAGAATGACTACAAATTTGCT
>JAZLCN010000038.1:0-29297 GCA_045614255.1 Prevotella sp.
GCTCTCGAAATAGTAATCCACATTGTTTATATATCCTTTAAGGTCGGACGACAGCAACAGCCACGTCATGCTGTTGCCGCTGCTGCCGTTCACCTCCGTGGCAGCATCGCGGACTGAGAGCGAGAAGGTTGTTTCGGGCAGTGCCGTAGCGGTCATCGCCACCTTGCCGTAAGGTGTCAGACCATTGGTTGTCCTTACAGTTATTCCTTCTGCTTTCTCACGGGGATAAACGAACACCATTCTGTCGGCAAGCACCTGACCGTCTGCATTGATTATGGAGATTCGGTTCACGCCGTCATGCATATCATGCAACGGCAATGTGAATAAAGACTTGTCGCTTGATGCCTCAAACGGCATGAACGACGATGTGCTGCCGTTGTAAGTAACAAGCAGTCCTACGGTCTGTCCTGCCACTGCTTGTGTTGCCTGAACGGTAACATTTATTCGTGTGCTATCGTCGGTATTTGTACTCATCACGATACCGTCCGTTTCTGCCTTTGGCAGCTTGAACTCCACCGCCTTGCCCTTGGCGTTGGTCAGCAGAAGGCGCAACTGTCTGCCTGCTTGCGGCAAGCAGTCAAACCATCCTCTGCCCTCACGCATGGTTCTAACTTTACTTATCGTGTCGTTGCCTGACAACAGCCAACCATCTGTATCATACAGCAAGCCGTCGGCATCGGTAACATCAAAAGCCACTCTGTTCTGCAAACCTTCTATCAGGTTGCCGCCTTCGGGATAGAACATCACACGCAGATTTCTCCTTTCTGTTACGGCAACCGCACTGTCTGCCTTTGTCGGCACTCGGCTGTCGGGCAAGCGGTGGCGGTGGCTGATGGCATCGATAACCGTTTTGCTGTAGTCGCCGTCGGTCTCTGGTTTCCTGAACACAGGCAGCACACGCGAGAAGACGGCATCCGTGCCCCAGTTGGTCATGTAGCGGGTGTAGGCTCTCACCTCATAAAAACCGCTGTGCAGCAGGTTGTCGAGAGATATATTGCCGTCGGCCTGTCCGTCCTTGATATATAGCTTATGTCGCTGAAGCACATCGCCACCAGGATTGAGCAGTTCCACATATAGCACCTTGCTCATATCTGTCAGACTGTCCTTGTCATCGCGCATGACGTATGCCTTGAACCATATATTCTCGCCTTGAAAATAACCGGTATTGTCGAAATGAAGATAAACTTTTTCCTGTGGGAAATTGTAGTTGAAGCTATCGATGTTGCGCACGAACTGCTGAAGTCTTATAGTACCGTCGCCGTCTCTGATGTCTTTCTGTGCAGCTAACTTCGCCTCGTCGTTCCGGCGCTTCACAATCTCTTTGTCCTGCCAGAAAGCGGCATCATAGCCAATCTTGTCTATCTGTCTGCGCAAGTCGGTTGTGGCAACGGCTTTCCGTCCTTTGCTCACATCCTTGTTGCCGACATTATATAATAGCGACCTCACCATGTATGTGTTTTCTTCGTCAGCATACGCCAGTTCTACGTTTACCGTCTGCACCTCACTGAAGTCCTTTCCCGTATCATAGTTTATAACAAATGTCATGTCGGCATTGAGCGTTTCTCCTTTGCTTCCCTCCAGACGGTTTAAGACATTCAGATTTGAGATGCTGCCTTCTGCCTTTAATAGGCTTAACGTTTCCATATCCACATACACCTTGCCCTTGATTATATCGAAGACGTATGATTTCTTTGGTTCATAGCTTATGACATACATCTTCCTGTCACCATCGTCAACGATGTCATAATCCACGTTATAATATTGATGGTATCCCCAGAACAACGGGGTAAACAGTTCGTAGAGTTTCAGTTGCGTCTCATCCCTCACCAGTCCAATCTCAGAAAAGCTATAGGCATTGCCCATATACGAACCGCTTGCGTCAATTTCCGAATAGCGACCGTTTATCAACCGCATGTCGCTGATGTTGAATGCCGATTTTGCTTGAAAGAATGCCTCTACAAGACTGGTTGTCTGCTCATTCATGTGTGTTGTCTGCCTATATAGGTAGTTGGCTGTGGCTTTCCTATGCTTATGCAACTGGTCAGTTGCCTTGCGGAGTATCTCCTTAATTCTGCTCTTAAACGATACTGCCACCACCTCATCCAGCACTATCTCAGCAGGCTGGAGTGCAATCTTCGTAGGCAGTTCCTTGACTTTTACCGTTATAGACTTATATCCGATGTATGATATTTTCAGCACATCATCGTCATCAGCATTAATCGAAAAGACACCATCACCATTTGTTACCGTCGCTTTGTCGGATGCCACTGCTACTGTTGCGGAAACAAGCGGTTCACCTGTTTTGGCATCCACAACCCTTGAAGAGTAATCTGCTATCTGTCCTTGCACCGTCATCGGCAATGCCATGAACATGATCCAAAGAAGTGCTTTCATATATTTGTGTAATCCAGACATAGAATTATAGTTAACAGATTAATTCGATGATACAAAATTAACTAAAAACAAAGAAACGGAAGAGGGATATCCCTATTTGTTAATTGTTAGTCCTAGTACTGTTAAATGTAGTGCTTCCAGCCCCCTTTATCAAATTCAATTCACTTTTCATTTCAGAACGAAGCATTTTCATCTTCTTCCAACGTTTCCAATCAACTTCATAATTCTTTGCATTTATTCTTTGCAAGGAATCGCGGAATTCTTTCTTGGATACACGGTTCTTCCTATGCTTACGAAGTTCTTCCTTTGTCTCATATCTCTTTACAGTTTCTTCCTTAGTGAGTGCAGGAGAATAAGCCAACATCATACCGTCATCATCTACAAGCTTCACTCTATAGCAACCAGTTGGTTTGTTTGCGAACCTTGCTAAACGTTTAACTTCTTTCGGAAGAGATTCCCTTGACAACGAATAGTTTTTAAAAGAATTATATTCTACAAATATCTCACTGCCATTAGCCTGAGAAACACTATCTACATAATGGTTAAACTCTGACAACTCTACTGTTTTCTTTGTAGAAGAACATGCAGCAAAAGCTATTGACATACCAGCTATGGCAAATACCGTTAAATACTTTTTCATGACATTATTCATAATACAAGATTTACATCTCAAATGTTAACATATTCATTAGTTGATACAAAATTAATCAAAATCTTCAATCTGCTCCCCTCTCCAAGGAGAGAGTCGGGGTGAGGCTTCAATCTTTCAATTTTTCAATTCTTCAATTCTAAAACCATCGCCCTGCCATCCGCCGTTATTCCCTCAGCCGAGATTACCACCTGCTTGCAAGAAGAATTGTTATAGAACTCTACCTTTGCTTTTCCATCCTTATCCGTCTTTACATTCGGATTCCAGTAGAGGGTGCGGCGGTGGTCTTTATGTTCTGGCAGAGACTGCTTGCTGTAATCTGGATTATAATAGTCCACAGGGGTGGCAATGCCATTAAAAACGGTCTTGACAAATCTTGGAACAGGCAGTTTCTTGCCATTAGGCAATAAGTTATCTGTTGTGTAATTAGCCCTTATTGTCATCGGACCACTTAAAAAATCATATTTATATTTCGGAACAGTATATATCAAGTCACGATTACTCATATCGGCATACACATACAATGTTCTGAAATTCTCGTTGCGAGGGAAGAATTTCATGTTCTTGGGCAAGTTCTCCTCTCTGCCATAGCTGAAGACATAACGAATTGAGTTGTCAGTAAACACATTCTTTCTTTTCGCATCATACATCTCTATTGCATCTACATAAACACTGGGAGTACCAGACAGTCCTAAAAGAGACATAAACAAACGGCCATGAGGGGCA
Organism: Prevotella sp.; assembly: GCA_045614255.1. Taxonomy (GTDB): domain Bacteria; phylum Bacteroidota; class Bacteroidia; order Bacteroidales; family Bacteroidaceae; genus Prevotella. The sequence goes on from JAZLCN010000038.1 coordinate 3,770, forward strand.
TTAATATTGTAATCCTTATACGAGAAATTATCAATATAGCCTAAGACGTTTGAGAGATATGACGTCATTTCATTTACATCGATAGTGAACGTAGGCTTTTCAATATCAAAAGAGGTCCATCTTCTGCGGCCTTTCTTTACAATGTCGCTGATAACATACGACTGGCTTAACCTGTCATACATAATTCCATCGGTAATAAACGCATTGTCCAGGTCATCCTGATATTGTTGTATCTCATAATAATCATAAGGTCTGCCTAATGGAGGAAAAACATTCATCGGACGTATGAAATGTGTCGCCTCAAGCGTGGTGTCTCGATTGGCTCCAACTTTAGCCACATGACCCAATAGTCCGCTTCTTTCACCGAGTTCTTTTCTGCTGTCTCTGTTCAGATAAAGAAAAGCGCGTGTGTTGCCTGTGAACAGCGGAACGTCTATTTTGAAATATCCCATACTATCTGTCATTACATCCACGCCGATGTTGCCGTCTTTAGGCGTTGCCACTTCAAAGTTTACCCATAACGGTTTCTTAATATTCTGCATATTATATTCAGCCATGTCATGCTCAATGCACTTGAGCACCTGACCGCTAAATGTCAGTCCTTTCTCAATCTTGTATCTTGGAATGAAAGTCCTCTTGCCTGCTATCTCATCCCAATCATATCTGGTCCAGCCCTGCACCATCAGCAACTCATCTAATGCCTTACGGTGTTTGGGGTCGTCGCTCTCAAAATAATACTGAGGATTGGGCACAAAGCCTTTTATTTCTGACGATAGCAAAAGTTCGGTTAGTATGTTTCCGTTGCGAAGACTCTGCTCTGTGTGCTCTGCATCGGCAATGGAGAGGGAGAAGGAAGCCCCTTCATTCGCCTTTGCCTTGGGGGAACTGGTAAGAATGGAAGCCCCCGCCTCCCCCTTGGGGGAGGAACTGGTAAGAGTGAAGTTAATATTTATTTTTTGGTAGGGTTGCAGATTCTTGCTTATTGCCTCGGTTGTCAGGAAGAGCGTGTCTATCTGGTGGTTGTCAACGAACACAAGTCGCTGCGCCATTGGGTTGCCATCAGATGTAAACAGTGTGAAGATGTTTACACCTGTTTTTAAATCTTTATTGCTTACCGTCTCTGTCCACAATGTGTCCACACTCAGGTCTATATTACTGCCATACAACAGTGAGCCACGGCTATAGCCAGCCAGTCCGATTGCCATTCCCTCGGTCTCGCTGTTGCGCCTTACGCTCAGCCTAACGCTGTCGTTTAAATTATGAACATTGAGCACATAGCCTTGCTCCTGTATCTTGGGCAGTTCAAAACTATAGTCTTTGCCATTGTATTTTGCCTTAAACGTCATGCTCTTGCCCGAGCATGGTGTTATCTCAAAGCATCCTCTGCCGGCATAGTCGGTCTGCACACGCTTATGCTCATTGCCGCAATACAAATCGCCTATGAGGTTTATCTTTTTGCCAAACTCATTGCTTGCCTCGAAGGCCACACGCGTAGGGATGCCGTCAACAAGATTGCCGCCTTCGGGATAGAACCTGATTACAAGCTCATCTTTCTTATCATGAGCTACAAGGTCGGAAGTGGTCTTGGGCGGTTGTGCCATGGTTTTATACTGATAGTTGCCGTCTGGCTGAGCGTCATATACGGGGAACACACGGCTATATATTCCAGCATTATTATAAAGATACTGTTGAAGGCGATTCCCAAACCAGTTTTTCACTTCCACAAGGTTAAAAAACGGATTAGCATGCTTGTCGCCCTTGCAGAAATTGAGCATCCACGATGTATAGGCTCTCACCTCATAATAACCAGCGTTTATAGTATCTCTCAAAGCGAAGCATCCATCCGACTGTCCTCCTTCTATAGCAAGCTTCTGCGTTTCAACGAGCACTCCTTGGGGATTAACCAGTTCAACATAAAGAATCTTGCTTAAATCAGTGTCATCCAAACTGCGTTCACCCACAACGTATGCCTTAAACCATATTGAGTCGCCTTTGTAATAACTGGTGTTATCGAAGTGCATATAGACACGCTCCTGCTGAACTTCTTGAAAATACTTTCTTATGTTACCTACCACGTCTGTAACATTAGCATCATTTGCATTCAGATTCTCATCAGACGAATAACCACTAACAGGAATCATCACCGCTAGCGACAAAAGGAAAAGCTTTAGCATATTTTTCATATCATATTGAATTTAGGAAGTGAATAGATTGTTTTGACAAGACAAAATTAACAACAAACAAATAAACAAAAGAGGGAAAATCCCTATAATGCAGTAGGGAAATCCCTATTTGTTAATTGTTTAATTAAGTTCTTCTTCATAGCTTTAAGCATTTTATAATTTCTTTCACAAAAGTAGAAAGTTTAAAAGAAACTGCCAAATAAAAAACATCCTATTTTATTCCGATATTTCTGTCTCGAAAACAGTTATCTTTCTGATTATCAGACAAGAAACATGATTTACATGGTGTTTTCAACAGTTAAAATGTAACATCGATGCGTACTCATAAAATTGGTTGACTTAAAAAAAAGTGAAAAATCAAACCTGTTGCATTTTATTATGAAAAAATAAATTAACTTTGTGAGAGTAATAAAAATTACATAAAGAAAAGGACAAGAAAAACAAAGAACTATGCGAACATTCACTATGCTGCTGATTGCATCCACTATGCTATGGGGATGTAACATAAAGCGAAATGGCACTATGATATTGCTGTCGCAGGCAGACAGTATAATGGAGTTGAAGCCTGACTCTGCTCTTATGATATTGCAATCGGTTAAGGACACAACAGGTTTAGATGAAAACTCACGCGCCTACTATCTGCTGCTGCTCACACAAGCGGAATATAAGTGTGATACGGTGCAGACTGTTGACACGCTGCTTGACTATAGCATAGCACATTATCGCAAGGTTGATGATGAGAGCCTGCTTGCGCGCTCGCTTTATTACCGTGGAATGACACAATTCTACCGAGGCAAGCCTGATGTGGCACTAACTTTTCTTATGGAAGGCGTTGACATAGCAGAGAAAATTGGCGACATGCTTCAGTTGTCAAAATATTATGAGAGTCTGTTTCAGGTTAACTATGAAGCTAAGTATTTTGAGAAGTCTCTTGATTATGCCAAACTCTTCCTTGACAATTCAATTGAAAGGAAAGATACGGATTGTATAGTGCGTGGGTATAGTCACATCTCATCAAACATGAGACGTTTATCATTTGAAGACAGCGTTCTGATTTATCTGCAAAAAAGTCTTCCATTAGTACCTTTTGCCAGTATAGCAACTCAAGCGGCAACATTAACAAATATAGGTGTAAAGTACAACAAAATGCAAAAATATGATAGTGCCAAAATATATCTGCAAAAGTCATTAGATATAAAACCACGCTATAACACATACAGTGTTCTCGGCGATATATACTATAAAGAAGGCAACATGAAACTGGCATCTGAGTATTGGGACAAGGCACTGGACACCGACAAAATCAGACTAAAGATATCTACATTGAAGTCTATATACAAGCGAGTGCTGGAAACAAATGATTATAAAGAGGCACATTCCTTATTAAATAGGATAAACATACTGAATGACTCTGTTGAAAAATCATTAAAGACAAAGGAGATTACAGAACTACAATACAAATATGACGCAAGCAAAAAGGAGAAGGAATATTATCATGAAAAGAGCCGCTTATATCTGATGTTGCTTGTCTTGCTTCTCATAGTCTTCACCTTTGTAATTATCATATTTATCTATCGCCGCAGGATAAATACGTACCTTGAAGAAATAAAACAACACACAAAGAAGGCAGAGGATTTAGACAGGCGCATAGCAAGGAAAGAACAACAGATTAAGGCACGTGAACGGAGCATTAAGGAGTTGGAAAAAGAAAAAGACAAGTTGATAACGGAAAAGGACAAAATTGTATTGAAACATAATGACAACTTGCGCATTGGCAACTGCATATACGACAGCATAAGAAACGGAGAATCAATTTCCACAGACAATCCAAAGGCAGAGGCTTGTCTTGTCGAATATTTTAAAACGGTGCATCCAGAGAAAGTTACCGCATGGGATGAACAATACGAACAGTTGACAAAACGCCAGACAGTTTATCTGATATTAAAAGATTTGCAATACGATGACAATAAAATAAAGGAAATACTGAGTTGCTCGGACAACGCTCTGAGAGTGATGAAGTCACGAATAAAACGGAAATAAAAGAAAAGCGGTGTCAGGAATGATGTTAACCTGACACCGCATTTTTTTATGCAATATAAGTGGTGTTTATTACTTCACCTCCCAAGTATCATTTGTCTCAAGCAGTTCCATGAAGTTGTGGTACTTCTTTTGGTTGCTTACCTCTGCCAACTGCTCATGAACGGCATCGTTGTAGGTTGGAGCCTCTACATCGCGGATAACGCCGAGGGCTACAGGGAAGCCGCTCTCGTTGTCCATCATGGCTAGTTTGAGCTGAAGTGTGTTGTCCTCACAATGGGCATCGTGAACAAGAACATCGTCGATGGTATAGCCGTCCTTGCCAATCTCAACTACCTTCAGGCCGAAACCTTCCTGAACAAGTCCAAACTCATTGTTCTCACCAAACACGAGTTTCTCGCCATGGCGAACATAGATGGCATTCTTCTTGCGACCTTCCTTGTTGTAGATTGGGTCGAAGCAACCGTTATTGAAGATGACGCAGTTCTGGAGAATCTCACATACCGATGCGCCCTTATGCTTATATGCAGCCTTCAGCACCTCTACGGTCTCGGCATTGTCGGTAGCCACTGAGCGGGCAAAGAAATTACCGCGTGCACCGAAACACAGCTCTGCCGGGCGGAACGGGTCTTCAACTGTTCCGTAAGGACTTGACTTGCTCACGAAGCCGCGTGGCGATGTAGGTGAGTACTGTCCTTTGGTAAGTCCGTAGATACGGTTGTTGAGCAGAATCATGTTAAGGTCGATATTACGGCGCATGGCGTGGATAAAGTGGTTGCCACCGATAGCCAGTCCGTCACCGTCGCCACTAATCTGCCATACGCAGAGGTTTGGGTTAGCCACCTTAGCGCCTGTGGCGATGGCTGCCGCACGACCGTGGATGGTCTGCATGGCGTATGTATTGACATAGTATGGCAGACGGCTTGAGCAACCGATACCTGAGATTACTGCCATGTCGTGTGGAGCTACACCCACCTCTGCCATTGCTTTGTGGAGGGAGGCTAGGAAGAAGTGGTCGCCACAACCAGGACACCAACGTGGCTGTCCTTTTTTATAGTCTTGTGCTGTATATTCCATATACTTTAATTTTTCTTTTTATTCTATTCAAAACCACGAATTAAACTAATTAAACTAATTATTATTCTGAGCTATTTTACCACGAATTAAACTAATTAAACTAATTATTATTCTGAGCTATTTTACTGCGAATTAAACTAATTAAACTAATTATTATTCTGAGCTATTTTACCGCGAATTAAACTAATTATTAGATGTGATTATTTGCACTAACTATGAAACGTTCGAATTTAAGGGAAGGTTCACCAAAGTTTATTAACAAAGCAACTCTTAATCCTGCTACCTTTGCGTAATTCATTGCTTGCGACCGATGTATATCTTCCAATTCTTTTACTGCCTTCAACTCTACGACGATATCATCACAACATATAAAATCGGGCTTAAAAGTTGAATTTAAGTTCTCTCCTTTATACTTTGCATGTATTTCTGGTTCACGCACAAATAGGATATCACTGTTTCTTAATTCTATTTCAAGAGCATCCTGATAGACTTTCTCTGTAAATCCACAACCTAATTCTCGGTGCACCATCATTGCTGCACCTATAATTTCGTGGACCTCAAATTTATACATCAGTTCTCCCATATTATCTTAATTCGTTTAATTAGTGAAATTAGTGGTCTCTAAATCACATCATAAACTTTTCATAATTAGTTTAATTAGCGAAATTAGTGGTCGTTATTAATCCTTCAACAACTCAGCGAACGAACTTACAAGTGAACTTGTAGCAAACGGTTGTCCCTTAACTTCGTTGTACTGATAAGGTGCGAAGCCATCAATGTTGGCGCGGAGCCATGTGGCAAGCTGACCGAGGTTCTGTTCTGCCACAACCACCTTCTTGTACTTCTTAAGCACCTCTGCAGTGTTCTTTGGCAGCGGGTTGATGTACTTAAACTGTGCCAGAGCAACCTTGTTGCCCTGCTTGCGCAACTCGTCCATAGCACTGTACAGATGACCGTATGTGCTGCCGAAGCCCACGATGAGCAGGTCGGCATCCTCGTCACCCTCTACCACAAGGTCGGGCACAGGAATCTTTGCCACCTTCTCTGCACGCAAGCGACACATCATGTCGTGGTTGTCTGGGTCGGTAGAGATAGCACCTGTCTTGCCGTCTTTCTCCAGTCCGCCAAGGATATGTGTGTATCCCTCCTGTCCTGGCACAGCCCAGTAGCGCACCTTTGTTTCCTCATCGCGGAAGTATGGGGTGTAGTTGCCCTTCATCTCTGGTGTAGCAAAGTGAGGAGTGATTGTTGGAAGTTCGTCCATTGTAGGCAGTTTCCATGCCGCAGAGCCGTTGGCGATGAACGCATCGGTGAGCAGAATCACAGGTGTGAGGTGCTCCAGAGCTATCTTCGATGCCTCATAAGCAGCATCAAAGCAGTCAGTAGGACTCAGTGCTGCTATCACAGGCATCGGACTCTCTCCGTTGCGGCCGTAGAGAGCCTGCAGAAGGTCGGTCTGCTCGCTCTTGGTAGGAAGTCCTGTTGACGGACCGCCACGCTGAACGTCGATAATCACGAGTGGCAACTCATCGATAACGGCAAGGTTGATGGCCTCTGACTTCAGACAGATGCCAGGACCAGATGTTGATGTGGCAGCCAGAGCACCAGCGAAGGCTGCACCAACAGAGCTTGCGCAACCGCTGATCTCGTCTTCACACTGTACGGTGATGACACCGCATGACTTGTGCTTAGACAGTTCGTGAAGGATGTCTGTGGCAGGAGTGATTGGATAAGAACCGAGGAAGAGGCGCAAGCCAGCTTTTTCTGCTGCTGCTATCAGTCCATAGGCTGTTGCCTTATTACCGGTGATGTCCATATAGCGGCCCTTAACCTTGTCCTTTGACTCTATGCGATAGGTGTTTGGCACACCAGCATGTACATTGTGACCATAGTCATAACCAGCCTGCACCACCTTGATATTGCTTTCTGCTATGGCAGGCTTCTTGGCGAATTTCTCACGCAGGAAGTTGGCAACGAGATTGAGGTCGCGGTTGAACAGCCAGCATACCAATCCCAGCGCAAACATGTTGCGGCACTTCAGCATGGCCTTGTTATCCATTCCGCTGTCGGCAAGACAGTCTTTCACCATCTGTGTGATAGGACAAGCTACTACCCTATCGCTGTCGATGCCCATTTCTCCGAGATAGTCGGCAGTCTTAAACTGAGCCTTCTCAAGGTCTTTATCACCGAAGCTGTCGGTATCGATGATGATTGTGGCCTGTGGCTTGGCATACTTATACTGTGTCTTCAGCGCGGCAGCGTTCATAGCCACCAGCACATCACAGAGGTCGCCAGGGGTATGCACCTTGCCTGCACCGATGTGAACCTGAAAACCAGACACACCAGTGAGCGAACCTTGTGGGGCGCGGATGTCGGCCGGATAGTCTGGGAATGTTGAGATACCATTACCTACGGTTGCAGAAACCGTAGAGAAGATGTTGCCCGCAAGTTGCATGCCGTCGCCGGAGTCGCCGGAGAAGCGCACCACAACCTGCTCTAATTCTTTGATTTCTAAATTTTCTGCCATATATATTATTGTTTAAGTTGACAAGTTGACGAGTTGAGTGCTTCGCAAGTTGACAAGTTGACGAGTTGACGAGTTGCTTGTATCTGAAGCATATGTCTGAACTCCTGAACTCCTAAAGATAACTCCTTCACTCCTTAAAGATAACTCCTAACTCATCGTTCAACGTTAATCGTTCAACGCTAATCGTTCATCTAAGAAATTGCAAAGGTCGCAAAGATTATTGAGAAAACAAAATGTTTTTTAATAAAAATACAGTCATGTTTGCAAATAAATACATTTTCAGGGAAATAATTGTATTTTTATTTACTTTTATGAATATTATTGTAGAATAATTACATGAATGTTCGCTCCTTTAGTTCGGGCGGATTTGTAATCCGACCGTATTGAGTATATGCATTTATAATGCTAAGACAATGGAGTTCTTTGAAGTATTCGGATTGCAAATCCGAGAGTTCTACACGTCGGATTGCAAATCCGACTGAACGGGTCCTAACTCATAACTCTCTCCATCCCCCTCTACCTCCCCCTTTTCAAGAGGGAGCACAGTTTGCTTGTCACGCTATTCAGGCCCCTCCCCGTTCCTGTTCTGAGCTTTGTCGAAGGAGTAATGGGAGGTTAGGTGGGGATGGTCAGCCTCCACGTATCTCACGTATCTCCGGATAATTTATCCTTTAAAATAAGATACGTGAAAATCCTCGTGATACGCTGGAAGGATAGTGCGGCAAACAAAAAGCCTCTCCTTCTAGGAGAACAGTTTGATGACCCCTGTCAAAAGATCCAACTGAAAAAAATTTTTGCGAAAAAATCTGCACATCTGCACAAACGCCGTAACACGCTGTGATACAGAGTGTTTACAGGCGTGCAGATAATGTGCAGAGTTGTGCACTTTTTTATTCTATGATTTGCGAATCATGAGGAAACGGTATAGATGCAACGCAGCTTTAAACACTATGAAGTACTGTTAGTACTTTATTGTGGTTCTGATGTTACCACATTGAGATTCCACTGTAATCTCATAAAGATACCAAAAGTATTGACTATGACTGATTTTACTTTCACACTTAATTCGTTGTTTTACTAAGTTACTTCACACTAAATAAATGTTATTACTAAAATGCTTTACATCATCCCGCCCCTTTCCTGTCCTGAGCTTTGTCAAAGGGGCAAGAGGGAGCGCACGACTCACGTTCGGGATTACAAATCCGACTGAACGGTATGCAACAAAAAAGGAGACAATTTTAAAAATTGTCTCCTTTTTATATAATGTGTTTTAGGATTAAAAAAAATACCTTATAACCTAGATCATATAACTTGTTAACTCGTCAACTTGTCAACTTGTCAACTTGCGAAGCACTCAACTCTTCAACTCATTAAAAATAATAAGCTGCTGACACCTGCCAAGAGTTAGCATGGTTGCCCTCAATCTCTTCCTTAGCAGCATTGATAACAGACATCTCGCCTGTCTTGCCAAGAGCGATGTTGTAGTTGAAACCGATTTCGAGATGCTTCAGCATAGACACACCTGCACCGAGATTGATGCTGAAGTTTGACTTCTTCATCTGGAAGGCGTTCGCTACACCGTCTGAATCCCATTCAAAATTCTTGTCGCCGATGTTGAAACCAAACTGTGGACCAGCTGCAAGATAGATGCCAGCGATGCTGCCGAGACCGATATTGTAACGGAGATTAACTGGGATGTTAATGCTCTTCTGAGATATCTTTTCATCATTGAGCTTAGCGTCGCGCTGGTCATACAATGCAGCAGCATCGATGCCAAGACCTACAAGAGGAAGAGTAAACTTCACGGTTGGACCAAAGAAGAAACCAGTCTGGTTTGACTTGTCGATTACATCTGAGCTGATGCTCATGTCAGTTACGTTCAGACCACCTTTAAGACCAAACTTAATCTGTGCCTGTGAAGATGTTGCAACGAACAGAGCTGCAACAACCATCAAAGTAGTAAAAATCTTTTTCATACTCTTTTGTTTATTAGGATTAATATATTTTTTGAGGTTACTTGTCCTGAGCAGCGCTGAAGGATGAGGTTATGAGGTTAATATTTCCTAAGGACTTAAACACTCATCCCTCATCTCTCATCCATAAACCATTTAAATTATCTTCTCTGACGGCGAACGCTAACGCGCGCTGATGATGAGCTTGATGATGCAGGGCGACTGGATTTCTTTGCAGAGACCTTTTTCTCTGTTGCACCAGTCTCGCGACGGTTTTTCTTTGCCACCTTAGCTGCCTCACGCGCTGCCTTTGGGTCGAGACGGGCGATGCTGTCGAGAGAGTCTTTTTTAGCCTTGTCGCCAAAGAGGTTTTCCTCAAACTTCTTCAGTTCGTTTTCTATGCGTCGCTGTTCCTTTGCCATGGCAGAGTCGGTTGGACAATACTGCGCCAAAGTGCGACCCAACATATTATTGGTCTTGTATATCTTGCCCTCATACTTGGTCATGGTGAAATAATCCTCCATGCTCATAGTGGCAGCATTATTAAGGTTGCTTGTCATTACCGACTGGCGACTGAGGAATGGCTCCACATCGCTGTACTTAATCCAGAACAATGGATACTTAGATGCAGCACCGCCAAAATCATCTTCACGCATCATCACTGGACAGATGGCTAACACCTTGCGGCGGAACGACGAGTTGGCCTGATCGTAATAGGCGCTCTCTTTGATGTAATACATCTTCACCTCGGCAGAAGGGATGTCACTATTGTCAACACGCACCTTACCGTCTTTCTCCTCATAATAGATATGATAGTTCTCTAGCACGGTCTTCATGTCAACCTTTGCAGAGTCGTCGAAAGCCTCATTGCCATCGAGACGATACTCATATACTGGGATATAGCCATTGAGCGCCAACTTAAAGACGTATGTAAACAGATTGAGCTGCTTGCCAATGGGCTCCACTGGATAGTAAAGAGCGGCATTGGCATCTTTACTGAGGTCAAGTTCGCGGTAGATGTCACGGCGCCAAACCACATCCTCTGGCATATCTATTGCCGTAGGAAACATTAACTGCGCACGGCGTGTCATCTGTCCCTGTGTGCTTTGCTGCTTCTTAGCTGCCTGAGCACGACGTGCCTTTGGCTGTGCGTCGATTGTTATCAGCGAAACATTGAGCGCGAAAAGCACCAACACTACCTTTAACCACCCGTTTGTTCTTGATATATTCATAATCATAATTCGTAATTCATAATTCATAATTCACAATTACTTGATAATCACCTCCATCGAAGTAGGCAGCAGTCGCTCTATACCATCAGGACCAATGGCCTTGACGCGAGAGATATAGAAACGGCGGTTGCGCGCAAGACGGCGGAAGGTGTCTTTCTGACGCTGTGAGAAAGCCGAGCCTTCACATACGATTGGCACTGCATTACCCATATTGTCGAAGAACACACACTCGAAAGCCAGCACCTTAAAGCCTATGTCGAGGATACCGTCGTCGATGGCTGCGCCAATGCCGTCGGCTCCCATAAGAGCCTGTTTGTTAAGGTTGCCGCCCTTATAGCGTGTAGGATTACCTTGGTCGTCTTTAAGAGTGATGTATGGTGTTGGGTCGGGCAACTTGCGCACACGGAACGTAAACTGTCCCATCTGCTGTGCACGGCCAGTGTTTGTAGAAACAACGGTGATGGTGGCATCCTTGCCTATCTGCTGCGGACGGGCTATGTACTTGCCCGGACCCACTGGCTGCAATGTACCGTTGGTCATGGTTGCCTGAATCTTGTTTACTGGCACTCCTGGCACACTTATGCTAATAGGATTGCTATATCCGGCATAGAGCATATTCATGAGGTCGGCAGAGACTGTGGCACTTGGGTCTACAACGGTGTATTTCTGACTAAAGTCACGTCGTATCTTCTCGCCGCCTCCATTGACAACCTCAAGATATCCGGCAAGGGTGAAGTCGCCGGTGCGGTTGCAAATGGTTTCATATAGTCCGTTGTCAAGCTCTACCTTCTGCTCACCTATATAAATATCAGGCACCTGTGTGGTATCTACTGCTGCCATTACGATGTGGGCAGAGAACTTATCACCACGCACGATGGTTTGAGAGTTAGGTATAACGAAGGCATTGAGGGCATTAACGCGGATATCCTTTACGTCGATATTGGTAACAAGCTTATGCAAAACCACACCCTCGGCATAACGAACATCACCTTGAAGCTTGGAAAGCAGTGTTACAGCTGCAGCCACTGGCATATTCTCAAACATATACTCTTGCCAGTTTTTGCCCATGGCAAGTGCGTTCTTAGGCAGTTCGGTAGAGAGGTTGCCATTGATGATAGCCTGCTGCTCAGGGTCTTCTACCATAGAAAGAATCTGCTTGCGGTAAGAGTTGATGGCATTATACAACTCCTGACCCTTGCCGCGCTCTGGCGCAAGCATTATCTGATTGGCAGCCTCAAGGTCTTCCTTATTCAGAATGTTCTTTACATCAGCATCACTGCCATCGGCCTCTACAACGATGGCCAGTTTTAGCTCTTCTGCGAAATTATATATTGAGTCGCTGATGCCTTTCACAGCCATGGCCTTATCAAACCATGCCTTTACCTTTGCGGGATTGGCTTTCAGCTGTTCCTCAAAGTTTTCATATATCACCTGGTTCTCCTTCGATGCATTTGCTGTTGTGCGGTTTAGGCTTTCCTCTACAATAGAGAAACCATTGAGCACCTCTGTTGAGACGTTCAGCGCAAGCATTGCCATCAAGACGACATACATCAAGTTAATCATCTTTTGGCGCGGAGATACTGGTCTTTTCTTTATTGCCATAGTTTTTATTTAGTTGACAAATTGAGTGATTCGCAAGTTGACGAGTTGTTTGATTTGAAGTAATCCGTTTAATTCGTTAAATCCGTGTAATTCGTTGTCGCTCTTTACTTGGTCATATTACTTTTTTAGTTGACGAGTTGAGTGCTTCGCAAGTTGACGAGTTGACAAGTTGAAGAGTTGACGAGTTGCTTGTATCTGAAGCATATGTCTGAACTCCTGCACTCCTGAACTCCTGAACTCCTAAAGATAACTCCTACACTCCTATAGATAACTCCTAACTCCTAATTCCTAACTCCAAACTCCTTACACCTGCTTATTCACAGTCATCGACTCTATCATGCGAGTATAAATCTTGTTCAGTTCTGTTATCTGGTCGGCCATACGACGTGTCTGGTCGTTTATCTGGTCGATAGTGCCAACCTGCTGACTCACGCCCTTAAGCTGCAACTCATATACCTTACAGATGCTGGTAAGAGTGCGGTTGAGATTCTCCATCTCCTCAGAGTCGCGTGTGAGGCGCTCGCTCTGCTCTGTTACCTTGCCCAACATCTCTGTGAGACGCTTCAGCTCCTCAACATAGTTGTTTGTTGCCTCTTCCATGTCAGGCGACATAACACCACCACCGCCGATAACAGCCGGTGCGTCGCCGCCAACGATTGTGCCGCCAGCAACATTGATATCGCCAACAGGATGTTCGCCTGTAACACCACCAATGATGATTGTGCCGCCACTAACAACGCCATGCACATTGTCGCCTTCAGTCTGCTCTCCCTCAGCATCTACATGTGTAGGGAGGTCCTTGCCATCGGCAGTCTTGTCGAAAGGACGGTCGAAAGCAGAAAGGAAGAACACTATAGCCTCTGTTCCCATACCTAAATAAAGCATAAGGTTGGCACCTGGAAGGTGGGTCAACTTAAACAGCGCACCAAGGATAACCACTGCCGCACCCCAGCTGTAGGCATAGTTAAGGAAGGTCTGACCGGGCACACTGTCGAGCCACTTCTGCAGACGATATACGATATTGAATTTGCTATACTCTGTCATTATTTCTTAGTCTTAGATTTTTTATACTTCTCACTTGTTGTATTAGCCAGACTGCGCACACAGCGGAAACCAACGTATGAACGTGGCTGGTTCTGATATTCGTATGAGCGCCATGCCGAACGGATATATGACTCTGGGTCTTTCCATGAGCCGCCGCGCACACTCTTCTTCTTTAGACGGTAAGGGTCTTCCTTAGCTGCTTTATATTCCAACTGAGGATTAATGTCGTTCATAGCCTCTACACCTGCCTCTGTATAGATGGTGCTGGTCCACTCTGCCACATTTCCTGCCATATCAAACAGTCCGTTGCTATTGGCAGAATAGATGCCAGCCTTGCTGGTAATAAGGTTGCCATCCTTGGTGTAGTTGCCACGGTCTGGCTTGAAATTGGCAAAGAAGCATCCCTTGCCGCTTGCCACATCCTCATTTTCCCAAGGAAACTCGTTCTGTTCCTTGCCACGGGCTGCATATTCCCACTCTGCCTCTGTTGGCAGGCGATAGCGCTGAACATAGCGGGCGTCAGGACCAAGTCCCTTGAGCAGATACTCTGTGCGCCAAGCGCAGAAAGCATTTGCCTGCTCCCAAGTTACTCCAACCACAGGATAGTCATTATAAGCTGCATTGCTGAAATACATGCGCATATATGTCTCGTTGTCGGCGTTAGGGAAGTCGTTAACCCAACAAGTGGTGTCGGGATATATGTTTACGATATATGTATGGAGGAAATCCCATGGACCGCTCAACGGACGGTTGATGGTCTGGCGCACTATCTTTCCCTCATCATCAATAAATGCTGTGTCTTTAGAAATCCACACCTGCTCCTCTGGATTAACAGTAATATCGGTGTTAAGATTTCGCTCAGACGGATTAAGGCGATACTTGCGAAGAGCTGCCGTAGCGTAGTCGTAAACCTCGAAACGGAAGTTCATCTGACTGGCATCAAGCATCTTCTCGCCAGTGATAGGATGAATGACATACACGCTCTCCATAGCGCGCTGCTCGTCTTCGTTAGGCTTGCGAGGCAACGGTTTCTTCCAGTTAAGATAAGGTTTTGCCACAGGGTCGCCATTGCGGTCTTCCTCTATCTTATAGGTTTCATCGCCACCATACGCCGGGTCGGCAAGACGCTCGCGGATAATAGAGTCGCGGACATAATTCACAAACTGGCGATACTGAGAATTGGTTACCTCAGTCTCGTCCATCCAGAAACCTTCCACAGAGATATCCTTAACAGGGGTTTCCTTGCCCCAGAGACTATCTTGTTTCTCTATACCCATGCGCAGATGACCACGCTTGATGAGTGTCATCCCATACGGGGTTGGTTCGGTAAAAGCTCTTCCGCTGGCTCCTGTCACCTCACCACCTGATGCCATTGTTGTCTTGCCGCCAAAGCAGCCAGTCAGCACCATGAGCGCAACAGCGCAAAGAGCAATGATACTTTTTCTCATATTCATGTCTTATAGTATTCTCACACTTTTATGTTTGTTTCTTCCTTTTTTCTGCAAGTTCAAATCAGTTTGATAACCGATAAACAGTTCGTGGCTTCCGTTGCCAATGCTTATTGCCGATGTGTAAATCTCGTAGCTGTAGCCAAGGCTTATGCCATGAAAATTGCCGCCGAGCATCACCGTTACGGAGTTGGTGGGACTATATCCCAGTCCTGCCCACATCACCTTCTTGTCGTTGGTGTACTTAACACGTCCTGTTACATCTGCCCTGTAGCCAACACCATCGTAACGGCACAAAACAGATGGGTGTATAGTTAAAAACGGATTTCTAAGCTTAATATTGTATCCACCCGTTAAATAAAATGTCTGATCAACCTTGAATGTCTGTCGTTCACCTAATTCCATCTCGGGTGCATTGGCATGCATCACCGACAGACCGGCATACCATGGACCATGCCTGTAATAGAGTCCTGCGCCTAAATCAAGACCTGAACCAGTCACCTCTGACGAGGGGAAAGCGGGGTCGTTAGGCGTTTCAGTATCAACCTTTGAACCATCAAAGCTTTCGCTGAGCATGCCCAGATGAGCGCCCACGCCAAGCATACCGCCAAAGAGTTTGAAGCGGAAGGCATACTGAAGGGCAAACTTCTTGTGGGAGAATAATCCTATTTGGTCGTTAACAAACTGTGCACCCACGCCATGATAGCTGCGCAGGAAATAGAAAGGCATATCGGCACCGGCATACATTGTCTTTGGGTTGTTCTCAAACCCAGTGAGTGTCATATTATATGCTCCTGCCACATTGAGCACCGACTCCTTTCCTGCTGCGGCAGGATTAAACGAGGTTTCCATCCCCCAATAGTGGGAGAAGGATGGGTCGTATTGGGCTTTTGCTGGCATTGCCATTAACAATACGACTATAAATAATATGTAATAAAATTGCTTAAGCACGATATTATAACGCACAAGCCGCATATTTATTGCAAAATGTGATTAAAAACATGGATTTACTGAATACTTATAAGAAAATATGGAGACAAAAGACACTTGCCTTTCATCTCCATATATTATTCATATATTATTTATGTTAGCATGGCAATTATTACTTAGCCATAACCTTCATAACATTGCCCTCGGCATTCTTTATGATGTTAATGCCCTTCTGCATTGAAGGCATGCGCATGCCATTGAGGTTGAAAATACCCTGAACATTAGACTTGCCTGCAGCAGTAACGCTCTCTATACCGTTAGCCACAAGTGGGTCGCCCTCGTAAACCTTCATCGTGCCGTCAATACTCTTCTCAATAGTATAAATCAGTACACCACCAGGACAACGCAAGAACTGTAAATACTCACCAGCAGAATAACCTATAGTGCAGAGATATGCACGATAAACACCTGCCTTCAATCGGGAGAAATTAAGTTCTGCAAGCGATATCTTTGACATAGCGCCTGTAACCTCGTCTCTCATTATGAAACCCATCATAGAAGGAACCGTTCCATCCTGACCGTTTTCATCAAGAGACTTTGAAGAATATATAGAAGCAAGGATGCTATCATCTATCTTACCGTTAGTATTCTCTATAGACACAAGAATCTCACCATCGAAATCGCGAAAGTTCATATTCCACATGTTATCAAGATAGAGATCGATAGAATTGCCTGGGGCTGCTTGGAAGATATACTTTCCGTCTGAAACCCACTGACTAACTACAGCCTCGCCTTCTACTGGTGCTTCTTTCTTGATTCCCATAACCATTGCTGGCATTTCATTATACAAAGAAGCTGAGCCACTTACATTAGGAGCAAGATTGTTGAAATCGAAATATCCATCGGCAGATCCGTTCCATCCCCAGTTTACATGCACCTTGCCTTCTGCATCTACGCCATCAAAAACAAAAGCATGACCACCCTGAAGAGCATCCTGTCCACGATAAAGCACAGGACGCTTGTTTGAGAGTTCATGATAAATCATCTCAAACCACTCCTCGTCATTATAATACATCTTCCAGCACTGCTGCATAGTAACAGAGTTATAGCCAAAGTTATTTATCAGAGCCAAGGCAGCATCGTTTTGTGAAGAACCACTGAAAGTTGAAGTATATTCCATCTTAACAGAAGCGCCACAGTCAATCATGAGCTTGGAAACAGCATCTACCTCAGCATCTGTATATACGAAAGCATAATAGTCACGCATATTGTCCCAGTCATAAGTGTTGCTGATTCGATGAAACTTCGATGACGTCTTGCCTTTTTTGTCAACAACAGTATAGACCTGCATGCCTGTACCTTTTTCTGGGTATCTATGATACTTCATAATCTGGGCCATAGCTGTAGCCTGACATCCAGTAGGAGCTGTGGTTCCATCAACAGAAGGACAGTATTTATTGAACGGATAGTCCTGTCCCCACTGAGTGGTCATAAGCTGCTTCACTGGTTCAACTGCATATTCTCTTACTGTAGAGATGCCATTGGCTTTATAGTAAGACATTGACTTGTCGATAGCGTTAAGCCACCATCTGAAACCATCGGGCATGAACTCGCCGTAATAATCCTTATCAGAAACTCCAAGGACAGCATTGAAAGAGTCGTCGTTACTTACGACCACAAAGCCCATACCTGACGCACCGTAGATATTATAATTGTCGCCTATCTTAACCTTCTCAATAGAAGATGCAGCCATGCTTCTTGTTATGGTACCCAACAGCTGTTTCTCGGCAATTCTCTGCATTTCGTATTCAGAACGTTCTTCTGCATTTACACAAAGACTTGCAAATGCGAAGAAAAGACAAAGAGTAAATATTCTTTTCATATTACTTTAATTATTAAGTCATATAAATGGAAGAAACTAACGGAACAACATTAAGAAGTTCCGTTAGTTTTGAGTATTCTAATACGATATTATTTTGCCGAATTGACGGAAAATATCGTATTAAGTTTATTGGTTAAATTCAAGCAGAAGAGCTTCTGGACCATTTCCAAAGTAACCAGCACCAACATAATATATCATATATACTGTGGCAATACCACTTGCTGGATCCCAAGAGTTTGGCCAATCAGCTGTACCAGTATAAGTATTAAGGTCTGAAAGATATACTTCACCATACTGGCTGTGTACATAACCTGTGAAGTTCTCTGGTACTGAAAGTTCACCAGTCTCCTTGTTGAAATTGATATTTACATCAACACCATTGAGAGTAAAGAAGTTTGCACCCCATCCTCTTAATACATAAGCATTTGGCTTATCTGTTCGCATACGCAAATCACAAGTAAGTACGCCTTTCTGCCAAGCAGACAAAGCCCATGTTGCTTTACCAACAGAAATTGTTGGCAAGTACTTAACTGTCAGACTATAAGCGTTGTTTGTAGAATAGTAAGAAGAATAACGAGGATCGTCAATCAAAAGACTCAGTGTGTATGCCTTGCCAACCTCAGCCTTGCTGAAATCAACTGTACAAAGAGCAGTCTTCTCACCATCAGCGAACTTAGCCTCACCAACAGTAAATACTTCGTCAGTATTAACTTCTACCTTGAATGGCACGCTTATCGCACCTTCTGTATTCTCTCTTGATACTGCAAATGAATAGGTAGATTCCTCAAGTGTTACAGACTCTGAAGTCTTAACGAATGAAATCTCCTGATAGTTCTCTGCAGCATTCCACTCACCAGCACCATCGTACTCATATTCGTCAGTACAAGCTGAGAAGCCAAATACAACGGCTGCAAGCATCAAGCTATTTCTAAATATCTTATTCATAATTCTTTTTTGCTTTAAATGTTAAATCAAATAGTTGATTACTCCTCAACCCATGGTTTGTAGAGTCCTGATGGGTCAGGATTGTTCATACCAACCAGACCATCGTTGTTGTTAGCCTCATTACGAACGAATACGAAGTTCATCCATGCTGGACGACCGTTTGTATTCAGACGTGTAAGCTCGTACCAGTTTGTACCTGGATAACCGCGGGTTACGCTCATGTTCAGACGCTTAACATCGAAGAATGTCTGACCCTCGCCCCAAAGCTCAACACGCTTCTGGAACACAACTTCATCAACAACACCCTTTGTATCAGAGAACTGGCAAGCGTAAGATGCGTAACGATTCTCCTTCATGAACTTCTCGAGCAGAGCCTTACCTCTAGCTGCATCCTGATGAGCAGCAGCCTCTGCCTCAACGAAATACATTTCCTCAACGCGCATGATAGGATAAGCTACAGGAGCACCTGTTGTATGGTCGTCATAGGTACCATCCTTTGGACGGAACTTAACAGAAGCATACTCTGGGAGATAGTTCTTGAATGCAGCGTTAACCATTGGCGACATGCCTGCCATAACACCACCAGCAGGAGCTACCCAAAGAAGCTTGCGGAAGTCATCATCAGAAATACGATTGTACATGCTTGCATCAATCATGTTGTAAAGACCTGTTGCAGGACCTGTATAACCGAATGTTGTCTGGTTAGAAAGCCATGATACCCAGTTAATGATACCTGTCTGAACAACATCATCCTCAGATGTCTGCTGAGCACCCCACATGAACTTAGTGATATCATTGAAACCATTTGTTGTGCTAAGAGCATCAGCATCTGTCATTGGAGCAACCTTAGAGTTGTTAATAGCCAAACGAGCATACTTCTCTGCCTGTGCATAATCCTCTACCCACATGTAGAGACGTGCCTTCAGACCGTAAACCGCAGCCAAATCAGGCAACACACCACCACGAGTGTCATCAAGATTTACGATGTATTGCTCTGCAAGATTCAAGTCATTCTCAATGAAAGTCTTCATATCCTCGCGTGTAGCACGTGGGTTGTTACGAGCAGCATCCTGACTCATACCTGCCTTAACAATTGGCACAGTAAGGTTTGTTACGATATTGCCGTCGATATTCTTGCCATCGGCGTTGAACTCAGTTGGAAGGAACTCATACATACGAGCCATGTCAAGATAAACCAGAGCACGGAAAGCATGACCTGCACCGAGCCAGCCAAGCTGCTCATCAGTAGCAGTCTCTGGGTTTACACCACCAACCATGTTGTTGGCAGCAAGCACGAACTCACAGTGATAGTTGTAGATATACTGTGGGAAGATATAGCCGTCACCCTGATACTGGTTACGTGCCCAGTAGTAGAAGTGGCTGTGATAACCTGATGCGTTATCAGTCTGACACATATCACCTGTCATCAAGTCACGGATGTACATCATAGAACCGTAACCGAAACCATGGTGCCAACCGTTATCGGTAAACTTGTTGAAGTAGGCAGGCATTGCCATAAGCAGAGCCTCACCTGCAGAAGAAGACTGCGAAATCTGCTCCTCTGTTGCCACTGTTGTAGGCTCAGTCTCATCCATACATGAAGTAAAGGAACCAAGACAAACAGCTACAGCACTGACGCCCATTATTGATTTTAATATCTTATTCATGTTATTTATCCTTTCTTATTTCTTAAACTTCAAATTAGAATGTTACAGTGATACCACCAGAGATTGTGCGCATTGGCTTGTAGTATGTGTTAGTGTTGCTTGCACCGATGCTCTGACGTGGGTCAAGACCCTGACGCTTAGACCATGTCCAGATGTTGTCAGCAACTACATAGAGACGAATCTTCTGGAGATTGCCACCATACAAGTGCTGTGGCAATGTGTAACCAAGAGTGATGTTTGAAAGTGTCAAAGCTGTAGCATCTGTGAGGAAGCGGTCAGAACTTGATGTCATGTAAACATCGTTGAACTGCCAGCGTGGAATATCAGAGTTGCTATTAGCCTGTGACCAAGAGTTCATAGCGTCAACGTGGATAGCCTGTCCGTTGTTATTAGCACTCATCAAACCAGCGTATGTACCATCATATACCTTACCGCCAATCTGATACTGGAAGTCAGCAGAGAAGTCGAAGCCCTTCCAAGAGAAGCTTGTACCGAAACCACCATAGAGGTCTACCATAACGTCACCTACATTGTAGTAGTCAGCGTCATTGTAAGTTGTTGTACCCTCACGGCCAACTATCTTGCGGTGCTTCTCACCTGCATATGTAGCAAGTTCGTTTGCTGGGATCTGGTTGCCGTCTACGTCGTAGTAAACCTGAGCACCACTAGCATCTGTCTCATAAACGTTCTTATACCACATTGCCTCACCAGTCTGCTTGTCTACGCCAGCATATTCCTTTGTCCAGTAAGAATAAGCAGATGTACCTTCCTGATAGAAGTAGCTGCCAGAAGAATATCCGTAACCACCGATTTCATCATACCAAGACTTGTTGCCCTCAGCCAACTCAAGAATCTCGTTGTGGTTAGATGTGAGGTTAGCATGGAGTGACCATGTGAAATCATTTGTACGAATAACGTCGCCTTTCAAATCAATCTCAATACCGCTGTTTGCCATATCGCCTACGTTGTCGTAGTAACCGCGATAACCAAATGATGGTGGCAGTGAGAACCAAGAAAGCATATCACTTGTCTTGTTGTTGTAGTACTCTACAGTACCGCTCAAACGACCCTTAAAGAGCGAGAAGTCAATACCTGCGTTGAACTTACCTGTCTTCTCCCATGTGATTTCCTTGTTACCAAGTGAAGATGGAGTAAGAGAAACGTTATCGTTAGAGTTTGCAATGTTATAATATGTAGTGTAGAGGTAGCTACCGATATTATCGTTACCTGTCTCACCATAAGATGCCTTCAACTTCAACTCGTCAACCCATTTTACATCAAACCAAGACTCCTTGTTGATAAGCCAGCCACCACCGAATGACCAGAATGTACCCCAACGATGATCCTTGTGGAAACGTGAAGATGCCTGGCGCATTACAGAAGCAGAAGCGAAATACTTCTCATCGTAGTTGTAAAGAGCGCGTCCAATCCATGACTCTGTGTTATAGTCAGACATTGAAGAGTTAGCAGAACCCATAACTACAGCACCTGCAAGTTCCTTATTGTCAACAGAGAACTGGTTGCTCTTATCAGCCCAGAGGTCGTAACCATAGCTGCGGAAATACTCGTGAGCAAGCATCAACTCAACATTGTTCTTACCGAAGCTCTCTGCCCAGTTCAAACGCTGCTGGTAGTTGTAGCTCCATGTACGAGAGTGCTCCTTTGTTACCATACCGTTAGCAGAAGCATACTGACCGAAGAATGGGTTAGTTGTGCTTGTGTAGCGAGACTCGTTAAGATAAACGTTGTTGATAGAATAGAATGTTATATTCTTTGGGAAACGGATTTCAAATGTTCCTGTTGCGTTAACAGTGTTACCCTCTGTGTGTCTTGTGTTCAGCAAGTTGTCTGAAATAGGGTTAGACTGTGCAAGATACATACGCTGCAGACCGATAATAGAACCATCACCGTAGTCGTGGCTCTTGATACCAGACTTGTCATCGAACATGATGTTACCCTGTGCATCACGGATGTACATTGGGTAGATAGGAGCGATGTTAGAGAATGCAAATGCGTTACCAGATGAACCAGCTGAACCGTCATTGCCAAGTGCATTCTGCTCGAAGTGAGCGTAGCTAACGTTCATACCAACCTTAAGCCATGGCTTAACCTGATAATCAGCGTTCAAACGAGTTGAGAAACGGCTGTAGTCAGAAGCTACAGTGATACCCTCATTGTCAAGATAGCTTGCAGAGAGATAGAAAGAACTCTTCTCTGTGCTACCAGTAGCTGTAACAGTGTATTCCTGACGTGTGCTGTTGTTGTAGATTTCATCTTCCCAGTCGTCTGGTGTCAACCAGTACTCCTGACCGTTGTAAGAGTGCAGACGGCCAAGTGTTGCGTTAGGATTCATCTTATCGTTAGTACCAATCATCAGCTGGCCTTCTGGAACTGTGAACACGTTGTAACCAAGACCGTATGTACCGTCGTTAATCATCACGCTGTTAGCCCACTTGTTAGCATAGCCAGGAGCATAACCAAATGTGTTCATTGCATAGTTCTTCAGACCAAGATACCACATTTCGTAGTACTTTGCTGGGTTCTTGATTGTCTCATACTCAGGAATAGCCTTTGAGTTACTACCCCACTTAGCGTCAACAGTAATTGTTGCATTCTCACCCTTCTTAGCCTTCTTTGTTGTAATCTGGATAACACCGTTACCACCACGAGCACCATAAAGAGCTGTAGAAGCAGCATCCTTCAATACTGTCATTGTCTCAACGTCTGCAGGGTTGATGTCATTGAGGCTACCGCTATATGGTGAACCATCAAGAACGATCAGAGGAGATGTACCAGCATTAAGAGAGTTGATACCACGGATACGAACTGTTGGAGAAGCACCTGGCTGACCTGTAGCTGTGTGGATCTGCACACCGGCTGCTTTACCCTTCAACGCATCAATAGCATTTGTTACCTGCACCTTACCGATTTCCTCAGCATCAATCTGAGCAGCAGAACCTGTAAATGCAGACTTCTTCTGTGTACCATAACCAGTCACAAGCACTTCATTGAGTGAATGTGAGTCTGCTTTCAAATAAACACGCATGTTGTCTGCAGCAACAACAGTTCTAGACTGCATACCAACATAACTTACAGTAAGTTTCTTTCCTTTTGGAACATTAACAGAGAACTTACCGTTTGCGTCTGTAATAGTACCTACTGAGGTTCCCTCAATCCATACGGTTGCACCGATAACCGGCTGACCGTCTTCCTGAGAAACCACTGTACCCGTAACCTTAGTTTGTGCCATTGCCATTCCTAAGCTCAGGAAAAGGCAGGCCAAAAACATAGTTAGTCTTCTTTTCATAAATTTCTCTTGTTTATATTAAAAATTAGTTAATTGTTATTAAGTGCTTATCCATTATTTCGCCTTCACTATATTATATATATAATAATGTTTAAACGAGAAACCTCCGGGCAGGAGGTGCATGGGAATAGCAACCCATTTTAATTCGAGTTGCAAAAATAATACATAAAGTTTAAAAACGCAAATATTTATTTAAAAAAAATAACTTTTACCTCTAAAGTGTTAACAAAATGGTATTCTTTTGATTTAAATCATTTATTTTTATGAATTTTTACTATAAAAGAGGTTGCAAAGTGTAATTTGGGCATATTTAACCCCAAACAGAGGGTTTTTGTAATAAACAATAAGACAGGCAAAACACCGAAAACGATTTAATAATTACAAGTTTTCTACAAAAATCTTGTAATCAGATTACAAAGGCCTTGTAAAACTTTTACAAAAACTCTGTAATACCTCTACAAGGGCTTTGTAGAGGCGTTACAAGAGCTTTGTATTTTTACAAGAACACATAAGTTAGGTGCCTGAAACTGAATTAATAATCATTCTGTTCGCATCAGCCACCTGCTTGTCATCAATCTCACGGATATATACAAGAGTGGTTTTGGTGTTTGCATGTCCCAATGCCTTAGAGATAACAGATAATTCTACATTTGAGCTATACGCAAGACTTGCCCATGTATGCCTTACTACATACGAAGTTAGAGTGCCAGATGTTTTAGCCATCTGGGTTAAATGTATCAGAGCTTTGTTGTATTTGCATAAGACTTTTCTGTATGTCAATTCTGTCTGTTGGTTTTCATCATCGGGAATCAGGGGAAAGATGCGTTTCCTTTCTTCTGTATGATATTTGTTTATAATTTCAAGTATGCATGGTTCTATAGGGATTCTTATTTGTTGCCCAGTCTTCCTTCGGCAGTATGAAATATAGCCCGCATGGATATTTTCATGTGTCAAATGCGACACATCGACAAAAGGCATTCCTAAAGCATAGAAACTGAAAACAAATACATCTCTGGCAAGACTATCAAATGAATTATCAGATAGTGTTAGTCTCATCAGTTTCTTTATATCTTCTATCTGCACAGAACGTTTTCGTGTTTTTGTCATTCCTGTGAAAACCCCATTGAAGATTTTATCATCAGCTATATTATACCGCTTTGATACCATATTGTATAATGAGCGTAATGAACGCATGTAGCATGAAATAGTGTTAAGTGTAATTCCTCTGCTCTTCAACCATCTCTCATAGCATTCTAAAATATTGGAGTCAAACTTACTCATAGGATAATCACTGCCAGCATAGTTGGCAAATGAGCGAGTTGCTGTTGCATAATTGTCTTTTGTCTTGATACTACGCAAATCACCAATCTGGCTTATTTCCTCCAAAAATATGTCAGCTACACTTCTTTTCCCAAAATTAACATTAGTGCCAACTCTCTTTCTGCCAATATTTAACTTGACAGTAAACTCAAAATTAATCTTAACCATAATATATAATTTAAGTAATTAAATAAGGTAATAGACGACAAGGCGACACCTCCTGCCCGGAGGTATATCGTTTACACATTATTATATATAATATAGTGGAGGCGAAACAATGGATAAGCACTTAATAACAATTAACTAATTTTTAATATAAACAAGAGAAATTTATGAAAAGAAGACTAACTATGTTTTTGGCCTGCCTTTTCCTGA
>JAZLCN010000039.1:0-36654 GCA_045614255.1 Prevotella sp.
TGAGGCTGAAGAGGGTGAAGAACCAGTGCGCACCATACTCAATGCCATGCTCTATACCATTGCCAAGCAGATAGGTGCTATGCATATTGCCCTTGAGGGTAAGACAGATGCCATAATACTAACTGGTGGCATTGCCCACAGCCGTTATTGCACAGACATTCTCACCACACGCGTAGGCTTCCTTGCTCCAGTAGTGGTTATGCCAGGTGAAAACGAAATCGAGTCGCTCGCATACAATGCCCAAGAGGTTCTTGCCGGCAGGATTGTAGCGAAGGAATATGTATGATAATGATTAACTCCAGTACTTGCGCCAAAGTACTGGAGTTTTTGGTGCAAGTACTGGAGTTTTCTGGTGCAAGTACTGACAGAGATATGAGTGGCTGTATATAACAATTCTTCTTTTGTTATATCTTTAACCTATTATTGATTCTCCTTATCCTCATCATCTGTTTTGTTCATCAATCGCTTCACGGCCTTGTCGAAGTCGCTCTCCAACATTCTCATCTCTCGCTCACGATAGATTTCAAACTCCCGTTCGGCTTTTTCTATTGCCTCTTGATGTGATACGGCTCCAGTTCCCTCGAGGATGTTCTTTCTTAGGCGCAGTATCTGGTCGTCTAAAGCCGCAATCCATTCTGCCATCGTCATTGGGTTTTGTTCTAAAGCCTGAAACTCTGCATAATCCAAGAATTGAGAAGTCAGCAGGTTTAATCGTTGCAATTCCAACTCCGTAAGATAGTTCTTTGCAATCTTAACATCATCACGTGTAACGTAATTCCCCTTGAAGTTGGTCATGCCAACAAACGGTTTCTCATTATCCACCCGTTCATAAATCAGTTCCGCAGCAGTATGCTCATGCACAGCGTAGTGCATTTTGTTCTGCACTGTAGCAAAAAACAGTTTCGTCATCTTAGCCCTTGGGTCATAGTCAGTAGAGGTTGCATAGATGACCGTCCCCTGCTGATAGAAGTTACGCTCACTACTACGGATGTCACGAATGCGTTGCAATAATTCGCGGAAGTAGCGATTGCCTCCCTGTTTCAAACGTTCATCATCCATAGTAAATCCCTTCTGGATATACTCATGCAGCCGTTGAGTGGCCCATCTACGGAAACGCACAGCAATCGGTGATTGCACACGGTAGCCAAGAGCGATAATCATGTCGAGGTTGTAATGGTCAATATTACGTTTAACCTGACGATTACCTTCTTTACGAACTAATAAGAATTTCTTATAAGTTCGGATATATTCCAGTTCGCCATCTTTGTAGATGTTGCTGATGTGCATAGAAATATTTTCTTGAGTGGTATCATATATCTCTGCCAACTGTGCCTGTGTCAGCCACACATCCTCATCAGCAAAGCGCGTATTTACACTCACTTTGCCGTCATCATCTTTATATAGTATTATTTTGTTTTCTTTGTCCATTGTTTGTTAATGATAGTATGCTATTATACATCCATTACAATTTCTCGTTCTTCCGCAGTCAGGCCATAAATATCGAAGACACGCTGGTCTATCTCATTATTTGTCTGTGTTATTTGCTGTGAGAGAGTTTGGCAGGCTTCACTATATTGGTTGAAGTAGTCTTCCCACTCGTCCTGTTGCATCAAGGTAAGTTTGATTTTCTGTTTCTTCAGTTCTTTAGTGAAGGCTACAAAGTCCAATTGTTCGAAAGTTTGCAAGGCGGTTGTTATCTTCAGACCATCGAAATTGCCCGTAAGGCGACGGTGAAAACGGTTACGCTTCTCTTGAAGTTGTCTTACTTGACACATCTGCAAGTCTGTTAAATCAGCCAACGTCTGTTGGTCAACGTCAAGTGGAATGCGGAAGTTCTCGAAATATACCTTGCGGATTTCACGAGTGCCACCTTGTAGTTCAGGACAGTTGTACCATATCCAGAGTTTACACAGCTTTGAGTTTAGAATAGCTGTGATGAATTTAAGGTTTACTGAATCATCGCTGGCGGTAATAATAAAGGTCTTGTCGTTGCCAAAGAATCCCTTTTCGTCGTAGATAAACGGGAAAAGCGACGTCATATTGGGATACATGATTTTGGGTTTCGAGAATTCTTCGTAATAGTCGCAATTTCTAAGATTATAAGGCGTAATACCTTTGTCTATTCTTTTCGATAATTTATCATAGAATTTGTCAAGGTGTTGTTTTAGTATAGGATAATTATCAATGTTTATCGGGACTACTTTCTTTTCTTTTATCCCATTATGAGGATTTATCAAATAAAGCTCATTCCATTCCGGTATCCAAGCATGTAAATCTCTTCCACGAAGTAGTGGCTTTATCAGTTCTGCGCTCTTTGGATCTTCTGCAATAAGCAGCTCTCTTGTAGCACCATCAATGAAGAATGCATCATTGTAACCAGTCTTTATGCCATAATTTATAGATATAGGCATCTCTTTCAGAGTTGTGCCCTTTTGCATCTTCTTTAATATCTCGAAGTGAACTTTAGGTTGGATTATCCATTCTGATTCTCCGAAAGTTTCTGCTGGATAACTTGCCAGTTGGTTAGGAACTTCATTGAGGAAGTCGCCATGATAGGTCTTCTTGTTTAGCGACAGGGCTAACACATCGTTATTGTGCTCACTGGCCTTGCGAGTAACAAAGATGCAAACAATAGTGGCTGCTCCTTCAAAGAACTGGATGTCACCGAAGTTAAGTATTTGCTGCAAGTCAGTTTTTGCCATGAACTTGCGCAACTCCTTGCCGTAAGATACGAGCATCCATTTATTTGGCATTATGAACGACTGTATGCCACCTTCTTTCAGCAGATTATATCCTCTTTCTGTGAACAAACAATATAGGTCTGCACTCTTGTTATAGGTTTCAAAACCACATTGGGCATATACATCGCTCATGGCTCCCATACTCTGTAACTGCACATACGGCGGATTGCCAATCACCACATCGAAACCGCCCTTCTCAAAAACTTGTGGAAACTCCTTCTGCCAGTCGAAAGCTTTTTCGCCTGCAATAGCAGGGTCGCTAATCAGGGAATTGCCACACTTTATGTTCTGATTAAGCGAATTAAGTTTACGGTGTGGCTTGGCGGTGCGGAGCCAGAGGGCAAGCTTGGCTATCTCTACACTCTCTTCGTTGATGTCTACGCCATAGAGATTATGTTCCAAGATGCTGTTTTCTACATCCTGAAAGACGATGGTTGAGCCCGTTACCTTTGCCTCCATCTCGTCAATCAGTTTGTGTTCTGCCATCAGGAATTGAAGGGCGGCATTCAGGAATGCGCCACTGCCACAGGCGGGGTCGAGAATGGTGATTTGAAGCAGCCATTCGCGGTATTGCTGCAATTGGTCAAGCAGGCGCATTTTCGTTTGTAGTTGGCGGCGCTGGTCGCTGAAGTATTCCGGTTCGTTAATGTTCAGCTGTTGTTTCTTTTCCATGCAGAGTCGGCCAACGGTATTCTCCACGATATATTTAGTAATGTATTGCGGAGTATAGAACACACCATCCTGCTTGCGCTTAGAGGGACTCTCACTAGAACCCTCACCCACAGATAGGGAAACGGCTGATGCTTGAATATGTTGTGTTACCTCTTCAATCTCGCTGAGCGAGTTTTCAAAGATATGTCCTAATATGTTCACGTCGACGTCGCTCTCAAAGTCGTATGTAGAGAAACGCTTGGTGTGCTCCACTAATAGCTCGTCAGTAATTCTGATGTTGTCCAACACCTCGTCGGGTTTGAACAGTCCACCGTTGTATGCGAATATCTCGTACTGCTTGCCCTGAAAACCAGTGTTCATATAACCGAAGTATTTCTTCACTCGACTGTAGAAGGGCTGGTATTCGTCAAATTCATCTTTCAGTTGCTCCCATTGGTTAATAATCTGCACCATCAAGTTAGGTGGCAACAGTCCGCTATCCTCTGCAAAGAATATGAAGAGCAGGCGGTCAAGTAGTTTTTGTGTCTTCTTGAACAACAGCAATTGCCATTCCTTTTCGTCATTTCCTTCAGGAACAGGGTTTTGCTTTAAGATGTCGGCAAAGAGCACGCGTTTGAACTCCGAGTAGTCACGATAGAGAGCCTTAGTAATCTGATCTTCGCTTGATACTGATTCGTTTTTCAACTGGATAGCCGTACCTTTTTGCACTTGTGACCATGCCAAGCAAAGATACAGTTCACGAAAATCATCCTCAGTAAGCTTAAAGAGATGCCATTCACGATGGTCAACGGCATTGTCGATGTACAGTCGCAACTTCTCGAAATTAGAGATAACGACCAACCGTGTGCCAACATGCTGACTCTTGCAGCCAAAGGCCTGCGCCTCAATTTTAGAAAGGTCGGTAGTTTTGTGGTCTTTCAGTTCTATTACGCCAATCACCTTTCCGTCCAGTAGGATAGCGCCGTCAGCCTTTTTGGCGTTTGTTTCGTTCTTCTGCTCGGTTATCAGGTTGTAGTCAGGTGAAGGATTCAATGTATATCCCAATATATTTACGAACAACTCTCGAAGAAAACCCTCTTGGAACTGCTCCTCCTTTGAGTGTAGTATATTGGTCTGTATCTCTTTATTCAAGAAATAGTTCTGGTATTGTGCCCAAGCCGCATCGGTCTGTTCCTTAGGCAGCATTGTAAGGTATTTCTTGACGATATTCTTCTGGAATAGCATTTCTGTTGTCTTATTTAATTTTTTTAATTGCGAAGATGCTTATTGTTAGAAACCATATAGTCTAACATTATTTACATATAATCTAATACTTAGTCTTAGGTTCCCAAATCAAGCTACTAAATTACACATAATAAATTAAATGAAAGAAATTTTTGGGAGCAAATTCTTGTTTTTAATTCAATTTTTACGTTAACTTGTTTTTCTCAGATTTTATTTGTAATTTTGTCTTTTGAAACTTTGAGGTTGTGAGGTGTTGAGCATCTTAATTCTCAAGATTAAAGATTAAAGAATAAAGATTAGGGTATGCTTGCATTTGATACATACGTCTGAACTCCAGAACTCCTAAGAAAAATAAATAAACAATTAAACCTATGGAAATATACATTATCATTACAGTACTTGGCATAATCATCATGGGGCTGCTGGGCTTTTTCATTGGGAAAAAGACGGTTGGGGCAGGTGCTGACGGACGTGTGGCTGCGCTTGAGGCACAGTCAGCGGAGTTGCAGGCAAGAATTATCGCTCATGAACAGACAATAGCACAGCAGAATGCAGAATTGCGCCAGTTGACAGCAGAGCGTGACGTTCAGACAGCTAATGTTCTGAATGCCATGCGCCAGTTGTCTGACTATAAGGCTGATGTTGCTGCGCAGCGTGAGGCTGAGGCTAAGCGCAATGCTGAGGCAACTGATGAGATAAAGCGCTCGCATGAGTCGCAGATTGCGGAAATGAAAGCATCGTTCGACAAACAGCTTGCACAAGCCAAGGAGTCGCACGAAAAACAGATTGCAGCTCTAAAGGAGATGAACAAGGAACAGATGGACAGTCAGCTGAACCTTATAAAGGAACAGATGCAGACCACATCGGAGAAGGTGCTGAAGATGCGACAAGAGGAACTGGGCAAGGCCAATAAGGATGAGGTGCAGAAGATAGTCAGTCCGCTACACGATGAGATAAAGCGCATGGAACAGTTGCTCACCGATACGAAGGAGAAAAACATAGAGGCATACAACAGACTGGATGCGTCGATTCATGCCAATATGAAGAAATATGACGAACTGAACGACTCTGCCGCTCGTCTGACTAGAGCACTTACGGGCGAGGTGAAAGTACAGGGTAACTTCGGAGAGATGAAGCTGCGCCAGTTGCTCGAGGACCTTGGGCTGAAAGACGGTGAGCAGTATTCTTCGCAGGCTCATCTGCGCGACAGACTGGGCAATCTGATTAAGGATGATGAGGGCAAGGGACTTATTCCCGACTTCATTCTCCACTTTCCAAACAACCGTGATGTGGTGGTTGACTCAAAGATGTCGTTCACAGCTTACGAGCGTTATGTTAACACGGAGGATGTGGCTGAGCAAACGCAATATCTTAAGGAGCACATAATGAGCGTGAGGGCACAGGTGGACCGCCTGGCAAAGAAAGACTACAGCAAATATTTGCAGGAGGGTTACAACAAACTGAACTTCGTGATAATGTACATACACACCGAGGGCGCTCTCAACCTGGCGATGCTCAACGACACTTCCTTGTGGCGCGAGGCATACGACAAGGGCGTTTTGATACTCGGTCCGCAAACCATGTATATGAACCTTAGGATTCTTGAGCTGATGTGGACTCAGGTTCGCCAGTTGCAGAATCAGGAGAACATGATTAAGGCTGCCAACACCATTGTGGAGCGCACACAGGATTTTGCCAAGCGTTTCGGTGAGGTGGAAACGAAGATGAACGATACGGTTAAGGCTATTGGACAGTTGAAGATTACCACCGCCGAGAGCGGACCAAGCATAATCACAGCTGCTCGCTCGCTGATAAAGGCTGGCGCTCGCGAGAATAAAAAGAAAAAGAGCATCAATGAGGCAGACGATATAATATTCATCGATGCCGACCAGAGCCAGTTGCTGGCTGAGGATAATTCTGAAGCTGTTAATGATTAAAGACTTTTTAGGTTATCTGAACAAAAAATGTGAGTATTTATGAAAATAATAGACAACCAACTTATCAATAATGTGATAGAGCAGGCCAAACAATCGCCTCGTCTGCGCAAGAACTATAACTTTCATGGCAGTCTTGATGATAAATGCCACCGTTTTCTCAATGCCCTTGAGATGGGAACGGAGGTGCCTGTTCATCATCATGTGACTAAAGATGAGAGCTTTGTGCTGCTCAAGGGCAGGGTGCGTGTAAATACCTATAACGATAATGGTGAGATTCTTGAGAGTGTAGTTCTTTCCCACGAAGATGGTCGCTATGGGGTAGACATCCCTAAAGACATATGGCATAATGTTGAGTGTCTGGAACCAGGCAGTGTGATATTTGAGGTAAAAGAAGGTCCCTTTGTAGAACATGAGGTGGATGGTATATTACACATAAAATAAATAGTGTTTATAATAAGTTATTAAAGATACAAAGATAGACTTAAGGTTAAAAACAATGAGATACGCAATAATAGCAGCAGGAGAGGGAAGCCGACTGGCTGCCGAGGGTGTAGCAGAACCAAAACCATTGGTTAGAGTGGGCGGCGAGGTGCTTATAGACCGATTGATAAGAGTGTTTATGGACAACGATGCAGAGGAGATTTTCGTTATCTGTAATGAACAAATGACACAGGTGGCAGAGCATCTTGCTAAGATTCAGAAAGATGGACTAAATGGTCAGCAAGTGCCGCTGAAATATATAGTTAAGAGTACACCAAGTTCGATGCATAGTTTCTTTGAGTTGAGTGGATTCCTGAACAAGGGTCCTTTTGTACTGACTACGGTCGACACTATATTCCGTGAGGATGATTTCCGTAAGTATATGGAGGCTTATCGCTTTGCTTTTGAAGATGGATTTGACGGTGTGATGGGTGTGACAGATTATATTGATGATGAGAAACCGCTGTATGTGGAAGTAAACGAAAACATGAACATCACGGCATTCCTGGATAAGTCTGACTCATGCAAATATATCTCTGGTGGTATCTATGGACTTAATGCTCCTGCTATCCAGACGCTCAATGCTTGCATAGAACGTGGTGAGAGCAGAATGCGCAATTTCCAACGCGCATTGGTGGCAGATGGCATGCTTCTGAAGGCATATCCATTTAGCAAAGTACTCGATATAGATCATGCCGAGGATATTAAGAAGGCGGAGGAGTTTGTTTTAAAGTGAATAAGTTGACGAGTTGACGAGTTGACAAGTTAACGAGTATACGAGTTATGTGAATAAGTAGACAAGTAAACAAGTAATGTAATAAGTTGACAAGTTAACGAGTAGACGAGTTATGTGAATAAGTAGACAAGTTAACAAGTAGACAAGTAAACGAGTTATGTGACTTAGATGCAAGTAACAACCCAACTAAATCAAGCAACTTGTCAACTAAAATATAAAAACCATGCAAAAGAAACAATCATTTGGCGAACTGCTGCAGGCATCGCTGAAATCAAAAGATACTGAAGAGACGATAGATATTTATTTCAATCGTCCTGTGGGTTTGGCTATAGCCCTTATATGCAAGAGTATGCATATTCATCCTAATGCCATCACAGTGTTCTCATTTTTTGTGGGTGCAGCAGGTGGTTGGCTGTTGTTCTATCATGACCTTTGGCTCAATCTGCTTGGTATACTGTTGCTGATGATAGCCAATTTCTGTGACTCAGCCGACGGACAGTTGGCACGACTTACAGGACAGAAAACACTCGTGGGCCGTGTGCTCGATGGTTTTGCGGGCGATGTGTGGTACACGTTTATATACCTTGCCATTATCTTCCGCCTTTGGAATGAAAAGATTCCTTTTACAGATGTAGAGTGGGGCATAGGCTCTTTCATCCTTTGCTTCATAGCTGGTGTCCTTTGTCATTCAAAGCAGAGCTCGCTTGCTGACTACTACCGTCAGATACACCTTTATTTCCTTTTGGGAAAGAAGGGCAGTGAACTGGATGACTCTAAGACACAACGTGCCATTTACGATGCACTGCCTAAATGGAAGGAGTTTTGGGCACATGCCTTTTATTTCAACTATGCAAACTATTGCAAGAGTCAGGAAAAACGCACACCGAAGTTTCAGGCTCTATATGCTGCCTTGCGCCAGAAATATCCTAATGCAGAGGATATGCCGCAGCAGTTGCGTGATGAGTTCCGTGCTGGCTCGTTGCCATTGATGAAATACACCAACTGGCTCACACACAATTCTCGTGCTTTTACTCTCTATATTGTTTGTCTGCTCAATGTTCCATACGTCTATCCTCTGTTCGAGATTGTTGTTCTTGGCGTGATGTATCTTTATATGCACAGGAAGCATGAGGAACTGAGCGAGAGGATGATGGAGAGGTTATGAACCTCCCCTGGCCCCTCCGAGGGAGGGGAGAAGGGTTATTAGGTTATAAGGTTGTAAGGTTATGAGGTTTTTTGTTGTTTTGCTTGTTTTTTTAGGTTCTGTTGTGCATAATTGTTATGCGCAGCCCAACTCTGAATTGAGCAAAGATACAAGTAAATGGTTTAACCGCACACAACAGCTTCAAGGCATAACCATAGAATCAAAGCGCTCGCGCTATAGCCGTAAGAACAATCCTGCGGTAGAGTTGATGCGCAAGGTGATTGAGAGGAAACGAGTAAACAAGTTGACAAGTGAACGAGTAAACGAGTTATGTGACTCCGATGCAAGTAACTCATCAACTAAATCAAGCAACTTGTCAACTCGTCAACTTGTCAACTCGTCAACTTTTCAAAAATATCAGAAGATATTGTTTGGTATCAACGATGTGAAGCTAAACGATTTGGAACAGGGATTTCTATCCAAGATACCCAATGTGCTTAATCACATTGAGTTCTGTCAGTATAACAATAAACTTATTCTGCCGTTGACACTTAGTGAGGTAGTGTCTCAGAAATACTATCGTGCTAATCCTGCCGACGAGAAAGAGATAATTATCGGTGAGCGTACCGTAGGCATCAACGAGATGTTTCAGTCGGGAATACTTATCACCGAGGCTCTGAAAGATTTCTTCAAGAGTGTTGACATCTATGATGACCAGATACAGTTGTTGCAGACAACTTTCACATCGCCAATAGGTAAGGATGCTCTGGGCTTTTACAGATATTATATCATTGATACACTTGATGTGAGTGGCGACCGTTGCATACACCTGCGTTATGTGCCTAATAATGTTCAGGATTTTGGTTTTGCAGGTAGTCTGTATGTTCTTGACGACTCGTCGTATCAGGTTAAACGTTGCGAACTGATGGTACCCGCGAGTGGTAGTGTTAACTTTATAGATTGTCTGATGATTCTTCAGGAATACACTGATATTGGCGAGGGCAGATGGACGCTCACAACAGACGATATGATAGTGGAACTGAAACTGTTCGACTTTATGCAACGGGCTATAGTTGTGCGCAACACCAGGCTAACCGACCATTCCTTAGGTGATGTGCCAGGTAGTATCTTTCGAGGCAGGCGAAATGTGGTGGCAGACGTAAATGCAAAGATACAAACGGAAACGTTTTGGCATAATCACCGTCCGATAGACCTATTGAGAAGCGAACGAAGATTAAGTGAACTGGTTGACAATATGGAGCAATCGGCAGACAGATCTAAATTGCTGAAACTATTGCTCAAGTCTATTATCGAAGGTTATGTAGAGACAGGTAGCAGAATGACTCCGAGTAAGTTTGATATAGGTCCAGTGTCATC
Source organism: Prevotella sp. (assembly GCA_045614255.1). Lineage (GTDB taxonomy): Bacteria > Bacteroidota > Bacteroidia > Bacteroidales > Bacteroidaceae > Prevotella. The sequence goes on from JAZLCN010000039.1 coordinate 10,312, forward strand.
GTTTGTATCATCAAACGATATTGATGGTTTGCGCTTCGGTTTCGGTGGACAGACCACAGCCAATCTGCATCCGAATATCTTCCTGAAAGGATTTTATTCATACGGAACCAAAAGCAATGAGCATTATTATAATGCCGAACTTACTTACTCGCTCAACAAGAAGGAGTATCTGCCGCGTGAGTTCCCTATGCGCAATATTACTGTTTCCACCACTCGCGACCTTCGTCTGCCGTCAGAGAAGTTCAACCATACGAACAGCAGTAATATGTTCTCTCTGCTTAAATGGGCTGATGATGACTTTATGATGGAGTATAAGCGACATCAGATAAAACTGGAACGTGAAGAGGAGTGGGGCCTTCGCACCACGTTTACTGCTGCAGTAGAGCATGTTAATCCAGCAACGAGTTACTCGGATTTTTCGAATCCTACTCTCACCCCTCATCCCTCATCCCTCATCCCTTGCCCCTCATCCCTTACTGAACTCTCTTTAGGTTTGCGCTATTCGCCAGGAGAAAAGTTTGTGAGTACGAAAAAAGGCAGAAGATACATTAACCTTGACGCACCTATATATGAACTTAGTCATACCATTGGTCTGAAGGGTGTGCTTGGTGGCGATTATGATTATAATCTTACTCAGGCATCTGTTTACAACCGATTCTGGCTGAACAGTTGGGGACATCTCGACATGCACTTGCGCGGAGGAGTGCAGTGGAACGATGTACCGTGGTGGTTGATGTGCATGCCTGCCACTAATCTTTCGTATTTCTCACAACCGGGTTCATTCTACCTTATTAATAATATGGAGTTCATACACGACCGTTATGCTTCTATACATCTGTCGTGGGACATCAATGGTAAGTTGCTTAACCGCATACCTCTGATTAATCGACTGAAATGGAGAGAGCATGTCGGGCTAAATATGTTATGGGGAGATGGTAACTCGTCAACTTCTACAAACAACTTATCAACTAAACCATACCTTGAAGCAGCCATAGGCATTCATAACATTTTCCGTTTCTTCCATGTTGACTATGTGCGTCGTTTCACCCATCTTAACCATCCTGATGCAACAAAGCATAGTGTGCGCATCGGATTCAGTGCCAAGTTTTAATATTCATCAATAGGCAAAATTACTTGCAAAAATATAAAACACATTTATCTTGAGTAAAAAGTACGCAAATTATTTTGTTAAATAAAATAATAGTCGTAACTTTGCAGTGTAAATAATACTCAAGATATATGGAGCAACAACTTTTTACTTATAAATACCCTCATCCAGCGGTTACTACCGACTGTGTGATATTTGGTTTTGATGGTGAGCGTCTACAGGTTCTTCTCATTGAGCGAGGCGTAGAACCGTTTAAAGGTCGTTGGGCTTTCCCTGGTGGTTTCATTAAGATGGACGAATCGGCAGAAGAAGGAGCAAGGCGAGAACTTAAGGAGGAGACTGGACTAGAAGGAGCATATATGGAACAATTTCATACCTTCAGTGATCCCGACCGTGACCCACGCGAACGAGTTATCACCATTGCTTATTATGCGCTGGTTAGACTTCAAGAGGTAAAGGGAGGTGATGATGCGGCAAAAGCCAAATGGTTTGCTTTAGACGATGTGCCCCAGTTGGCTTTCGACCACGACCTGATACTTCGCAAAGCTGTTAAACAGTTGCGTGAGAGGGTGCACTTTGAACCAGTTGGTTTTGAGCTTCTTCCTGAAAAATTCACCATGAAAGAACTGCAAACACTTTATGAGGCGATGCTTGATGTAAAGTTTGATCGTGGTAATTTTGCCAAGAAAATGCTTCATTACGACCTGCTTACACAACTTGATGAGACCATTTGGCCAACGCCCAAGCGCCAGGCATTTCTCTACAAGTTTAACGAGAAGAGCTACAACGAACTGAAACAAAAGGGATTTAGACTTGAATTTTAACTATAAACATAATGAATAACAATGAAAAATTTATTGCTTAGCGTCGCCATCGGAGATATTTGCGGCATGCCTTATGAGTTTGTGGGCAGAACAAAAGACTATAATGCAGTTGACCTGTTGAATCCAAACAATGATTATACCGACGATACCGTGTGCACCTTTGCTTGCGCAGATGCCCTGATTCATAATCTTGATATGGCAGAAACACTATGGAGGCGTTGCCGACAAGAACCAGGTAGAGGCTATGGCGGCAGATTTCATGCATGGCTCAGAGCGCCACAACCAGGTTTGCCATACAACTCTTATGGCAATGGTAGTGCTATGAGGGTGTCGGCGGCAGGATTTCTTGCTAAATCAGTTGATGAAAGCCTTACGTATGCTGTAAGAACAGCTTATCCTACGCATAATCATACAGAAGGTCAACTTGGTGCCATCGCTACGGCAGAAGTAATTTTTTATGCCATGCAAGGTAAGGATAAGGAGTTCCTGCGAAAAAGATTCTTTGACATGCATTATCCCGACTGGGCCGACCGTAGTTATGCTTCAATCAAACCAGGTTATTTCTTTAATGAAACATGTCAGTTGACGGTGCCAGCCGCCTTTATCTGCTTTCTGGAGAGTAAGGACTATGCCGACTGTCTGAAACTAGCCATTTCCCTAGGTGGTGACGCCGATACATTGGCAGCCATAGCTGGTCCAATGGCATACGCCTATTACCGTGAGATGCCTCAAGAACTGATAGACCGGGCCAAACAACTGTTACCCCAGTGGATGCTTGAGATTAATGATGAGTTTGACGAGTTGGTGGAGCAAAATATTAAAAGTTGCATTTAGTTATACCTACAGAGATAATTCTCGGAAGGAAATAGATAGATTTAACCAAAACAATTTTACAAAATTTGGTGTTTCCTCTGCTTTTTACTACTTTTGCAATTGGATAGTTATTAAAAGAAACTGTTAATAAAATAATATGAATATCAACATTTTTTAATATGAATGACAATTGGATTGAAATAGTAGAAACGCTACAACCTTGTATTGCCGGGAATTTTACAGAACTTAGATATCAACAAGAGATAGAAAATTGCTTAAAGTATTTAGGATGGAGAAGTTCCAATAAAACGATGCAATCTCAGGTTACTATTAATATTGGAAACAATAATTTTATACGTCCTGATATTGTTCTTTATAAAAATAATCAACCTGTTTTGCCAATAGAAATTAAAAGACCTAGTAATATTTGTAATATACGACAAGAAAGTCAATTGGTTTCATATATGCGCCAACTGAGGCTAAATGTTGGATTATTTATAGGAGAAAATATACAGTTTTACTATGATAGTCCTGATGATATTGACAGGCCAATAAGCATTTTAAAAGTTGAACTATGTCCAGAAGATACAAATGGAGAATTCTTCTGCGAAATGCTTTCTTATGAGAAATTTGATATTGAAAACTTGGAATATTATTGTAAAGAACGTTATAACCAAATAATTGCCCATAACAATTTTCAACTAAGACTTGAAGAATTTTTGTCTGATAAGAATGCATCGAATAATATTGTTGCGTTGATAAGAGATAAATTTGCAAAAGAGGGTTTTGTTGATTCTGTCATGGATGAGGAGTTGAACAAGTATAAATTCAAGATTATACATGAGCATCTAGAAATTAAATCAATTGCTGTTGAAGAAGTTAGAGAAATAAAAGATGTAAATACTGTTAATAAAGAACATATAGAATTTTCTATTGATGGAATACATTATTATGGAGTTGGTAGATTTGTGTTGACTGTTATAAAAAAGTATGTTGCTGAACACCCTAATATAACATATGATGAATTGGAAAGAGCCTTTCCGTCAGAATTAGGGTGTAGCAAAAATAATGGTGTGGTTAGAAATATTGAATTCATAAAGGAGAACCCCAATAGGCAAATAAGGTTTTTTGCAGGAGAACCTATTAAATTAATTGATAATACATTTGTTGTTGTATGCTCTCAATGGGGTAATAGTGGAGCCGCTAAAATATATTTTCAAAACCTTTTAGATCATATTAAAACAATGTACCACGTTTATACGAGGTCAAAACTCAAATAATCACAAACAATTCAGTTATCAAGAAATAACTTAAAACTATAAAACTATGCGAAAAATCAAGAACCCTTGGCAGTCGAAGCCTGGTTACTACTGCTTCGGTTGCAGTCCGGACAATCCTGCTGGCGTGAAGATGGAGTTTTATGAGGATGGCGATGATGTGGTTTGTTTTTGGAATCCACAAGCCGAGTATCAAGGATGGATAAACACCTTGCACGGCGGCATACAGGCAACCTTGATGGATGAGTGCGCTGCATGGGTGATAACACGAAAGTTGCAGACAACTGGCGTAACCAGCAAACTAGAAGTGAAGTATAAGAAACCGCTGATGACTACAGAACCTCAGCTTACCATCCGTGCAAGGATAACAGACCAGAAGCGCAATGTGGTATATTTGCATGCACAAATAGAAAATTCAATGGGCGAAGTATGCTCAGAGGCAGAGGCTATATATTTTACAGCGCCACAGGAGAAAGCTAAAGAAATGGGGTTTGATGGCTGTGAACTGGAAGGTGATGAGATGTTTTTTTAGTAAAAAAAAATAAAAAAGGATTAGTTTGTCTCACGACACTCTAATCCTTAAGTTTTCTAACTAACTTATTATCAACTATTCATTACTCATTTTGCTATTGCAAAGGTAAGCACATTTTATTAACTTTATTTGATGTATGTTGAAAAATATAACGTAAACGTTTGCGGTTTACGTAAATTTACTTATCTTTGCATTGTATGAGTTGATGGGTTGATGAGTTGATGAGTTAATGAGTTAATGAGTTTCTTCTAATAACTTTACAACTTGAAAGCGAAGCGACCTTAGTTAGTATTTGAGTTTATAATATGCAGACAAATAAACATAGAGTATCTCTTAAAGACCTTGCGAAGGAGCTTGGTGTGAGCATAGCTACGGTAAGCCGTGCGTTGCATAGTAGTCCTGAGATTGGTAAGGAAATGCAACAAAGGGTGAAAGAGTTGGCTAAACAGCGAAACTACCGTCCTAATCCGTTTGCCCAAAGTCTGAGGCGTGAGGCCCCCAAGATTATTGGTGTGGTAGTGCCCAATCTTGTTACACATTACTATGCTTCTGTATTAGATGGCATAGAAGATGAGGCTGGGCGTTTGGGCTATTCAGTGATAAGTGCCAATAGTCATGAGGATTTTGAAACCGAGAAGCGCGCAATAGATAATCTTGTTGGTATGCATGTTGAAGGAATTATAGCCTGTCTGGCTCAAGATACTACCGATTATTCTCACTTTGAGAAATTAGCCGACATGGGTATTCCCGTAGTGTTCTTCGGCAGAACATGTCTTTCAGACCATTTCTCATCGGTAATGGCAAATGGTGATGAAGCAGCACAGATGGCCACTCAGCATCTCATCGATACAGGAAGCAGGCGTATTGCCTTTGTGGGTGGTCCGAATCATTTGGATATGGTACGCCGCCGTAAGCATGGCTATCTTGAGGCTTTGCGTGAAAACCGCATACCAATAGACCGTAATCTTGTGGCGTGTGGCAAGATTGATTACGACTTTGCCTTGCAATCCACCATGGAACTATTGAAACGTGAAGACCGTCCCGATGCTATTCTCGCATTCAACGATATCATTACTTTTGCTGCCTTTAATGCTATTAAGCAGGTAGGGTTGCGTATTCCTGATGATGTAGCGCTGATAGGATTTACAGATGATGTTCATGCTGCCTATGTCACGCCTCGCATGTCGGTGATAGAGGACCAGGCGCATCTGATGGGAGTAACGGCATGCCAGTTATTATTTAAAAATATCAATGGCGACCAAACTATCTATAAGGAGATTGTGCCACAGAAGCTGGTGATAAGAGAGACTTCGGCAAAGAATAGGTAGACGAAACCTCACCCCATGAATATAGAAACCGTAAGAGAATATTGCCTTTCGTTGCCCATGGCAACTGAGGATTTCCCGTTCGATGAGACCACACTTGCTTTTCGAGTATATGGAAAGATTTTCGCAATGGTAGACCTTGAGCGGACAGAGTGGTTTGTGCTGAAATGCGATCCTGATTATGCCACGGAATTGCGTGAGACGCATGCCGAGATTGCTCCGGCATGGCACATGAATAAGAAACACTGGAATCAGATTAATCTATTCGGTATGTTATCCGATGAAATGATACAGTCGCTGATAAAACATAGTTATGAAGAGGTGGTGAAGAAACTGCCTAAGAAATTTTTTAAATCATGATAAGAACCTTCCTTTCGTCATTATTGATGCTTTTTGTTCTGCCAGTATGTTTGGCAGATAATAATAGTTTTACAATACAACTGCCTCAGAGAGATTCCTCATTGGCAAGAACCATTCGCCTCACGGCTATTACCGATGGTATTGTCCGTGTGGAGGCAACACCTGATATTACTGTGCCCAAAAAGAAAAAGAGTCTGGTGGTATTGCAGGAGGTCTTAGCTGACAGCAAGGCTTGGAACGTTGATGAAACCTCAAGTAACTATATCCTGACAACAGCTAAGTTGAAGGTTGAGGTAGACAAGCAGACTGGGCGAATAGTATTCTTCGACTTAAAGACAGGTAAGAAACTGCTTAGCGAGATGCCAGAAGGTGGAAAGACCTTTAAGCGATATATATCCAATCAGACACACCTTCCAGAGACATTTATCCCGTCATCACCAGAGGAACTGAACTGGGGCAAGGCTGATTCACTTAATGTTATCTCTCTTGCCGATCGCACCGGATATACCTGGAGAATGCAATTTGAAAGCACACCCGATGAGGCTTTCTATGGACTCGGGCAGCACCAGTCGGAAGAGATGAACTACAAGGGGCGCAACGAAGAACTGTTTCAGTACAACACCAAGGTGTCTGTGCCGTTTGTCATGAGCAACAAGGGCTATGGATTGCTTTGGGACTCCTATTCATACGGACGTTGGGGTAATCCATGCGATTACCAACAACTCCACCGCGCTTTCACATTATACGATAAGGATGGAACAGAAGGTTATCTTACAGGAACATATACCGACAAGAAGGGTAAAACATTGGTGCGTAGAGAGGATTCTATCTATTACGAGCATTCTGGTGTGATAGGCAATCTGCCTAAGAAGTTCAACCTTGATGGTTCAAAGGTAGTTTACGAGGGATATATCAGCGCACCCCAATCGGCAAAATATCATTTCATTCTCTATTATGCCGGATATATCAAGGTGTATCTCGATGGTCAGCTCGTTGTGCCAGAGCGATGGCGCACAGCGTGGAACCCTAATGCGTATAAGTTTGAATGCAACCTGACAAAGAACAGGAAAACAGCTCTGCGCATAGAGTGGCAACCCGACGGCGGGGTGAGCTATTGCGGTCTTCGTGCTGCTGTGCCGCAAACCGTTGAGCAGCAGAATAATATCAGAATATGGAGCGAGATGTCGAAGGATATGGATTATTATTTCATAGCCGGAGAAACGATGGACAGCGTGATAGCTGGCTACCGCACCTTGACGGGCAGGGCACAGGTGATGCCGCGCTGGGCAATGGGTTTTTGGCAGAGTCGCGAGCGCTATAAGACTTCTGATGAGTTGCTCAAGGTGATGAGGGAGTTCCGTCGCCGTCAGATACCTATTGATAATATCGTGCAGGACTGGAGCTATTGGCCAGAAGATGCGTGGGGCAGTCATGACTTCGACAAGAAGCGCTTCCCCAATCCGCAACAGATGATAGACAGCGTGGCTGCCATGCACGGACGGCTGATGATTTCCGTATGGCCAAAGTTCTATTGCACCACCGACCACTACAAGGCCTTCGACAGCAATGGCTGGATGTATCGTCAGGCGGTCAACGACAGCATACGCGACTGGATAGGGCAGGGTTATCTTGGTTCGTTCTACGATGCCTATTCTGCCGGCGCTCGCAAGTTGTTCTGGGAACAGATGTGTGAGAAGTTGTATAAAGCCCCCCTTTCGTCCCCTGGGGGTGACACGCTACACTCAATTGTTGGGTCTTCTGAATCCTCCTTTTGGAGAGGTTGGGAGGGAGGGGCTAATGTGTCCCCCTCGGGGGACGAAGGGGGGGCTTCTATTTCCGCCTGGTGGATGGATGCCTCAGAGCCTAATGTGCGCGACTGCACGCCTATTGAGTACCGCAAGCTGTTGTGCGGACCGACAGCTATGGGCACCAGTGACGAGTATTTCAATGCCTATTCAATAGTAAATGCCGATGCCATATACAACGGTCAGCGTAGCGTAAATCCCAATAAGCGTGTGTTCCTGCTTACCCGTAGTGGTTTTGCCGGACTTCAGCGCTACAGCACAGCCACATGGAGCGGTGACATCGGAACACGTTGGGAGGATATGCGTGCACAGATGACGGCAGGTATCAACTTCTCCATGTCGGGCATTCCTTATTGGGGAATGGATAACGGCGGTTTTTGCGTGGAGAAACGCTACGAGCGTGCGCAGAAGGAGTTCAACAAGAGCGGCAACGAGAATGCCGACCTGCGCGAGTGGCGTGAGCTGCAGGTACGCTGGCATCAGTTCGGTTGTTTTGCACCATTGTATCGTACCCATGGCCAGTGGCCTACGCGCGAGGTGTGGAACATAGCTCCAGAGGGTCATCCCGCCTACGAGAGCATCGTCTATTACCACAAGCTGCGCTACCGCCTCATGCCTTATCTCTATTCCATGGCAGGCTGGGTAAATCAGCGTCACTATACCATAATGCGAGGATTGGCGATGGACTTCAACAGCGATTCCAACGTTAATAACATAGGTGACCAATGGATGTTTGGTCCGTCTTTGATGGCATGTCCTGTGGGCTATTACGAGCATCGCAGCCGTGAGGTATATTTCCCCAAACAATGTGGATGGTATAATCTCTATGATGGAGTATTTGTAGGCGGTGGTCAGGTCAAGAGCGTAGAAGCGCCATACGGCAGAATTCCAGTTTTTGTTCCCGAAGGTTCAATAATACCGTTCGGTCCTTCGTTGCAGTGGAGCGATGAGAAACAGCCTGAGCTGATAGACCTCTATGTCTATGCCGGCAAGGATGGCCACTTCCAACTTTATGAAGATGAGAATACCAATTACAACTATGAACAGGGCAAGTTTGCTACTATCGATATCAATTACGACGACGCCCGTCGCACCCTCACAATAGGTGAGCGCAAGGGTGAGTTTGACGGCATGCTTCATAACCGCCTCTTCAACATTATCCTTGTAACTAAAGATAAGCCTCTCGGCTTTGACGGTGGCAACGCAATGGGCAAAATGGTGAGGTATGATGGTGGCAGGAAAGTGGTTAGGCTTTGACATGAGGACTTTTGCTGGTAGTGCTTTTTTTTGACAGGAGTGTATTAGGACTGATTAAGCCCTTCTTGTCCTCCGCTCAAGCCCTCCTTGTCCTCCGTTCAAGCCCTCATTGTCCTCCGCTCAAGCCCTCCTTGTCCTCCGCTCAAGCCCTCATTTTGCGCTGTTCTTGCCCCCTCCTTTCCACACTACAAAGATACAAAAAAATCGGGCGATTTCCAAATTTTGAGGCTCCGTAACCTGTAAAGATTTGTTAAAGCCTGTTGTTATTTCGTGTTACCCATTTTTGGCAAAAATGACAAATGACAAATGACATTAAGGTAGTGTTGATTTTTCATGAGGTATAGGGAATGTAAATTATATATATAATATTAATATTATATATATAAATTTTATTTTACAGTTTTTTTCGCCCTTCTCTCTGACATGATTCTGTCTTAATGTCATTTGTCATTTGTCATCTGTCATCTTTTGTGTGTGGGGGATTCGGCAGATATTTCTTTGTAAAGGCTTAGTAATCAGAGCTTGATGATGGAATGGCAGGATGTGCGGCAGCCATGAATTTCGCTGATTGCACTAAATTTTGGAGAGAAATTGTTGTAATTTTATGTTTGGGCTGTCTCTTTTCCAACTGCGATTTTTCGCTGATTGCGCTATTTTTGGACTGAAATTGTTGTAATAACAACCTGTGATGGCGATGATAATTATGGTGCTGAAGCCAAAGAAACGTTCACGGTGTTAATATTTTTTGTTGTATGTGCGTAATTAACGATTAACGTTTTGTCAAATTTCCCATTTATTTATTAAATTTGCAGACATAACAATTCCATATTAACTAAAAAACCCGAAAATATGAAAAGAATAATGGTGCTGACAGCAGTGGCAATGGCGATGATGCTGCCAATAAAGGCACAAAAACCAGTATATCTTGATTCTAATGCTCCTGTAGAGGAGAGGGTGAAAGATGCTCTGAAGAGAATGACCACTCACGAGAAGATACAACTGCTGCATGCGCAGAGTAAATTTACATCGGCTGGCGTGCCTCGTCTGGGCATACGCCAACTGAATATGGCGGACGGTCCTCACGGCGTGAGAGAGGAGATTGACTGGAACTCGTGGAGTGCGGCAAAGTGGACAAACGACTCGTGCGTGGCTTTCCCGTCGCTCACCTGTCTGGCATCGACATGGAACCGTGAAATAAGCAGTTTGTATGGAAATGCGGTGAGCGAGGAGTTTGCTTATCGTGGCAAGGACATAATGCTGGGACCTGGCTGTAACATAGCACGAATGCCTTTGTGCGGACGCAACTTTGAGTATATGGGCGAGGACCCGTTCCTGGCAGGCGAGATGAACGTGCCATATATAAAGAGTGCGCAGGCCAACGGCGTGGCTTGCTGTCTTAAGCATTTCGCCCTAAACAATCAAGAGGTTGGACGATTTGAGGTAAACGTGAACGTAAGCGAGCGTGCGCTGTTCGAAATCTACCTGGCTCCGTTCAAGAAGTGTGTAGATGAGTCGGGCGTTTGGACGATAATGGGTTCGTATCCTTATTTTAATAACGTTCATTGCTGTCAGAACGACTCGTTGCTGAACAAGATTCTTAAGCAGCAGTGGGGCTTTGATGGTGCCGTGGTGAGCGACTGGGGCGGAGTGACCGACACTTGGGAGGCTGCGCTGGGTGGCATGGACATTGAGATGGGTACATATACCGATGGAAAGACGGAAGACCAGAGCATGGGGTATCATACCTATCACCTGGCCAACAAGTTTGAAAAACTGATAGAGGAGGGCAAGATACCGATGAGCGTGCTCGATGACAAGGCTTCACGCGTGTTGCGCACCATTTTCCGCACGTCTATGAATCCTAACAAGGCGGTTGGCTCTATGTGCTCGGAGGCTCATTATGACGCTTGTCTGAAGATAGGCGAGGAGGGTATTGTGATGCTGAAGAACAGCGGTTTGCTGCCTCTCGACGCATCGAAATATCAGCGCATACTCGTGGTGGGCGAGAACGCAACACGTAGTCTGACGGCCGGTGGAGGCTCGTCTGAACTGAAACCCAAGCGCGACATCTCGCCATTGGAGGCTCTGAAGGCTGTATATGGCAGTAAGGTTGACTATGCACAGGGATATTACTCTGGCAGGGTGATGTATGCCAAGGCTGAGAAACTCGACCCTAAGAAGCAACTGCGCTTGCATAATGAGGCTTTGGAAAAGGCAAAGAATGCCGACCTTATTATATATGTTGGCGGTATGAACAAGAACGGTCATGAGGACTGCGAGAACAGCGACCGCAAAAGTTATGACTTGTCTTATGGACAAAACGAACTGATATCTGGACTGGCTAAGGTGCAACCAAATATCGTAGTGGTGACATTTGGCGGCAATGCCTTTGCTACACCGTGGATTGACGAGGTACCTGCGATGCTTCATTGCTGGTATTTGGGTTCGATGGCTGGTAAGGCGATGACTAATATCCTTACTGGTGAGGTTAACCCAAGTGGAAAACTGCCTGTAACGTTTGCCAAGAAACTGGAGGACTATCCATACTACCAGTATGGCGAGGAGGCTTACCCGGGTGTGAACGGACAGGTGTATTACAAGGAAGATATCTACGTAGGCTACCGCTGGTTTAATACAAAGAAAATAAAGCCACAGTTCCCATTCGGTTTCGGACTGAGCTACACTACATTTGAATATGGTAAGCCAAGCGTCTCAGCCAAGACGATGACTGCCGACGGAAGTGTGAAGGTGATAACGACTGTTACCAACACAGGCAAACGTTCGGGCAAGGAGATTGTACAGTTGTATATTGGTGATGTGAAGGCATCGGAAGACCGCCCGCTGAAGGAACTGAAGGACTTCAAGAAGATTTCGCTTGAACCAGGTGAGACTAAGACCGTGGAGTTTGAAATAACAGCAGAAGATCTGCAGTATTTCTCAGGCAAGAACCACAAGTGGATTGCAGAACCAGGCAAGTTTAAGGCTTATGTGTGTGCAAGTGAGACTGATGTGAGAGGCGAGGTTGGGTTTGAACTGAAAAAATGAAACAATGCAAATAGACCCCATAGCATATTTCCGCTCTCCATTCAGTAGTAAGTTTGGTGTGCCACGGCAGGCAGGACTCGTAGAGGAACTGCATGGACGTATTGTGTTTGTACCTGAATATAGGAATGCAGACGCACTGCGAGGACTAGAAGACTTTGACTATCTGTGGATGATATGGGGATTCTCTAAAAATGTAGATGCTGAAAAGCATCCAACGGTGAGACCGCCACGACTAGGCGGAAATACCCAGATGGGTGTATGGGCGACACGCTCGCCCTTTCGCCCAAACAACCTCGGACTATCGTCGGTGCGCATAGAACGTATAGAACTGATGACGGCAGAAGGTCCTGTGATACATGTAAAGGGTGCCGACTTGATGGATGGAACACCAATATTCGACATCAAACCATATCTTGAATATGTGGATTCGCATCGAGATGTGCGTTGTGGGTTTACTGACACTAAAGAGTGGCAGGAGTTAGAGGTGGAGATACCTGATGAATTGCAGAAACTTCTGCCGCCATCTGACTTAAAGGCATTAATAAAAACGCTCAGTCTCGACCCACGCCCACATTATCATAATGATGAACAACGCATCTATGGAATGCCCTTTGGCGGGTTTGATGTGCGGTTCCGTGTTGCTACAGGAAAGGTTGAAGTGCTCGATTTTGTATCAGAAAAATAAATTTTTGCTATATTTTTTCATTTTTTTGCCTTTTCTTTAAACCTTTTCCTTATTTCTGCGTCATAAAGATAGTTGCAACTAATAACAACTAATATAAAAGAATAAAGAATATGAAAAAGATGTTTTTAACACTTGCTGCAGCTGTTCTGCTTAGTGCATCTGCCATCGCACAGGATGACAACAGAAGACCAGAGCGTCCAAGAATGGATCGCACAGAAATGTTGAAGATGCGTACAGAACAAACTGCTAAGCAATATAATTTAGATGAAACCCAGACAGCCAAGCTGTTGGAACTTAATACAAAGTATGCAGACACCATGTTCCGTGGAATGGGACAGATGGGACAGCGTGGTAACCGCAACGGACAGGGCATGCGTCAAGAGGTGCGTACGGAGCGTCGTCAGATGACTGATGAACAGCGTGCTGAGATGCAGAAGCGTCGTGAGGAAATGCAGAAGCAGATGGAGGCTTATAATACTGAACTGAAGTCAATTATGACAGAAGAGCAGTATAGTAAGTATCAGGAAGACATGCAGAAACGTATGCAGCGCTTCGGCAACCGTGGCCAAAGACGCGGTAATTAATTAGAATCATAGTGATTTAGGTTAACATAGTGTTTTTAGAAGGCAAGCGTGCCTATTCAAAGGTAAAGGTTAAAAGTAAAAGAATGTGTGGGTAACATGGCTGCGCAAATTTGCGCAGCCTTTTTGTTTCTTATAATTTTTTTTATTACCTTTGTGATGAATTTAAAAACAAATAGTCAAATGAAGAACTTATTTTCATGTCTCTATATTAGCGCTCTGCTGATTGTATGCTTTAGTTGCAAGGAGAAAAAGGCAACACAGGAGATAATAGTAACTGAAGTTGTTGAGCAAAAGATATCTGAAACACCTGTGAAAATGCAAGAGTACACACAGACTTCCGATGTAAAGTGGGGTGGAAGTGTGGCTAAATGCCAAATAATCCGCACCCCAGATGAATCCATTGCAATGGTGACAGATGAGAATGGACAGAAATATGTTGATAACAGAATTAAGATTACCATACTTGGAAATGATGGTAATGCACTCTATGAGCGTAGTTTTACCAAGGCTGATTTCTCTGCATATATTGAAGAATCATACAAGACTGGAGGAATTCTTGAGGGATTAGTGTTTGATAAGATGTCAAACGACATACTCTTTTTTGCTGCCAGTGTATGCCTTCCACAGACTGATGAGTATATTCCTTTGATTTTAAGTATATCAAAAACTGGAAGTGTGTCAATTGAGCGAGACACAACAATGGATACGGTAAACGAGACGGAAGAGGAAGATATTTAACATTAGGCCGATTCGTCTCTAATAACATCTTTGTACCATTTGGATGATATTGGACAAGACCCATATAAAACAAAAAAAAACCGTTGAATTTTCAACGGTTAATTTTTTCTCCTTGTTCGTAATGAAATTACTCAGCCTTTGCTGAATCAGCGCAGCAAGAATCACCAGCGCAGCAAGAATCGATAGCAGCTGAATCAACAACAGCAACTGTATCAGAATCAACTGGAGCAGCCTGCTCTGTCTTGTTACCACATGATGCGAAAGAGATAGCTGCAACAGCTACGAACATAAATACTAATTTCTTCATTTCTTTGCTTTTTTAATCTGTAAAACAATCATTTGTTATTAAAACGATGCAAAGGTATATATTTTTTTGATATGTTGTACTTTTTTTAATAACTTTTTTTAGGCTTCTTGAGGCGGTTTTTTATAATTAGCTGTAAATCAATGGAATATAAATTGTTAAAAAATATTCAAAAAATAGCGATTAACTAATATTTTAATTTTTATAGTGAGTATTGGCAAAATTATATGTAACTTTGCGTTCGCTAATAAAATTAATTTGATTATATGATTGATACGTCGGCGTTTCAAGGTAAAAAAGCTACATATTATACTTTAGGGTGTAAGTTGAACTTCTCTGAAACCTCAACTTTTGCGAAAGCATTGAGTGAATTTGGTGTTAGCACAGCTGCAAAAGGTGAGTGTGCTGATATTTGTATTATTAATACTTGCTCTGTTACTGATGTAGCTGATCATAAGTGCCGTCAGGCTATTAATAGGTTGGTGAGGAATAATCCAGGTGCTTTTGTTGTTGTTACAGGATGTTATGCACAGCTTGAAACAGAAATGATTAGTAAGATTGATGGGGTGGACTTGGTGCTTGGTTCAAATGAGAAAGCAAATTTAATTCAGTTCTTATCTGATGCATGGGTTGAAAAGACATCAAATGATGATTCGCTGCATCGTTTTTATTCAGTTAAGACAAAGGATATAAAGTCGTTTGCGCCAAGTTGCTCTCGCGGAAACAGAACTCGCTATTTCTTAAAGGTGCAAGACGGTTGTGATTACTTCTGCACTTATTGCACAATTCCGTTTGCAAGAGGATTTAGTCGTAATCCAACAATTGAGTCACTTGTAAATCAGGTTAAGGAAGCAGCAAAAGAGGGAGCAAAGGAGATTGTGCTTACTGGCGTTAATATAGGTGATTTTGGCAAGACTACAGGTGAGAGTTTTATAGATTTAGTGAAATCGCTTGATGAGATAGAGGATATTAAGCGTTATAGAATAAGCAGTCTTGAACCAGATTTGCTTTCTGATGAGCTTATTGAATATTGTGCACAGAGCCGTGCCTTTATGCCACATTTCCACGTGCCACTTCAGAGTGGAAGCGATACTGTGTTAAAACTCATGCACCGACATTATGATACATCTCTTTTTGCTGATAAAATTCATAAGATTAAGCAGGCTATGCCTGATGCTTTTATTGGTGTTGATGTGATGGTTGGATGCAGAGGGGAAACTCCAGAATGTTTTGAAGAAACCTATAGCTTCTTGTCATCCCTTGATGTTACACAACTACATGTTTTCCCTTATTCGGAACGCCCTGGTACGGCTGCGCTAAAGATACCTTATGTAGTGGAACCAAAGGAAAAGAAAGAACGATGTGCAAAACTCCTTGCGCTATCTGACGAGAAAACTCATGCGTTCTACTCAAATCATATTGGTAAAGAAACAGTTGTGTTGTTCGAAAAAGCTTCAAGGGGCAGGGCAATGCATGGTTTTACGGAAAATTATATAAGAGTTGAATTACCAGCATTATTATCCAAACCCGATTATGATAATCAGTTGTTGAAAGTAAGGCTTGGGGATTTTAACCATGATAAGAGTGCTTTAAAAGCAGAGATAATATGAATAAGCGAGTAGCTATAGTTATCCTAAACTGGAATGGTGAGAGCATGATGCGCCAATATCTTCCAGGGGTAGTGAGATTTTCTGCTGATGCAGATATATATATAGCCGATAATGCATCGACAGACAATTCTGTGGAAATGCTTAGGGCAGAGTTCCCAATGTGTAAGCTGATACTATTTGATTGTAATTGGGGATTTGCAGAAGGGTATAATAAGGCATTGAAGAATATTGATGCTGAGTATTTCATATTGTTGAATTCTGACATTGAGGTGACTGAAGGTTGGCTTAAACCTATAGTTAGTTATATGGACGCAAATCCTGATGTTGCTGCGTGTCAGCCCAAGATTATGTCGATTCATAATAGGAGATGTTTTGAGTATGCTGGGGCATGTGGAGGATTTGTTGATAAATATGGCTATCCATTCTGCAGGGGCAGGATATTTGATGTGGTTGAAGAGGATAATGGCCAGTATGATAGTGTAATAAATGTATTATGGGCTACAGGCGCAGCTTTGGTTATTCGTAAAAATGATTTTGAGTCAGTTGGTGGACTTGATGCTCGCTTCTTTGCTCATAATGAGGAGATTGATTTGTGCTGGCGCCTGCGCATAATGGGAAGGCGGATATGCTGTGTGCCTCAGAGTGTAGTATATCATGTTGGCGGAGGTACGCTGCCAAAAGGTAATCCGAGAAAGACTTACTTGAATTTCAGAAACAATCTGACGATGTTGTATAAATGTCTGCCAGAAAAAGAACTAAAACCTGTTATGCGCATGCGGTGTCTGTTAGATTATGTGGCTGCATTTCAGATGTTGCTAAAAGGCAACTTGGGTGATTTTAAGGCTGTTATAAAGGCAAGAAGGGATTATAAACAATGGAAGGCTGATTTCAAAGCCGATCGTGATGCTATACATAAGAATTCAAAGTGCGATATAGTGACAGAGCAAATACCTATATCCATATTATGGCAATATTATTTTAAAGGCAGAAAGAAATACTCAGATTTGCCATAAGAAATGAAAAGCAAAAAAACAAACGCGCCACTTTGTTAATCTAAGTGGTGCGTTTGTTATGTTTAAACGATAGGTTTACGTTGTATAAACGGGGGATTTATTATTGTTCCTTTATTTTTACTATTGCTGGCTGCTCAAGTTCGTCTTTCCAAGCGTCGAGGTAACGGAACCATTCTTCTGAAGAGTGGTAGCCAAATGATTCGTTGTCAGAACCAAATGTAATGTTATAATGAAGCTCGTCTGTAGCATTACCCACTACAAAAGGATAATTGTCTGTGTTGGCTGGCAACTCGCTTATGACATACTTGGCAGGTATATATATACCGAGTCCTACAGTCTCGCGCTTATGTCCTGCAGAATCCTTTTCAGATACAGGCCAGTCGATACCCCAACAGCCGCGCAGACCTTTCTTGTTGCTATGCTCTACAGAGTTCTTTACATTAATTATACCTGTGGCAAACTGATAAGCGGGTACTGATTTATTGAATTTTACATCAACAAAGCAGTCGCGACGGCCTGCATAAAGGGTGTAGAGTGCGCTCATGTCTATTTTTTCCTTTCCGGCATTCATGGTATTCCATCCCTCGTCTAATACCTCAACTATTGTACGCAGTGGACCTCTTGAAATAATACGTAGAGTACGATAGTCAACATCTTGGAGCATCTGTGGCTTTTGACCGTCCCAACCTCTTAAGGCACCAAGTCCAAGAGTCTGACCTACCCATAGCACATCATCGCCAAAGCCTGTTGCTTTCTGCTCTGAATCAGGATAGAACTGGGTTTGCTTGATTTCAAGTCCTTTACGGTATTTTCCATAGATATCAACTGTTTGCCTGTGGTCGAAATAGATACGATATGCTACCATGTCGTTCTCGAAGGCTGGGCCATGGTGGTGAAGCATATTGTATGGATTTGTGCCATTGTCTACAGTGAGACTGCTAATATACAGGTCTTGCTTGTTGGTGCTTTTTATTTTCTTGTTGGAAAGCAGCATTTCCACATATACTTGGGACTCGTATTTGCGAGGTTTTCCATTGTCCTTTAGTTCAACGATGAAATTTTGCTTCTCTTTCTTAGACATGTCTGTAAGGAAACAGAGCTCGTCAAATATCTTATCGCCGTTTAAGTCGTCAAGCTGTGATGGTATTTCTGTGCCTTCCGAATTCTTTACTATTGCAGATTTTACCTCAAATCCATAATCTTTTAATTTTAATACCACTGGTGTGGATTTACGCTCTGTTTTAGTTGGATTTGTCACACTTACACTTAGTGTTTTCTGGGCATTTGCTGCAATGCAACCCAGACTGTAGATTAATGCTAAAGTAATTAATTGTTTTTTCATATACATTTACCTTTTGTATTTATTTTAATATACAAATATAACTAAAATCGAGTTTATTTCTTTATAAAAACAATGGATGTACACAATTTTATACTATTTTTTATCTTTTTTAGGTTAATATTTGGGTATTAAAACATAATTTAGTATTTTTGTAATGTATTTAACAATAATAAATAATTATAAACACTTTTGCGATATATAAGTGCGTAAGTTATATTACATATTGTTTTTAGTAATGTTTCTCTGCATTGGATGCGAATGGCACCTGAAGTCAATAGATAAAGATGGCGCAACTAGTTTCAAGGTGGAGCGATATGATATTGTGGAATCAACATATCTTACTACAGGAAGTTTCTCTGCCTTGCAGGAAATGAAAACAAGTTTTCCTGAGGAAACATGTATGCTGATTGAGGATGTGCTGAAAATTGGTGCGATTGACGAACCTGATATAAATGCAAAACTTTATGTTTATTACAAAGACTCAACTCTCCGAAATATTATATCAGATGTAAGAAGGCAATTTTCAAATATTAGCGATGTGGAAAAGGAATTGAGCAAATCCTTTATAGAGTTGAAAAAGCATTTCCCTACTATTGATATTCCTAGAGTTTATACACAGATAGGTGCCCTAAACCAAAGTATAATTGTGAGTAATGGTGCAATATGTATATGTCTAGATAAGTATTTAGGCGCTAGTTATCCATTGTATAGCAAATACTATTCAGATGAGCAACGCTCAACAATGGTGCGAAGGATGATTGTTCCCGACTGTATGTTGTTCTATTTACTGAGTTGTTTTCCTATGCCTGAAAATCAGGCTTGTACTGATTCTCTGTCAGAACAGCAATGGATGCATGTGGGAAAGATAAAGTGGGTTGTTAACAAACTTACTGGCAAGAAGGCTTTCTCTGATACTTTTGTAGCAAAGGTTGATGCTTATATGGTGAAGAATAAAAAGGCAACCATCAATAACTTGCTTACGGGAGAATAACATTCTGACCTTGGTAAATATTATTTTCTCTGAGGTATTTCATAAGCTTGTCTGTAAACTCATGATTTTTCATCCCCCATTGTGGACCTACAAGCATATCTTTAGGTGATTGGGATGTAAATCGCTCGATTACAATATCTTTTCTTAGAAGTTTTATATAGCGGCCAATCAATTCAATGTATTCATCTGGGGAAAACAAATGAAAGGGACGCTCTTTGTACATTTGTGCAAGCTTTGTGTTATGGATTACCTGAAGCTGATGCATTTTTAAGATATTAATAGGTAATGCTGATATTAATGGAGCCTGTCTTATTATTTCTTCAGAGTCTTCACCTGGCAGTCCTAATATTATATGACCACCTGTTATTATTCCTTTTTCGGCAGTTTTTGAAACAATCCGCTTAACACATTCAAAATCATGACCTCGGTTGATAAGTTTTAAGGTGTTGTTGTTAGCAGTCTCAATGCCATATTCAATGGTTATGAATGTTTGTGTGTTAAGATGTCCAAGATAGTCAAGCAGTTCATCAGATACACAGTCTGGTCTTGTGCCTATAACAATTCCTGTTACATCTTCTACATCAAGAGCTTCCTCATACATGCGCTTCAGTTTATCAACAGACTCATATGTGTTTGTATATGCCTGAAAGTAGGCAAGAAACTTCATGTCGGGATATTTATGGGAAAAGAATTTCTTTCCTTCCTCTAATTGTGCCTTTATACTGCTTGTGCTATTGCAATATGAGGGATTGAAAGTGCGGTTGTCGCAATATATGCAACCGCCTTGTCCAATGCGCCCGTCTCTATTTGGGCAACTGAAACCGGCATTTATAGAAATCTTCTGCACACGAAATGGAAACATGGAGCGTATCCATGTGCCATAATCGTTGTAATGTTTACTGTCTGACATATAATGATTTATTGCGTATTAGAATGGGAATATGAGCGGTAGTATGAAAGTCATGATTACTCCGATTATGATTTGTAACGGCAAACCCACTTTGACATAGTCGCTAAACTTATATTCGCCCGCCTTCATTACAAGAGCATTGGGCGGGGTGGCAAATGGAGAGGCAAAGCACATGCTGGCACCAAGTGTTACAGCAAACAGGAAAGGGTAGGGGCTTGCGCCTATCTGCGTTGCTGATGTCATTGCGATTGGTGCCATAAGTACCGCGGTGGCAGTGTTGCTGATAAACATTGTTAACAATGATGTGGTGAAGTAAATTCCTGCAAGAAGTACCATTGGCCCCATCGACCCTAATGCCGACACCAGAGATTGAGATATCATGGCAGATGTGCCAGTCTTTTCGAGGGCAGTAGACATTGGCATCATTGCGGCAATGAGAACAATGCTTTCCCAGTTGATGGTTTTGTATGCAGCCTCGACATTGCGGAAACAACCCAGCAAAACCATAAGCAATCCTGCTATGATAACAGCTGTTACAGGGGCAACGGGTATAAAGTCGAATACCATCATCGCTATCATGGAAATCATAATAATAGCGGCTAATGGAGCTTTATAATTAAGTGTTACCTGCGAAGCCTGTTTTTCAGGCTGTCCTAATACAACCCAGTCGTTTTCCTCGTTATCCAGTTCAGAGATATTGCTCCATTTGCCTTGTACCAATAATACGTCGCCAGCCTGAAGCTTTATTTCTGTCAGTCCATCGCGTATATAGTTGTCGCTTCTTTTTATTCCAAGAATATTGATTGAATATTTCTCTCTGAAACCAGCGTTAATAATCTTATAACCTATTAATCGTGATGTTGGCATTAAAACAATCTCTGCTATTCCAATATCATAGAAATCGATGTTGTTATTGTCTAGCATCTCAAGTCTGTTTTCTTCTGCAAACTTATCCATCATGTTGGTATCGCCAGTTATATAAACTATGTCATCAGCGGATAATATGCTGTCTGGTCCAGCAAGACTTTGGCGTATGTTCTTGAGAATACCGCTTTTATCGGCTTTCTCGTTTCTTATCTCAACGATTGTCAAACCGAATTTGCTGCGCATGTCAAGTTCTGCCAGCGTTTTATTCTTAATAGCCGATTGGGAGGTAATGCGATATCTCCGTAAATCTTTATTAAGATTATACTCTGCAGCCAACTCGTCTAATGATTTAGTATTGCTGTTTTTGCTTTTCTTGGCTTCTTTATCTTTATACAAGAAAATTTTGCTAAGCGGAAGGAGAACTATTATTCCTACGGCTATGCAAATTAATCCAATGGGAGTAAATGAGAAGAACCCCAGCGGCTCATAGCCGGCTGATGTTAATGTTTCCTGTATCACAAGGTTAGGTGGAGTACCAATAAGAGTAAGCATTGCTCCCAAACTGCTTGCAAAGGCAAGAGGCATGAGAAGTCGTCGTGGTTTTATGCCACTTTGTGAAGCCATGCTTACTACTATTGGCATCATTAATGCTACTGTGCCGGTATTGCTGACAAAGGCTCCTATAAATGCGGTTACTAAAATTACCAAAAGGAATAGTTTGGTGTCGCTTCCTGATGCCAGTTTCATTATTCTCTGGCTAACAACTTTGGCAAGTCCTGTCTGTAATATGGCTCCGCCTATAACGAAGAGGCCAACCATCATTATTACTACGGATGAAGAGAAACCTGCTAATGCTTCAGTAGGTGTAAGTATCCCGCAGACAATAAGTATGGTAAGTGCTGTTAAGGCAACGATGTCGGATCTTATTTTACCTATGATGAACATCGTAATAGTGACTCCTAATACAATTAAAGTTGTTAACATATGAATTTATTTATCTTATAAAGGTTTTTCCTGTATGGTTTAAATATGGTTCTATAATATTATAAGGTATGGTGAACATTGGTTTGCCTGCGGCATATGGGGCAATTTCATATTCTTGATAAGTAAAAGTGATGCCATCTGCTGATAAATATATACCCTCTTCTGGTAACTTTGGAAAGTCTGAGTCTATTGGACCAAACACAAATTCTTCAAGATTAATGTCTTTGGTGCCAATATTTTCGCAGAAATAGTTTTTTATTCCAGTTGTAAGAATGTCTTTAAACTCTTGGCTATCTGTATCTGACAACATATCATAATTGAATATCTTTCCATCGCTCTTTCTAAATGTAGTGCCTTTCTCAAAACTATATCCATGTGCTCCGCCCTCAAAACCAATGATTGAAACAATATAAGTTACAAATAAATCAGATTCATGAGATTTCTTGATGGTCTTAATGAACGCATACTGTAAGTGTGGAGAATACCGACGGGTAACAAGGGCATTAGTGTAAAAGTTGTTATAAGTCGTATTGGCATAGTTGGTCAGCATAGCGTTGCCATCATATATGTTTCCGTTGTATTTCTCATCCAGTTCCTTATAGATAAATTCAGTGATGGCATTTCTTAGGATAGGCTTGCCCGATGATGGGAAATCCACTTGCACTAGAAAACTAAGAACGCTGTCTGTTCTTTCAAATGATAAAGAGTCGATAGACAATGTAGTTGAAGTGCTTTTGCCTCCATTTTGACAAGCAAAGCATAACATGAGCATTACGATAGCTAATGTATTAGATATTCTCATAATAAAGGAACTCTTAAATGATAAATCTATGAAAATAGAGAAGCGGACATCATTACTGGTGTCCGCTTTCAAAGATATGTGTCTATGTATTATTCGCCTTTGATTGCTGCAACACCTGGAAGAACCTTGCCCTCGATAGCCTCGAGAAGAGCACCGCCACCAGTAGAGATGTAGCTAACTTTGTCTGCAAGACCAAACTTGTTTACACATGCTACAGAGTCACCACCGCCAATCAGAGAGAATGCACCCTCAGCTGTTGCCTCAGCAATAGCATTACCGATAGCGCGTGAACCAGCACAGAAGTTGTCAAACTCGAACACACCAGCAGGACCGTTCCACAGAATAGTCTTGCAACCCTTGATCGCATCAGCAAACTTCTTCTGTGCCTCAGGGCCTGCGTCCAAACCTTCCCAACCCTCTGGGATGTTTGTTGCTGGAGCTACTTGCTGGTTTGCATCGTTAGAGAAATCGTCTGCCACGATTGCGTCTGGAGCCAGGATAAGCTCTACGCCATTCTTCTTTGCCAATTCCTCAACACCAAGAGCTACATCGAGTTTGTCAAGCTCGCAGATAGACTTGCCAACGTTGCCGCCATGAGCCTTGGCAAATGTGTATGTCATACCGCCGCAGAGGATAATCTTGTCAACCTTGCCGAGAAGATTCTCGATGATTCCAATCTTAGAAGAAACCTTTGAACCACCCATGATGGCGATGAATGGACGCTTGATGTTGCCAAGAACTGCATCAACAGCGTTAACCTCCTTCTCCATGAGGTAACCGAGCATCTTGTGGTCTGCATCAAAGTAATCTGCGATAACTGCTGTAGAAGCATGCTTGCGATGAGCTGTACCGAATGCATCCATAACATAGCAGTCTGCATAACTTGCGAGAGTCTTTGCAAACTCCTTCTGGCTAGCCTTCATTGCTTTCTTTGCTTCATCGTATGCTGGGTCTTCCTTGTCAATGCCAACAGGCTTGCCCTCTTCCTCTGGATAGAAACGGAGGTTCTCAAGGAGCAGTACCTCACCATTCTTCAAATTAGCCGCAGCCTCCTGTGCCTTTGCGCAATCTGGTGCAAACTGTACCTTTGTGCCAAGAGCCTCGCCTACAGCGTCGGCAATCTGACCCAATGAGAACTTAGGATTAACCTTACCCTTTGGTTTGCCCATGTGTGACATAATGATAAGCGCTCCGCCATCTGCAAGAATCTTCTTCAATGTAGGAAGAGCACCACGGATACGTGTGTCATCTGTGATTTTACCATTCTCATCCAGTGGCACGTTAAAGTCAACGCGCACAATAGCCTTCTTACCGGCAAATTCAAATTCGTTGATTGTCATAATAACTATGTTTAACTAATTGATTAAATTATTTGTCTCTTATTTCTTCTTGCTCTGCAAGGATATGCAAAATTACTATTTTTATTTCATACCTGAGCATTTGCTAACCGATTATTTTTGTTTTTTCACTATCATTATCCAATAATGTAAAGCAGGCATGGCAATTTGTCGATTAATTTTATTAATTTTGCAAAACAAAATGGCAAACCGATATGCTTCCAACGATTTTTTGTTCAGCATGAGGTTAACCTTTAGATGTTAAACTCTCATCTTTATCCAAAATTCTCTCATTCGTCAACAAATATAAACATAAATAAAAAGACTATTATGAAAGTAATCAACACAATCAATGCGCCTGCAGCAATCGGTCCATACAGCCAGGCTATTGAAGTTAACGGAATGGTTTACACCAGCGGTCAGTTACCAATTAACCCAACTACAGGCGAGTTTGCCGGCAGTGACATAAAGAGTCAGGCTGAGCAGTCCCTCAAAAACGTAAAGGCAATATTGGAAGAGGCTGGCATCGGTATGCAGAATGTAGTGAAGACAACTGTGTTCCTGGCCGACATGGCTGATTTTGCAGCGATGAACGAGGTCTATGCTTCTTATTTCACTGCACCATTCCCAGCACGCTCTGCTGTTGCTGTAAAGACATTACCAAAGGGTGCGCTCGTTGAGATAGAGTGTGTGGCAGCAAGATAATCAGGTAGATTCTCAAACTGCTGATTACCAATATCTAAAGTAAAACATGGCAAACAATAGATTCAATTCTATACTCGACAGCATTGAGAGAGTGGGTAACAGGCTTCCGCATCCTGCCACTCTCTTTTTCTTGATGGCAGTGTTAGTGGCGATTATATCGGCTATTGGTGCTGCGCTTGAACTCACTGCTGTTCACCCTGCTACAGGCGAGAGCATACAGGCACGCAGTCTCCTCAGTGCAGAGGGTTTCCGCTGGATTTACACAAGTGTCGAACATAACTATGTCAGTTTTCCGCCCTTGGTCACAGTTCTCATCATTATGATAGGACTCGGTGTCTGTGAAGGTGCCGGACTGTTTACCGTTCTTGTCAAACAACTGGTGCTTGGTGCTCCTAAGCGACTGGTCACCTATGCCGTAATCGTGGCGGGTATATTCTCTCATCTTGCCTCTGAAGTGGGATACGTAATCCTCATCCCTCTTGGCGCAATGATATTCCATGCCCTCGGTCGTCATCCGATGGCAGGTTTTGCTGCGGCTTTCTGTGGTGTTAGCGCAGGCTTCGGAAGCAACTTCCTCATTGGTGTGGTCGACCCGATACTCGCAGGACTCTCCACTTCGGCAGCGCAGATTATAGATCCCGATATGTACATCAACCCGTTGGTAAACTACTTCTTCATGGTTGTCTCTGCCCTCATGGTTACCTTCGTGGGCGCTTGGGTAACTGAAAAGATTGTAGAACCGCGTCTGGGTAAGTACACCGGCAACACTGAAGCACTCACAGTAGAGGGTATCACCCCTATAGAGAAAAAAGGTTTGCGGTTTGCAGGCTATGCCACCCTTATCTATATCGTCCTTATGGCTATGACCATCATGCCCGAAGACGGTCTTCTGCGCAATCCAGAGACAGGCGAGATACTCCGCTCTCCATTCTTCTCGGGCATTGTGGTGGCGTTGATGCTGCTGTTTTTTGTTCCCGGATTGGTCTATGGCATAGTGGTGGGAACGGTTAAGAGCGACAAGGATGTGCTCAAACACATGGCTGAAAGCATGAAGGGCATGGCGTCGTACATTATTCTCGTATTCTTTGCTGCCCAGTTCATCTACTGGTTCAACTATAGCAACCT
>JAZLCN010000040.1:0-12985 GCA_045614255.1 Prevotella sp.
TGGCCAGACTTACGATGCTTACTGCCGATTGCATCCGGTATTTCCTCATTTGCTGAAAAGCAAGTTTGATGTTGTGTAGTAGCATGGAGCTTCTTATTTTTATTCTTTATTTTTCTAGTTGTGAGGGGATTTTAGGAGTTCAGGAGTTCGGGAGTTCAGGAGTTCAGACGTATGCTTGACATGCATATGTCTTCTATCTTCTTTAACTTCTCTAACTTCTTCAATCTTTCACGTGTTGATGAGCTTCAGCGAGTAATTTTTCAACCCTTGATGGGAGTGCAGACGTATGCTTTGGTATCAAACCTTAATCCTTAATCTTTAATCCTTAATCCACGGGGCATTATTATTCCATCGCTATCGCTTCTGCCGGAGGAATGTGAGCAGCCCGGCGTACCTGCACGTAGAGGGCACCTGTGGAGATGCCACCGATGAGCAGAGCTACGGTCAGGAAAATCCAAATGCCGATAGGGGCACAGCTGGCGAAGTCGGCTGTATAGATGTTGATAAGCCAAAGCGCAAGTGGGATGCTAACGGCAAAGGCTGTTGTCATGATTATTATGTAGCGCTTCATGAGCAGACTGAATATCTGGCTAACGGTGGAACCATGTACCTTGCGCAGGGCTATCTCGCGGCGACGGCGCTGGATGTCGAAGAGCGAGAGACCCAGCAGACCCAAACACGAGATGACGATGGCCACCACGCTGAAGGTGGTGTAGATGTGCACCGTGCGGCGGTCGTCGTCAAACACGGCGGCCAGCTCGTCCTCGATGAAGCTGTATTTCAGTTCTCCATTGCCCACCTCGGCATGCAGTTTCACCAGAAAATCGACCACCTCGGCCCGTCGTCCCTCGGGGTACGAGGCATAGAAGGCGAAGGGGTGACGGCCGAAGCCGTCCTTGTCGGGCGTGAAGAAGAGGGGGCGTGTAGGGCTTGTCGGGTGTCCCGTCTTGAAGTCCTTGATGATGCCCACCACGCGGTAGGGCGGGTTGGTTTTCATCTCCTCTTGTTCCGAACCGTTGGTAGACCAGGTGAACCACAGGCGGCGGGCTGGTTGCACGTAGGCTTCGGCCAGGTCGGTGATGCCCAACAGACGGGCCATCGATTCGTTGATGATGCAGATGTAGGCAGTCCATTCGTCTTTATCGGTAAACATGCGGCCTGCCACTAACTCGTAGTTCATGATTGCCAGATAACCTGGTGTGAGGTCGCCTCCTAACACTTCGAGGCTCTGTCCGTTGTGGATGATGTTTGTACCTCTAGCTCCTGCCACCATCTGGTAAGGCATTCCGCGCGGACAACTCCAGTGGGTGATGAGGGGCGACTCGTTCAGACGGATGGTCAGCAGGCTGGCCTTGTGGCGCATCTCTTCTCGCATTTTTTTCCACTCCTCTTCGTTGCGGATGTTGTTGATTCCATCCTCGCTGCTGAGGGTGGCGGTGACGATGTTCCGCGTGTTGTACCCCATGTCGGTGTGGAGGATGTAGTTCAGGTGGCTGATGAAGTAGATGGCAAAGACGGCCAGCGTGGAGGTGATGACGTATTGCAGGAAGAGGAAGACGTCGCGCGACACTCCCGGTCGGCTCATGGCTCCCACCGACTGCATGGAGGTGATGGGGGCCTTGTGAACATGCTTCCAGAAGGGGTAGAGCGTGGTGACGAAGGGCAACCCCACGAGCAGCGCCAGTGAAGCCTGCCAGTCGAACGCCTTGTAGTCCATTTGCGGGATGCCCAAGTAGCGCTCCATCAGCGGTTGCGATGCGTCGATAAACATCCAGGCCAGGAAGAGGCCCGCGGCCACCTGTACTAAGTTCTCCACAAACAGGCAGGCAAAGATGTGGCTGCGCGTGGCACCGTAGATGCGGCGGATGTTCATTTCCTTGCCCCGTCGGAGCAGGATGGCTGTATAGACATTCACAAAGTTGAAGATGCCGATGAAAAGCAGGATAGCTGCCGCGATACTGAGTATACGCACATTGCTGGCATTACCCTTGCAAGTTTGTTCATCCATCCAAAGGCCGTAGCTGGGGTGGAAGTACAGCTCCTTCATGGGGAAGAGCTGGTAGCGCAGGTTGTACTCCCATATCTTGCTGTAGAAGAACTGTCCGTTGCGCTCGTTGAAGTCGTCGATGTCGGTGTCCGGCCGCAGGCGGAGCAGTTTCAAGGAAATGCGGTCCCAATGGTCGCCACGGTGGTAGTTGAACACGATGTCGAACATGACGGTGCTCTTGCAAGCGGGCTTGCCCACGATGCCCTTCACCGTGAACACCTCACCGCGCAGTGCCTTGACGGTTTTGCCCAATGGGTCAACGTTAGGGAACAGTCGACGGGCAGCCTCGTCGGTCAGGATTATGTCGTTTGAACCTTCTAGCTTATTGCTTCCAGCCAACAGCGGGAAACGTGCTATGCTGAAGAAAACACTGTCGGCAGCCATGCAGTAGAGGGAGAACTCTTGATTATCTTTTTCTACTGTTAGTTGATTGAGGATGCAGAACTCTGCAGCTTCTTCCACCTCGGGGGCGCGGCTGGGATAGACCCAACCCTCTTCTTTGTTGGGGTTCTCATCGCAACCGAGGCTGGGACTGGAGTCACCTTCCCGCTCGGAGAGCATGATATAGGTGTTTGCCAAGTCGGCATAGTGGCTATCGACCGTCAGCTCCTGATGGACATACCGCAGGATGGTGAGGGCGCAAGTTAGTCCCAGTGCGAGGCTGGCAATGTTGATAGCCGTATGAGACTTGAAACGAGTCATTGCTCGTAAGGAAATGATGATACTGTAGAGTTTCATTGTTGTTATTTTCTATAAGTTCAGAAAGCTTTACCTTTGACCTCTCGCCCTTTGGAGAGGGGAGTGGTAACAAACCCTCTTCTTTTGTGTGGAGTTAAAGGAAGTTATCGCTTCGCTAAAAAGGAGTTTCCTTGAGCTGTGCGAAAAAAAAGACGTATGCCTTGGTAACAAACCTTAATCCTTAATCTTTAATCCTTAATCTACGGGGCTTTTACCCCTTCCCAATCTCCTCCGCCGCATGGGCATGCGCCGTTTTCCACACGCGCCAACCGATGCAGAGCGTTACGAGCAGGGTGATGAGGAGGAAGATGCCGACGAAGAGCCACCACGGCAACTCTGTCTGTATGATGTATTGCTCAATCCAAGGTTTCATGCAGGCATAACCTATTGGGAAAGCAATGATGGCAGATACAAAGAGTAGCAGCAGATACTCAGATATGAACTGTGCCAGCACCTGACTGACCTTGGCACCAAACACTTTGCGCACGGCAATCTCCTTACGGTTCTGCTCGCAATCAAGCATAATCATCGACCATATTCCGAAGAGAGAAATGAGGATACATACCAGCGATACGGCTGTCATCAGTTTGCGCAGTGTCAGTTCAGAGAGGATAATCTTGTCGTATTCCTCTTCGCAATTTTTCAGACTGTAAGTGTTCTTGCCCGTTTCGGTATTCTTCAGCATGTCGTTCAGTTTCTTGCTCAGACTATCCCATGTGCCTTTGTGGTATTTTATGAGGTAAAGTCCATGCCCATAACTGCTGCCGTACAGGTCGTTGCAGAAGAGATGATTCTCTGCCTTGTCAGAAGGTCCTTTGTAAAAGATGTCCTCCACCACACCCACGATGGTGTAACCCTGTTTCTTGCTCTGTTCCAACCGTGTGCCGATGGGCTTTTCTACATCCATCTCTTTGACTGCTGATTCGGTCACCACGGCACAGTCCTTGTCGCCTTCCTCTATCCAGCGACCTTCTTTCAGTCGCAGACCATAGAACTGCTGGTAGTCCTTAGCGCCCAACACCATGTTGCAGTTAATGCGCTTGTCTGTTCCTCCCACACCCAGACCGAAACCAATCATGCCGTTTCGCGGGAAAAGTGAATATCCCTCGTGCCACTCTTTGATTTCAGGCATTTGATTCAACTGTTGGGCAAAGGCCTTATGGTCGTTGTCGTCGTAGATGTTGAGCACCGCCATGTTCTGGCGCTCAAATCCCGGGTTGGTGTGACGCAGTTTCTCCAGTTGCATCATCATCACTGCTGTGCAGAATATGAAACCAATGCTGATGGTCATCTGCACCACCACGCTTAGCTTGCGGAAGTTCTTGTAGGTGTGCTGTACCCCGCGCCCTTGTAAGGAATGTTGTGCCGATTTGCGTCGGAAATATCCGATGACAGGAACCGACAATATGAAACCGACAACCATCACTACAGCCGAGTATATTGCAGTCTCGCCATAGATGGCATGGCGGGCGCTGGCAATACCTGTTATTCCACGGAACCATGGCAGCAATGCCTCTATGAATAGCAGACCGCAGCCCAAGGCGATTACCAGCAGTAGGGCATACTCTGTGAATAGCATTGCCATAATGTTGCGTGTGGTGGCACCGAACACCGAGCGAAGCACCACTTCACGATGGCGAATGAAGATGCGGTTGAGGAACAGCGTAAGATAGTTTAGCAATCCTGACATGATGAGCAGTATGCCAGCCAGTGCTATAATACGGATGTGGCGGAATTGCACGAGACCAGTGGCGGAACTCAGTGTGCTGGTTTCGCCAGAGTCGCTCAGCACTTGGCGGAATCTGCCGAGAGGTACGGCACTTAGTCCGCTGTAATCGAATGCTCCGCCTTTGCCCCAGTCGTGTACGGTCTCTGGCACCTTAACTACGAAAGTGTCCATCTTCTGCACAAAGGCTTCGCCATCTGCCCTCTGGTTCAGACGGACAAGGGCATAACCACTGCTGCTGTACCAGTTGAGTTCATATGTTTCGCCGTAGATAATGTCGAAAGGAATATTGGTGTGCTGTCCGTAGCTGCTCACCACTGCCGTTACAGTCAGTTCTTGATCATTCCATACTGATTTGAACGTCTTCCCTATTGGATTTTCTTTGCCCCACACCTTGGCAGCAAACTCCTCGGTTACGGCATACTGATGGCGGTGCATCCAGAAGTCGGCATTGCCCGACACCACGCGTATTCCCATCGTTTTCAGGAAACTGCTATCGCATTGCATCTCGTTGATTTCGTGTTTCACACCATCAATAAGGATGGTATTTTGT
Source organism: Prevotella sp. (assembly GCA_045614255.1). Classification (GTDB taxonomy): domain Bacteria; phylum Bacteroidota; class Bacteroidia; order Bacteroidales; family Bacteroidaceae; genus Prevotella. Next base: position 5,065 of record JAZLCN010000040.1, read on the forward strand.
CCTGGTACGATTTTGGTAACCATTTCAGCCTCGGGCAGATTGGAAGCAAGATAACCAGCCAGCGGTTCGCGCACAACCAATCCCTCTTTCTGGTACACCATATACAGTCGGTCTGCGTCTGGATGCTGTGTGTCAAATGTCCGTTCATATCTTATCCATAGCATAGCCAATGCAAAGCAGGCAAAGCCGATGGCCAGACTTACGATGCTGACTGCCGATTGCAGCCGGTATTTCCCCATTTGCTGAAAAGCAAGTTTGATGTTGTGTAGTAGCATGGAGCTTTTTATTTTTATTCTTTATTTTTCTAGTTGTGAGGGGATTTTAGGAGTTCAGGAGTTCGGGAGTTTTTCGCCTCCGCTCAACAACACGTCAGGAGTTCAGACGTATGCTTGACATGCATATGTCTTCTATCTTCTTTAACTTCTCTAACTTCTTCAATCCTTCACGTGTTGATGAGCTTCAGCGAGTAATTTTTCAATCCTTGATGGGAGTGCAGACAATACCTTGGTAACAAACCTTAATCCTTAATCTTTAATCTTTAATCCAAAAGAAGATTCTATTTCATAATCGTTTCCACCGGTCTTTCCCGTGCCGCCCGCCAACTCTGTATTGTTACGGTGAGGCAGACAACGGCACTGACGCTGAGGAATGCGATGCCGAACAGCCACCAATGTGTAGGTGTGCGGTAGGCAAACGTCTCTATCCACCTGTTAAACAGGTAGTATGCCACTGGCGCTGCAACCACGAAGCATACAATGAGGATGTGCAGATATTGCTTGTTGAACATCGTGAGAATGCCCTTGGTTGTTGAACCGAACACCTTGCGCACGCCTATCTCCTTGCGCTTCGCCTGTGTCTCGAAGAGCACAAGGCCGAATACTCCGATGAGGGAAATCAACAATGAGATTATGGAGCCAGTGAGTACCATGGTGAACTGCTTGTTCTCTACGGCATAGGCTATGTCGGAAATGTCGTCGGAGGTGTAAAACTTCATAGTTGCTTGTCCGTCTGTGATTTTTTTATTGAGTTTGTTCAGCATTCTGCTAACATTGACTGCCTTTTCGGGCGAGGTGAGGCGGATGGCGCAATTTCCGTGTTTCATGTTATATTTTTCATTAAATATGTAGAATGCGGTTGGAGATACCTTCTTATGAAGTGTTCCGACATAGGTGTCTTCCATGAATCCGATAATCTGATCGTTCTGAATCTTGTCGTGCAACTTCAATCCATACATTTTTCGTGCGGTCTCGTTCATGATGAGTGGTCCGCCAAACTCTTTTGTTGCATCTTCAGGGCGAAAGTTTCGTCCCTCGGTAATGCGTATTCCCATGGTCGTAAGGAAGTTCGGTTCTACGGGTAGTTTCAAGAAATAAATCATCTCTCCTTTATATGGACGTCCCCAATTCATTGTTAAATCACTCTCGCCCAATCGAAAGCGTGTCCATGAAAAACTCACTACATCGGGGTCTTGACGTAATGCTTCGTTGATAGGGGCTTGATGCATCCGTCGTATATCATTGTCCACTTCAAGATAGAGCACGGAATCGCGTGCATATCCTATTGGGGTATTGTACATGAAATGCGTCTGCGATGTCATCAGCAGGGTAAAGATGATAATAATCATTGAGACGGTGAACTGCATGCCCACCAATGTCCGACGCAAGAAACGTCCGGTTTCAGAGAGAGAAAAGTTGCCGTTGATGACAAGGGCTGGCTTGTGAGAAGTGGAGTACCAAGCAGGATAACCACCCGCCACGAGGAGGATGACAAGCGTGAACGCACCCATAATCCCTATGATGATGAGGTTTTGGCTGAATGCCAAGTCGGCATGCATATACTCCAGCAACCATCCTTGTCGGTCGATGATGCTTAAGGTTACAAAGGAAATTCCCAAAGCCAAGAGCAAGGTAAGGAAAGCCCTACCTAGTTGCTTCAAGCGAAGAGGCCATGTCCGTGCACCGAAGATGCGGCGAACGTTTATCTCTTTAATATAATAAGGTATGAGGGAAATCTCGAAGTTTGTGTAGTTGATTGCTGCTATTGCCACAATCAGCCAAGCAATGAGGAAGTATAGCCATGTCATGTAACGGCTGCCCTGCTTTCCGAAGACATCCTGCGACATGAAGTAGATGTCGTGTATCGTTTGCAAGTGGAATTGCCATGTTGAGTCTTGTGTCAGTTCCTGTATCTTACCTGTTATCATCGAGGCTGCCATTTCTGTGGAAATTCCCTCACGCACTTTCACATAAACCGTGTTTTCCCATTCCAAACGATTCTTAAGCAAGAACCGTTCGTACTCCTCTTCATTCATCGAGTGGTAAATATGGTTTCCGAGGATAGAGTTGGTAGGGAAGTCACGATACACTCCCGATACGCGGCGTGTGTAACCGCCCTTTTTCCAGAAAGAGAAGGTTCGCCCTACGTAAGGTCCCTCCATTCCGAAGAGTTTCTGGCAGATGCTCAAGGGGAAGAAGTCGGCATCGGGTGTCTCGAAGTCCTCTATGTTTCCCTCCACCATGTCAAAGGTGAAGACCTTTGGCAGGTCTTTGGTCACGTCGCGGATGTGGACGCTGATGTTCTTTGATTCCTGTGTGGTGTCGCTGTCGAGAATCTCATATTGCGAGGGAATCCATTTATATCCTTGTTTGAAATATACGGCGGCTTCTACTGCCTCAGTGCTGTTCTCCATGATGGCCTTGCCCATAGTGCCATTAAACAGACAGGCAGAAGGTCCTTTAGAGTCAACCCTGCAAATGCGCTCCGCTCCGTCGTGGAACCTATCGAAACCGTGCACCCATTTTACTTCAGCCATCAAGACATAGAAGACGACAAATGCCAGGCTCAAGCCCAACAGGTTGAGCCAGAAAGCCATGCGACGGGTAGAAAACAGGTTGTTCAGAAACTCTTTCATACAATATTTGCTTGCTTTGTTGTGTGGTTGTTGTGATGAATAGTTTGCTGACACAAAGAAATCATTCATCATCTCAACACCTTCAACATCTCAACAAATGTTTTGTTGCTTACATCGTAGTTTGTGTAACGATATGCCCATCAAACATGTTGATGATACGGTCGGCAAAGCCGGCATCGCGCTGCGAGTGGGTAACCATCACGATGGTGGCACCTCCGGAGTGGAGCTGTTTCAACAGGTTGAGCACCTCAAGACCGTTTTTTGAGTCGAGATTGCCAGTAGGCTCGTCGGCCAAAATAACCTTAGGATTGCTGATTACGGCGCGGGCTATTGCCACACGCTGCTGCTGACCGCCTGAGAGCTGGTTGGGATAGTGCTTGGCGCGGTGACTGATGTCCATGCGTGCCATCACCTCTTCTACACGGCGCTTGCGCTCTTGTGCCGGCACATTCATATAGAGAAGCGGCAGTTCGATGTTGCCAAACACGGTAAGGTCGTCAATAAGGTTGAAACTCTGAAACACAAATCCAATGCCGCCACGGCGAAGCATCGTCTGCTGGTCTTCGGTGAAAGAAGACACTTCTACGCCATCGAGCCAGTAGTTGCCCTCGGTGGGATTGTCAAGCAGGCCGAGCATATTCATCAGGGTGGACTTGCCACAGCCCGAAGGTCCCATGATGGCAACGAACTCGCCCTTTTTTATTTCGATACTTACATTGGCCACGGCAACCGTTTCCACCATTTCGGTGCGGAAGACTTTTCGCAGGTTTTCTGTTTTTATCATAACTTTTATTTATTATATGGTTTGTAATATTTTTTATATAGAGGGAGATAAATGAAGATAGAGGGAGATAAATGAAGATAGAGGGAGATAAATGAAGATAGAAGGAGATAGAAGGAGATAGAAGGAGATAGAAGGAGATAGAGGGAGATAGAAGACATTTGCTGATGAACGTACATCTTGCTGCATAATATCCGCTGATGGAGTAATGTCTTCTATCTCCGCCGCTGAAAGCGGCATATCTCCCTTTAACTTCTTATATCTACTTATCATATATCGTCTTGCTGCATAATATCCGCTGATGAAGTAATGTCTTCTATCTCCGCCGCTGAAAGCGGCATATCTCCCTTTAACTTCTTATATCTTCTAAGCATATTCATAATTGATTTCTACTACAAAATTATTGAACAGTGTAAGAATAATTGACGAAATTATCAAAAAACGCCCGTTAGAGGTTAATTTTGTATGATTTTCATACACCTGTTTTCTCTAAATGATGTATTTTTGCACAAAATAATTGTTTTTATGTACGATTATCATATAGCTATTATCGACGACAATAAGGCTGTGCTACAATCGTTGAAGTTGGTGCTTGAGGGCGTCTTCCGCAGCGTTACCGTCATGACATTGCCCAACGCCTTGCCTGCCATTCTTGCTGCAGGAAAGGTAGATGCCGTGCTGCTGGATATGAACTTCAGTGCACAGAAGTTGGACGGACAGGAAGGACTGACCTGGCTGCGATACATCAAGCAACAGGAGAATCCGCCTGCCGTGGTGATGATAACCGCCTTTGGCGACATCAACATTGCCGTAAACTCGCTGAAAGAGGGGGCAGAGGACTTCATAACAAAGCCTTGGGACAATGATGAACTGGTGGAGAAGCTGTTGGCTGCCATTGACAAGTGTCGCGAGCAGAAGAATCTGAACAGGAAAGCCAGCGAGGCCGATGTGCTGATTGAAAAGCAAGAGACGCTAAAGCAAATGACATTGGATGAAGTGGAGAAGCAACATATACTGGAGATGATGCAGGAGTGCGGCAACAACCTCTCTGATGTGGCGCGGCGACTGAATATCGGACGTCAGAAACTTTATAGCAAACTGAAGAAATACGGATTGATGGTATGAAGATAAGGAATGCCTATCAGATAAAGTTCGTGGCAGTGGCTCTGGCATTGATGGCGCTGGGGTGGCTTTTGGGGAGCAGGCTCTTTGACGACTCGACGCTTCTCTTTAGCGGTGTTGTCATAGTGGCTGCAATAGTGCTGATTTGCTATTTGGTAAGGATGGCTAATTTTGTGCCCGCTCAGGTCAACCACTTTCTCAGTTCGCTGTTGTGTAAAGACTACATGATACACTTTCCGCCAACGAAAGATGCAGAGCTGGAGGAAATGTACAAGAACATGAACCGCATCATTGCACAATACAGAAACAGTCTTCTTGATATAGAATACAAGCAGCAGTACTACAATCGCCTGCTGCGCATCATGACCCACGAGATGAGAAACTCCATCACTCCCGTGATAACACTGTCGAGCGATATACTGAAACACCCCGACAACTACACTCCAGACAGGTTGCACCAGGGAATGGAGGTGATACATGGACAGTGCGCAAGTGTAAAGACTTTTCTTGATTCGTATCACAAACTGACTCACCTGCCTGACCCAAAGAAGACATTGATAGATGTGGATAGGTTTTTCGGACAGATGCAGGCTCTGATGAACCATCCGTCGGTTCATTTCTCATGGGCTAAGGGCATGACCTTGATGGCTGACGAGAATCTGCTTACCTTGGTATTGACTAATCTTATAAGGAACGCGCGTGAAGCAACGGAAGGAATGGCCGATGCCGATATTCAGGTGGTGGCAACGGATTCGGGCGGTTCGCCCTACATATTGGTAAGCGACAACGGTCCCGGCATACCTGATGATATTCGTGATGAGATATTCCTGCCTTTCTATACCACCAAGAAAGAGGGCACAGGTATCGGACTCAGCTTGAGCAGACAAATAATGTGTTTGCATGGCGGTGACTTGAAACTGTCGCTCAACAGCTCAAGAGGTGCTTCGTTTATGGTAATGTTTTGATTACGAGACGACTAATTCGTGGTTGGACGCGCGTCATACATTACAACTTTCCGCTTGCAGTTGCCAAAAATACTTAAGAAAAAGTAAGCAAAAGAAACTGAAAGACAGTAGGTTATATGTAAAAATGAAAATTTTATCCTAAATAGGATAATCCTAATTTGGATAATTGTGGATTTTTTCGTATTTTTGTCCACAAAATTTGACTTCTGATGGACAATCCGTTTGTAACTAAAGGCTATGCTGGTCCTGAATATTTCTGTGATCGCGTTGAGGAAACCAAGCGTTTGGTGGAACTGACTACCAATGGCAATAATATTGCACTAATATCTCCGCGTCGTGTTGGTAAGACAGACCTTATACATCATTGTTTCCAACAGCCAGAACTGAAGGAAAAGTATTATACGTTTCATATTGATATATATGCAACGGCAAGCCTTCGTGATTTTGTAAATGTGTTTGGTCAGACAATCTTGAACGAATTGAAACCAAAGGGCAGGGTAGTATGGGAAGGTTTCTTGAATATTCTTCGTTCTATACGCTCCGAAATTACATACGACATCAATAACTTCCCCACATGGAGCATTGGGTTGGGAAATATCGAGAACCCCATGGTGACGCTTGATGAAATATTCCAGTATCTCGGACAGGCAGACCGCCCTTGCATTATTGCAATTGATGAGTTTCAACAAATCACTCGTTATGCCGAGGCGCATAATATAGAGGCCATGTTGCGCACATATATACAACGTTGCAATAATGCCACATTCATATTCTCAGGCAGCAAGCGTCATCTGATGGGCGAGATATTTACTTCGCCATCCCGACCGTTTTATCAGTCGGTTTTGGTAATGAATCTTAAACCAATCTCTGTTGAGAAATACACAGAGTTTGCCAAAATGCAATTTGATAGATATGGTAAATCTATTGAGGATGAGGCCGTGGTAGCTGTATATGAGCGTTTCGATGCCGTTACCTCATGTTTGCAGCGCATACTTAACGTATTGTTCCTAAAGACGCTGCCTGGTGGTAAATGTACTTGCGATATGGTTGACGATGCCATAAATTACATTCTTGACATGTTCTCAGAGACGTATCAAGACCTGCTGGAACGTATTCCAGAAAAGCAGCGTGAAGTATTTATTGCAATAGCAAAGGAAGGCAAGGCAAAGGCTATAACAGGAAAAACATTTATAAAAAAGCATCATCTTCAAACCTCCAGTGTCATTAATGCAGCAGTGAGAGGCCTTTTAGAAAAAGATTTTATCACGGTAGATAAAGGTGTCTATACCATTTATGACCCCTTCTTTGCTTTGTGGCTAAGAAATGGCAGATGATGAGGGTGGCATGACAGTCAAGGCCTCCTGTCTTGATGCCATACGATGCAATCCCTAATCTTGAAAGAATATCCCCATCCTCCAGATTCGGAAGATGGGGAAGAATGTATAAAGTCGGTTGAGAACAGATTAGAGAGCAACCTTTAGTACTTTATCTGCAACTTTTACAATATAAACAACACCTGTAGTCAATGGTATTTCAACCCTGTCGCTATTTGCATTGACGCTTGTTATCTTCATTCCGTCTAGTGCATAGACGTTGATTGTTTCATTCAGAATGGCGTTATCAACTATAATATTGTTGCCAGAAGCCCATACCTTTATCTTGCTGTCTGACACAGAATTGACAGAAGATGAACCTTGTGCATATACAATATTAAGACGTGAGTTTGTGCCTATGGCTGGAGTTGTATATTCACCTTCGGAAGAAAGTTCTGCTGTTACGTCTCCATCGTTGAATGTCACACTATGTATATGCCAACCTGTTTCTGCTTCAATCTTCAAAGTAAAGTATGGCTTGTCTTCATCTACTTTTAACTTAACATTTCCATTAGCACAATCAGTTATTGTTAGATAAACGTCTGTTTCTGTCTCTGCAATTTCTCTTATTATAACGAAATCCTTCCAGTTTGCTGCCGCTTTATATTTCAGCACACTTCCTTTTGGAACATAAAGAGGAATTGTCTTGTCTATTCCCTCAAAAACAGAAGTGTTAATTGTTGGCGGTGTTTCTACTTTGCATGTGATTTCTTTTGTACTGGTGCAAGCTTCAAAAGCACCATCGCCAATGCTTGTAACGCTGTTAGGG
>JAZLCN010000041.1:0-29818 GCA_045614255.1 Prevotella sp.
TGTAAAGACTGTTTATCCCGATGGGCGTGTGACAGGTCCTATTGGTTTCTCAAATAATACTCAATTTACTTTTGATGGCGATCGTCTTTATATGGGACAAAAACCATCTTTTGTTATGGGGGATGGTACAGACGGAATAACACGACATAGTTATCAAAATGGTAAAATAATATATTATTATTATAGATCAGGAACTGCAGGATTAGTGCAAAAATATAGAACCAGTCAACCGTATTGGGATTATCGCACTGCTTACATCGTTTCTTCAGATAGGAAGGTTATAAATATATGTTATTATGATGGTGTAGGTAATTTGCAGTCTACAAGTGTTTACAAAGTGCCAACAGCGCCTGGAGCTGCTGATTTTATTGAGTAAAAATGTAATAATCCCTTTCTTTAATATTATGTCATCCCCTGTTGAATGACCAGTAAGGGATAAGAAAAATGAGAAGGCTCGTCCATCACGGACGAGCCTTCTCTGCTTTTTATAAACCAAAATTATTAATTAACAAATTTCTTTCCATTGATGATATAAACGCCCTTAGGCATATCCCTTATAGCCTCGGCTGCCGATGCGCCCTTCTGCAATGTGCGCAGCAACTGGCCATTTACAGAGTAAACCCTTGTAGGACCGTTGTGCATTGCTTCATGCGCAGGAGCGTCGATGCCTGATGTCATAGCATCGGTGACATCTGTCACGGTGTACTTTCCATTGGTCTTGTTGGCAGACAACTCAAAATATGTGTCCTTGCTGATAGGACCAATGTCAACAGTCTGGTCGTTGCTGCTGCCCTTGTCGAAGATGATGTTGAACGAGTAGTCTTTCGACTTTATGTCAAACGATTTGTAATACCATTTCACACCGCCAATCACCTTGGTGTCTGTCACCGCATTGCCTGGCCATCCGCCGTTAAGCTGTGTGTTGTTGGCATCGTTTGCCCATGCGTAGAAATACATCTTAGACCATCCTGGGTCCTTTACATATACTGTGGCTGTGTGAGGAACAAATGGCACAATCTTATAGTTGCGTGTGATAATGTTCTTCACCTGACCGCCACTAAGCAATCCTACTTTCAGGGTGCACGACTCGCTGATGCTTATAGGAGTGCCGCTGGCCACTGATTTGCTTGATGCTGTAGGCTCAGAGCCGTCGGTGGTATAGACGAGCTTTGCGCTTGCATCGGCAGAAATGGCAGAGAGTGTTACGCTGAATGCCTTCTCAAACTCTCCCGAAGCAATGCTTGCCCATGCTGTTTCAAGCGACTTTGACGCATAAACCTTATAGTTGGCCCCAGTAATGGCAAGCACATAGTCGGCTGAAGGACTATATGACCCGCCACCGCAGGCAACGATAAGTTTGCCATTTTGACCTGTTACCTCTGCTGCATAGAGGTTTGCTGCAGTGCTGCGCTCGGCATATCCGCTTTGGTTGGTTATGCCAGCCAGCTTACGCATGCTTATAAGCTGTTTAATCTCCTGCTTATAGCTCTTCCAGTGAGGCAGGAACACGCATGGAGTGCCTGGCATACAGAGGATGAAAGCATTGCCTGCCTGAATGTAATTCTTTATCGGGTCGTTGGGCGAGTCGGCAGAGCGATACTGAGTGTCGTGGTTCTCAATGAACGTAACCGCATAGCGGCGGTAAGCCTTGTCGCCAGCCAAACCACGGTTGGCCAGTTTGCTCCAGTTGTTGCCGTTGCAAGCATCGCGCACGCTGTAGCGTGTGGTGAAGTCGAATGTGGCCGACTGTATCACGTTGTCGGTCTTAGCATTGTTCAGCCATGTCTTCAGAGCTGTCACGTTGCCGTCCCAGTATTCGCCTACGGAATATTCCGCACCTACGGCTGAGTTATACAAAGCTGTATATTTAGCGGCATAACCCTTGGTCATGTCATAGCGGAAACCAGTATATCCCAAGTCGTTCTTCAGGAAGTTAAGGTAGGCAATAACGTTGTCCTGCACATTCTTGCTTGTGTGGTCAAGGTCGCGCATGCCGCCCCAGTCCTCACCAGTATCGTTGGCGCCTGTCACAGGGTAGTTCTTTGCAGTATTGCCTCCGTCGTCGTTCTTGCAGATGTCTGCAAGTCCCATCTGATATGTCACACCATTGTAGGTCTCGGCAGGGAAGTCAACCCATGAGCCGTTTATCCCTACAGAACCGCGGTGGTTGATTACCACATCGGCAATCACGCCCACGCCTTTCTGCTTGTATGTGTTTATCATTGAGCGCAGCTGAGCCTCTGTGCCGAACGTGCAGTTCTGGTCCCACCAGTACACTGGCGCATAACCCATCACGTTGTACGACGTGTTACAGTTGCCGCTCTGAGGCACCCATACCAAGTCAAAGTATTCTGAAATCTCATCAGCCTCTTTCTCAAGGTTTGTCCATTGAGTGTCAACAAATGAGTCCCAGAAGAATCCCTGCAGCATCACGCCGCCATAGTTGGCCGGCCATCCCTGCGCCAGCATCATCAGCGGCATGGCTAATGTAAGAATTAGTGTAGATATTTTTCTCATTCTTTGCATGTTTAATGTTTCTTTTGCGAAGTTACGATTTAAATTCTTATGCTATTTTATAATAATGTGTTGTTGATTATTATTAACGTGCAAACGTTTGCAGAAACCGAAATAAAATTACAAGTTTTCTTCAAAAATCTTGTAATCCGATTACAAGCGCCTTGTAAAACTATTACAAAAATGCTGTAAGCTCTCTACAAAAGCTTTGTAGGAGTGTTACAAGCGCTTTGTAATAAAAAAAACAGTGCTTCACTTGATGTGAAGCACCGCTTTTATGAATATACTCTGGTAAATAACCGAGTGTTAGTTCTTTGTTATTGTGCAGTAGAAATTGTCGCTTGACACACGCTCAAGATAGAGGTCGATGGTGTAAGTGCCAGCCTCTGCAATAGCGATGTTTGAACCGTCGCGGCCAAGGTTGTTGATGTCGCCACCGAAGTTTACACCCCAGTCGTCGTTAGCGCGGAACTTGATTTCACCTGCTACGAGGTTGACAGTTGCTGTCAGACATTTCTTTGTAGTGTCGTAAGTCATGTCTGTGTCAGAATCCCAACCGCCAGGAGTTGCGCTACCGATGATACCCCATGACTGTGGAGTAAGAGTCCATGTGAGAGCTGCGAAGTCGCCTGTAACAGCATAGAAACCAGCCTCTGCCCAAAGGTTGCCTGCGCCACCGTCTGTTGACAGAGTTGTCTCTGTTGCCCATCCGTAGTTAGTGCCGTTCCAGTCAGCCTGTGATGTCATCTTAAAGCCGCCGTTCAAGTAAGCATAACCAGTGTAAACACCGTCGAAGTTAGCCGACTGGATACGACCAGCTGCGCCATGGCTCCAACCGTTCTGGTCGCCTGGCAGCCATGCCCACTCTGCGAAGTTCATCTTCTCAAGTTTGTATGTGCAGTCCATCATGTTGATAGTCATCTTAACAAACTTAGCGTCGCCTTCAACAACAACCTTCCAAGAACCATCGTCGGTGAGTTCGTTACGGCGTGCAAGCTTACCCTCTGTGCCGTTGTTACCGTTGCCCTCAGCGCAACCAAACACCATTGACCAGTCGTTAGACTCTACAGTCTTGTCGTCGGCAATAGCAAACCAAACCTCGCCATCTGTTACAGGGAACATCACTGTAAACACAGGATCCTCATACACATCCTTGCCGCTGTGAGTGAATGGCAATGTTGTGCAGTTTGGCAGCCATTCGCTTGGAGCACCGATAAGATAGTATGTGGTGCTGATGTAAGGAGCAGTAAGTGTTACGTTGATTGTGCCTGTTGATGTGCTCTTGATGCTCTGACCATTAACCATGGTGTATGCCTCAATGTCCATAGCGATAGTGCGCATTACAGGGCGCTTGCCAAAGAGTCTCTCTACAGCTGTCTGAAGGTCGGCCTTAGCAGCATAACCCTCATTGTTGGCTGTGATTACTTCTGATGCAGACTTATCCTCGTTCCAGAGAGTAACCTTATAGGTGGTAGTGTTTTCGTCAGATGCAGTTACTGTTGGCACGAACAACTGTACCATGTCGCCTTCAGCAGTAGCGAAGTCAACATCGGCAGCAGCGGCTGTGGCCACTGTAACAGTCTTAGCCTCTTCCTCTGGGAATACCTGAGGAGATGCCCAATCTGTATAATCTTCTGTGCAGCTTGCAGTCAGCAAAGCGATGCCCAGCATATAAAATATCTTCTTCATAGTTTTATTCTTTTTTCTTAGTTGGCGAGCTGATTAGCTACTTGACTTGCATCTATTAACTTGTCAACTCATTAACTCATTAACTCGTTAACTCATCAACTTATCAACTCATCAACTCGCCAACTTAATTATTTATTCATTAGCAATAAACATATACTGACCTGTGATGTCGTTCAGGAATACAGTGTAGTTGCCAGCCTTAGCAGGAATGTTGGCACCGTTCTGTGTACCAGCTCCGTATGGGAACTCAGTAGCACCCCAGTTGTAATCCCAACCGCCATTAGCAGCAAACTTCAGTTCGTTGTCAGCCTCGAGCACGAGCTGTGTTGTCCAGAGGTGGTTCTCAGCGCCGTCGTATGTGAATGTTGGAGACATAACGTTGCCAGCAGCAGCGTCCCAGCCATTCTGTCCACCAGGCATTGCCATAGATGTGAACACATTTGGAGTAGTAGCAGTGTAAGGAGCAATAGAAACATCACCAGACTTAGTGTCGAGAGTGATAGTATAGTAGCCCTGTGCACCATCCTTGATACATACGTTGCCATCTGAGTTGCCCTCGAAGAGAGTAGCGTCGATGCCTGCGAATGAGTCGAAGTTCTTCTGGATATCCCAGTTGCCTGGAATCTGAACCATCTTGAACTGACCACCTGCTGGGAAGTAGCCTGTGTAAGAAATCTTACCAGTACCTGTAGCCTTGTCATACTCCTCGCCTGCGATAGTCATCAGAGGGATAAGACCAGTGCCAATCTTGTCGGCGCCATTGCCCCAAGAACCGTCACCAATGCAGTTACCAACGAGATACCACAGAACAGGAGCGGCATCCTTGAGCTCTACATAGTAAGGGATGGTCTTAACAGTAACAACATTAGAATAGATTGTCTCAGCACCGGCAAGAACAGACATTACTCTTACCTTGATTTCCTGCTCTGCTGGAACAGCATCTTGTGCCCATCCGGCAATCTGCTGAAGAGCCTTAGCCAACTTAGCAGCATTAAGTGTGCCCTTTGCCTGTGAGAAGATATCCTCGATAGTAGCATAGTCAGCCTTAGTTGCGCCGCTTTCGTCGGCAGCAGCCTCGTCTGTTGATATAGTCCAGCTGTCAGCAATAGACACCTGCAACTGATACTGTGCGGCAACAGGGAAGCCATAGTCAGGCTGTGACCATGTGAATGGTATCTCTGTAGATGTGGCCAAGTCGATGGCTGTAGCCGCATAAGATGGTGTGTTCAGTTTGAACGATGAAGTTGTAGGCTGCTGCAATACTGGATTTGAGTCGTTGTCATCTTCGCATGCGGTAAACAAGCAGATGCTTAATAGCAACAGCAGTGATGATTTAAATATATTTTTCATAATCATTGTTTTTTTATTTAGTTGACAAGTTAACGAGTTGGCAAGTTAACGAGTTATTTGTCTCATACTTAACTAAAAGCATTAACCAGTCTGCTCGTCTACTTGTTAACTTGTCTACTTAATTAAATTAATAACCATCATTCTGAGTTATTTCGCCCTTAACCTGAGCAGCAGGAATAGCAAATATTATCTTGTAGTCCTCGATATTACGGCCTTCTTTTACGCCGCCCTTCCACTGCCAGTTGTAGTTGGTGTTACCAGCATACTTGCCATGGCGGATAAGGTCTACGCGGCGGCGTCCCTCGAAGTAGAACTCACGGCTCCACTCGTCAAGGATGTCGTTCATAGAGAAACCAGCCTTTGTGGCAGCGTTAGCACGTGTGCGCAGGTCGTTGATTGCCTTGATACCCTCAGCAGTTGCTGTTCCGCCATTCTCGCGAGCTGTTGCCTCAGCGTATGTAAGGTAAGCCTCTGCCACACGGAAGAAGAAGAAGTCCATGTCAGGGAATGTTGCATCGTGACCAGCTGTGCCGTCGGTCTTGAAGTTAGTGAACTTAGCCACTGCATAACCGTCCTTGAAGTCGCCAAGATAACCCTTGGTGTTCTCGATGCTCTCGCGGCCAACACCGTCGAAGAGTGCGCGGTCGTCGCCAGCAGCCTCTGTCATGTTGTAAGAGTTTACCTGTGGCGCATTGCCGTCAGCGAAGAACTTCTTGATAAGGTCAGGACGAGCCTTGTTACCACCCCAAACCTGGTCTGTGCCGTTTGTTGCGATAGGGTCGTTAGGATTAGAGTGCATGTCAGCATCGTAGGTAGAAGCGATGAGGTAGAGTGAAGTACCCCAGCTTGTGGTCTTCAAACCATCCTGCAGTATTGGGAATACACCCTCGTAAGCAGCATCGGTCTCACCATTGTCGCCCATGAAGAGCATCTGGTAAGCGCTCCAGCCGTTAACGCTCTTTGTGTTGAGCTTGTAAGGAGAGTCCATAACCATCTTTGCATACTGTGCAGCCTTGCCCCACTGTGGAGTGCCTGTGTAAACCTCTGCGTTAAGGTAGAGGCGAGAGAGCAGCATCCAAGCAGCAGCCTTGTCAACGCGGCCGTAGTTGGCATCGCTTGACTTCTTAGCCTTAGCATCTGCAAGACCGTTTACAAGGTCGAGCAATTCAGTCTCCAACCATGTGTAAGCCTCTGCGCGTGTCATGCGTGCAGGCTGTGTCAGTGTTGTTGCGAATGGGATGTTTCCATAAGCATCCATCAACATATAATAATGTAATGCGCGGATGAAACGAATCTCGGCAGTCATTGTTGCATCGTGACCGCTTGCCACCTCAAGATAGTGGTTGCAGTAAGAGATACCTGTTGTCAAACGAGCGTAATATCCATTAAGCATTGGATGTGATGCATCGTAAGTGTTGTAGCAGAAACTCTGAATACCATCATCGCCCCAGTGGCAGATAGCCTCGTCTGTTGTCAACTCGTTTGAGTTCCACATCTGGCGAACAAAACCTGTTGTACCGCCATCAAGACCGTCGATGTCGCAGTCGCCATTGGCACCACCGTTACCAGCAAGCGCAATGTTAGCATAGCACTTGTTGAACAAACCCTGAATATCGTAGTTCAGTGAGAGGTTTGGATCGATTGGTTCTACATCTAGGTCGCCAGTACAAGATGTCATTCCGAATGTCAGCGCAAGGGCTGCAGCAGGAATTATATTTTTAATATATCTTTTCATGACTATTTTTGTTTTTAGAATTAGAAGTTCAGATTCAAACCAACGATGAATGAAAGTGGACGTGGATAAAGCTCGTTGTCATATCCGTTGCCGATTTCTGGGTCGATGCCATCGTAGTTTGTAATAGTGAATACGTTAGATACAGTTGCATACAAGCGGCCGCTGAGTCCCTTATACTTCTCGTCCTTGCCAAAGCCTTCGAAAGAGTAGCCTAAGGTGATGTTGTCGCACTTCAGGAATGAAGCGTTGTGAACATAACGGTCAGAGAGCAGAGCTGTTGGAGAGTATGTCTGCCATCCGTCAGCAAGAGAAGCTACTGGGCGGTTTGACAGGAAGTTGGTAGATGCCCATACCTCGTTCTTGTTCAAGTTAGCATTGCCAGACTCGATATTGCTGAATACATAGTTGTCGAAGCTTGCGCGGAGTGAGAAACCGAGGTCCCAGTTCTTGTACTCGAGGCGTGAAGCAAATCCCATTGTTACAGGAGCTGCAGGACTCTTATAGAAGTAGCGGTCGCCCTCAGTAATCTGGCCGTCGCCATTGCGGTCAACAACGCAGTTCTCGATAGCCTTGCCATTCTTGTCGTATGCCTGCTGGTATACATAGAATGAGTTGTATGGCTGACCAACCTGGTTGTACTGCAGATACTTGTCTGTACCAATGGTGATACCGGTGTTAGGTACTGGCTGGCCATCTGTAGACACACCGCTCAGGTCGGTAATCTCGTTCTTGTTGTATGTGAAGTTGTAGTTCAATGTCCAGAACAAATCCTTTGTGCGGATAGCCTTCCAGTCGAGAGAAAGCTCGATACCCTTGTTCTCGAGTGAACCGATGTTCTGCCATGCCTGGTTGCGGAATGCTGACATAGAAACTGTTGGAGCATAGTTCAACAGGTCTGTTGTCTCGCGGAAGTAAACGTCGATGCTACCAGTGAGTCGCTGATCAGCAAAACCGAAGTCAAGACCAGCATTGTAAGTTGTTGTTGTCTCCCACTTGAGGTCAGGTGTGAAGTTGTCTGGACGGTAGAGTGTACCATCGCCTGCCACTGGATAGAATCCGTTTGTGCCAGTAGACATTGAGTATGTAGGAATCCAAGCATAGTTGCTGCCGATATCCTGCTGACCAGTCTTACCATAACCAAGGCGGAGCTTGAGGTCTGACAACCAGTCGGCGTTCTTCAGGAATGCCTCTTCCTTAATCTTCCATGCAAGAGCGAATGATGGGAACAGTGCCCAGTGATCCTTGAAGCGTGAAGAACCATCGTAACGTACGGTTGCTGTAAGGTAGTAGCGCTCGTTGAGGATGTAGTTAGCACGTCCGAAGAAAGACACGAGGTAGTTCTCTGTCTTATAAGAGTATGGAGTGTGAGGACGCTCTGTACCAGCGAGTGTCGCATCGTTGTTGGTAGTAGGGTAGTAGCTTACATAGTCGTTGTTCTGGCTATGATAGAAGTGCTGCCACTCATAACCACCCATGATGTCGAAGTGGTGGTTCTTGTTGAAGTCCTTGTAATACTGTGCGTATGTGCTCAATGAGAGGTTGCGCTTGAAAATCTCGTCGGCTCCGTCGCTTCCATAATAGATAGACTGTGGAGAAGCAGGAGTAACGTATGTGTTCTGGCGGCCCTTAGAGATGTCTGCGCCAAGAGTCATGTGCAGTCTCAAGTCCTCGAGTCCGTGTACCTTATAGTCGATGTCGGCACTACCGATGAATGCACGGCTGTGAGCCACGTCATGCTTCTCGTTGAGGATTGCCAGAGGGTTCTTCTGTGCCAGGTTGTTGTATGTGTAAGGCCATGTGCTGTCATTGTAAGCACCTGCCATAGGCCACTCAAAGTATCCGCCGAAGTTGTTGAGAGCCTGGTTCATTGTTGTGCCAGGAACAAGTCCGTGCTCAGCGTCATACTGGTTGAACATAGCCTTGTGGTACTCAGAAGTGAATGCGTGTGGATCCTGTGTTGGGTCGAATGCAATAGCGTCGCTGATAGCCTCGCCATTAGCAAACTGGCTTCTTGAGTACATACCCTTTGCGTTGAGGTTCAAGGTAAGATGATCCTCGAAGAAAGAAGGGTTGAGGTTTACAGCAGCTGTATAACGTCCGAAGTCAGAAGACTTGATGATACCTTCCTGGTTTGTGTAACCCAAAGATACACGGTAAGGGAGGTTCTTCAGTGCACCGCTAACAGTCAGGTTGTGGTCTGTGCTTATAGCTGTGCGCATAATCTCGTCCTGCCAGTCGGTGTTAGCAGTACCAAGAGCCTTGTAAGCATCGCTCTCCTCGCCCCAGATGTCCTTGATGAATGCGCGGTACTCGTTGCCGTCCATCACGTCGATAGTCTTTTTCTTTGTGCTGATGGTAAGGCTTCCTGCGTAAGAAACCTGTGGAGCCTGACCCTTGCGGCCCTTCTTGGTTGTGATGATGATAACACCATTAGAACCACGGCTACCATAGATAGCTGTTGCAGAAGCATCCTTCAGTACGTTGAAACTCTCGATGTCCTGTGGGTTGATGAGTGACAGAGGGTTGGCTACACCCTTGATACCCTGTGTACCCATTGGCACACCGTCGATAACGATAAGTGGGTCGTTGCTACTGTTAAGAGATGAACCACCACGGATGCGAATCTGTGCGCCACCGCCAGGTGTACCGTCACTGCTTGTTACGTTAACACCGGCAATCTTACCGACAATCATGTCCTGTGGGTTAACAACTACACCCTTGTTCTTGGTGTCTGGCTTAACTGCTGTAACAGAACCAGTGAGGTCGCTCTTCTTAGCAACACCATAACCAATTACAACGATGTTCTCGAGCATCTTAGCATCGTCCTGTAGTACGATTACTACATTTGGAGCTGCTGCTACTGATGCAGGCTGATAGCCTACATACGAAACGTTGAGAGTAGCACCCTGCTCGGCTTTGATGGTGAAGTTACCATCGAAGTCGCTCACGGTAGCTGCCTGACTGCCGGCAACACGTACGGTAGCACCGATAATCGGTTCGCCAGCAGCGTCCTTAACATGTCCTTTGACAGCAATCTGTGCAAAGGCTCCCAGAGATAGGCACAGCCCAACGAAAAGAGCCATAAGCCTAAACGGAATTCTAATGTTTAACTGCTTCATTTTGATTTTTATTTAAGTTAGTGTATTTGTAAATGTTTACGTTAGTAAAGAGCATAGTTTTCCCTTGCCCAAATGCAAAGGTAATTGCTATTTAATATCGATGCCCTTTTTGTTAGTTAAAAAAAATTATATTGCATGCGCAAACGATTACATTTTTCTTTAAACATCTTTT
Organism: Prevotella sp.; assembly: GCA_045614255.1. Classification (GTDB taxonomy): domain Bacteria; phylum Bacteroidota; class Bacteroidia; order Bacteroidales; family Bacteroidaceae; genus Prevotella. The sequence continues at coordinate 10,580 of JAZLCN010000041.1, forward strand.
AATAATATAAAATCTTTGGTTTTCTATGTTTTCAATAACTTTGTTGCATAAACACTAGAAACGGCTTATTAAACACTATTAACGGTTTATGAACAAAGAAAATGCGCCATTGACGATGAAGGACATTGCTAAGGAGTTTGGTATCTCCGTAGCAACTGTGTCGCGTGCTCTGAAAGACTCACCACGCATCAGTGCTGAACGGCGTGCTGCAATTCAGAAATATGCTCGTGAGCACAATTTCGCACCTAATGTTATTGCAGAGTCGTTGCGCAACAGCCGTGTGATGCCAATAAAGATTATCGGTGTTATAATCCCAGAGCTTATTCATTATTACTTTGCCACGATACTTGCTGGTATAGAGGAGGAAGCGAGTGCACGTGGATATCGTATCATGGTGGCGCAGAGTGCAGAGAAGTTTGAGCGTGAGGTAAAGATATGCCAATCGTTCTTCGAGAATAAGGTTTGCGGCATCATCGTCTCCCAGGCCAAGGACACCCAGCACTATGACCATTTCCAGCGCATAATAGATGCTGGCATACCATTGGTGTTCTACGACCGTATCTGTACAGGAGTCAATGCCAGTAGGGTAGTGGTTGATGATTATTTTGGAACATATACAGCTGTTTCCCATCTTATTGAGACAGGTTGCAAGCGCATTGCCTTCTATGGTTCGTCGATGTCGCTTGAGATTTCAAAGAATCGCTTTAACGGATATAAAGACGCTTTGCTGAAGCATGGCATTGCAGTTGATGACAGTCTTATACATTTCTGCGACAACCGTTCTGATGCAGAGGCTATTACACCTAAGATTCTTTCTGCCTGCAATCGCCCAGATGGGTTCTTTGCTGTGAATGATGATACTGCCATCGGCATTCTCTATACGGCTAAGCGTATGGGACTGAGAGTGCCCGAAGATGTCTCAATATGTGGCTTTACCAATGGCAACCGCGCAATATCGTGTGACCCAATGCTCACTACTGTAGAGCAGCGTGGCAGGGTTGTGGGTGAGGAAGCTGCTAATATTCTCATTGGTCATGTAGAGGGTACAATTCCAAAGAATAAGGTAGAGAAGCGCATTGTGAGAACCAGGTTGATACTTAGGGGAACCACGAGGTGATTGGGGAAGAGAACCCTCAACCCAACCCCTCTCCGAGAGATAGAGGAAGGTAGAGGGAGATAGGAACCTACCCCTATCCCCTCCCGAAGGGAAGGGAACTCAGATGAAAAAGGAGCACATGCATGTCAAGCAAATGTCTGAACTCCTGAACTCCTGAACTCCTGACGTGTTGTTGAGCACAGGCGACGTGTTGATGAGCTTATGCGAATTAAAACTCCTGAACTCCTCAAAATAACGTCCGACCTCTTAAAAAAAGTAAACTTAAAAAAATACATATGAAACAAAAACCAGATTTATCGTTTTGGAAACTATGGAATCTAAGTTTTGGATTCTTCGGTGTACAGATTGCATATGCCTTGCAGAGTGCTAACATTTCGCGAATATTCGCAACATTGGGAGCAGACCCGCATAACCTGAGTTACTTTTGGATACTGCCGCCATTGATGGGTATTATTGTTCAGCCTATTATTGGTACACTTAGCGATAAGACATGGTGCCGCTTTGGCAGACGCATCCCTTATCTGTTTGTGGGTGCGGCTGTGTCTGTGGCAGTTATGTGCCTGTTGCCTAATGCCGGCTCGCTTGGCTTGGCTCTTTCTGCTGTGATGACTTTTGGTTTGGTGTCGCTCATGCTCCTCGATACAAGTATCAACGTGGCCATGCAACCATTCAAGATGCTCGTTGGCGATATGGTTAACGAGAAGCAGAAGACATTGGCTTACTCTATCCAGAGTTTTCTGTGCAACGGTGGTCAGCTTGTTGGTAATATGTTCCCATATCTTTTTACTCTCTTGGGTATAAGCAATGTGGCTAAACAGGGCGTTGTGCCAGATTCTGTAATCTACTCTTTCTATGTGGGAGCTGCAATATTGTTGCTTTGTGTAGTTTATACAACATTAAAGGTTAAGGAATGGAATCCGAAAGAGTATGCTGAATATAATCCAAAGGAACAGACAGAAGAAAATGATTCGGCCAACTGGTTCGTGCTTTTGAAGAAAGCTCCATCGGCATTCTGGACCGTCGGTTTGGTACAGTTCTTCTGCTGGGCAGCATTTATGTATATGTGGACCTACACTAATGGCGCTATCGCCGACACTTGCTGGAATACAACCGAAGTGTCTTCGGCTGGTTATCAGGAAGCTGGCAACTGGGTTGGTGTGCTCTTTTCTGTACAGGCAGTGGGCAGTATGCTGTGGGCTGTGGTGCTTCCTATGATAAAGAACCGCAAGATTGCATATTCACTTAGTCTTGTTCTTGGTGGCATAGGCTTTGCCTTGGTTCCATTTGTCAGCAATCAGTATGTGCTCTTTGTGCCATATCTGCTCATTGGCTGTGCTTGGGCAGCGATGCTGGCAATGCCGTTCACGCTTCTTACCAATGCCCTTGAAGGCCATGGCCACATGGGAGTATATCTCGGATTGTTCAATGGCACCATCTGCTTGCCTCAGATAGTGGCGGCTGCCCTTGGTGGTACGATACTCGGACTCGTTGGCGGCGCGCAGAGCACTATGTTCATTATTGCAGGCGTAAGTCTTTTCATAGGTTCTGCCTGTGTGTTTGTGATTAAAGAAAAGTAAAACAGGATAAAATATATAAAAGACAACGCGCAAAGTTTGATTATTCTGCAAAAAGAAGTATCTTTGCTGTATGAAGCGTATTTGTCTATATATAATAATATGTCTGTCGGCGCTCGGTGTTTCGGCGCAGCAGCGGCATTCCGATGCCATCGACGATGTGCTTGAGCATACGCCGATGGCATCGGTATTGATATTGAAGGCCTGTGGACTTGACAGTCGCAGTGAGAGTTGGGAACAGTTGGGTTTCTCTGCTGGTATGTCGTATGCCATTGCTGGAGGCACAACGCTTATACTTAAGCATATAGTGCGCAAGGAGCGTCCCGACCATAGCGACAACTATTCATTCCCCTCTGGTCATGCCACCTTTGCCTTTGCTGGAGCGCATACCCTGCACAAGGAGTTCGGACATCACTCGCCTTGGGTGAGCATTGCTGGTTATGGCGTGGCTGCATTTGTGGCGGTGGACAGGGTGGCAAAGAATCGTCATCGCTGGTATGATGTGACAACGGGTGCTGCCATAGGAATAATAGGCACAGAACTTGGCTATTACCTTAGCGCCAAGGTGTTTAAGACCAATAAACTGAATGTGGCTGTGGCGCCAAATCGCTTAGACGTTGCTATTCGGTTATAAGTTGATTTGCCGATTTCTTCTTTAGGTAAATAGTTTCTACTTATTTGAAACTTATTTCCTGTCTATTAGAAAACCACTTTCTTTGACTTTATTTTTCGCCTTCTTTCGTAAGCTACAGTAACCTCGATGGCGTAATGATGTAATGCCGTTGACATTCCCGTGGATTGTCAATGATAATCTATTGGTATGTCATACATATAAAAAAAGTCTTGCAAGCCTTGCGGAGATTTTTTTATTTCTGATAAGATGGCTATCTTTGTAACCAGAAAATATAAACAGCAGAAAAATGATAAAGGAAACAGATAAGACCCAAACCCCGTTAGTTGACTTTGGTGAGCCTGTCGACATGTCAAAAAATATTATCAAAGTGGTTGGCGTAGGTGGCGGCGGATGCAATGCCGTTAACAATATGTACCGCTCACGCATCAATAATGTGACGTTTGCCGTGTGCAATACCGATAGTCAGTCGCTCGCCAACTCCCCTGTGCCAGTAAAACTCCTTTTAGGTTCAGCTGGTTTGGGAGCAGGCGCCAACCCCGATATAGGCAGGAAAGAGGCAGAGGAAAACCTTGAAGGTATTAAAAATCTGTTTAATGATGGCACCCGCATGGTGTTTGTCACAGCAGGAATGGGCGGCGGAACGGGCACTGGAGCCGCACCTGTGGTTGCCGGTGTGGCAAAGTCGTTGGGACTGCTCACGGTGGGCATCGTCACCATCCCTTTCTATTTTGAGAAAAAAATGAAGATAGTGAAGGCCCTGAAGGGAGTGGAGGAGATGCGCAAGAATGTGGATGCCCTGCTGATAATCAATAATGAGCGTTTGTGTGATGTCTATTCCGACAGTCCGATAAGCGTCAAGGAAGCCTTCAAGCGTGCCGATGATATATTAGATACCGCAGCGAGGAGCATTTCTGAGCTTATAACCATAGAGGGCGAGATGAATCTTGACTTCCGTGATGTTGAGGCTACTATGCGTGGCGGTGGCGGTGCTATCATGGCCATGGGGCGTGCCAGTGGCGAAAAGCGTGTGCAGGCAGCTGTCACCAATGCTCTTGAGTCGCCTCTGCTCTACGGACGTGATATTACTAAGGCAAAGAGAATTCTATTCAATATCTATACTGGTGAAGAGGCACCGCTGTTTGTCAATGAGATGAACGAGATAGATGCATTTATGGATTCGCTCGACCCTAATATAGAAGTAATCTGGGGATTGTCTAATGATAATACCATAGGCACCGATGCTAAAGTAACTATTCTTGCCACAGGACTCGGAGACGGCTGGAACGATGAGGCTGTTAATGCGTCGATAGTAAATTCAGATGAGTATTATGATGAGATTATCAGCAAACTGTATAGTCGCAGTAAACGTAATGCCCAACCAGTGGAAATAGAGGAACCAAAGACTGAGGAGGTACAGGAACCTCATGAAGAAGTCTCTATGCCAGAAAGTGAGCCAGCATGCGATGATGAAGAAGAAGAGGAACCTGCAGACAAACCATTACCCAAAGCCCCCAACCCGGTATTAGAGAAATTAAAGCTAATGGTGCTTAAGTTTTTTAATGAATAAGCAATAAACTCTTTTGAGATACTGATGACAAGGACATTGGAAGATATTGCACAGGAGGTGCGTAATGGCATAGAGGTACTTCGTAAAGAGGGACGTCTTGATTTGATATTGCAGTCGGTAGGCTGCAATACGGTCGAGCAGTTGCGTGTAGAGATGGCAAAATCTAAGCTCAGTCAGTTGCTCATAACCAAAGACTACCGCTTCCTGTTGCCCGCATATAATAAGGAAGTGGAAATATCTCCATTGCATAAAGCCGTGTATCTGTTGTTTCTTAACCATCCGGAGGGTATTGAGTTTAAGGAACTTATTAATTACCGCCAAGAATTGCGCGCTTTATACAGAAAGACAGCCAATATAATAGATGTAGACAAGATTGAGGATAGTGTAGACCGCCTTGTCAACCCTTTAGACAATGCCATCAACGAGAAATGCTCGCGCATTAAAAAGGCTTTTACCGACATTACCGATGAATACACCGCACAATATTATATAATAAGCAGTCGCATGGAACAGCCCATATCTGCCACAGGCAAAATTTGGTATAAACGCCTGAAAGTGATTAAGCTGCCGCGCGAACTTGTTTGTTATGAAGGCGGATGAAATACATTTTTCTTATATTTAACTTCTGTTTGTGCAAACGTTTGCTTTGAATGTTTGTGCAAACAATAGTTAATAAGAAACCATGAAAAATATAAATTCGTAACTTTACCATCTGAAATAACTTATAATTTGATATAGAGCTATGAATTTATTATTCAATCTGAAATACCGGACTACATTCGGCGAGTGTCTGGTTCTTAATGTTATCGGCAGTGGAGCACGCTATGTGATGGCTACCAGCAATGGAGTGCATTGGACATGCATGGTTAATAACCTGAAAGAAAAGTCTTTCGAATATTATTACAGTGTGGAGCGTGCAGGCAAGGAGTTGCGCCACGAGTGGCTTGTAGCCCCTCATCACATAGAGGCAATGGGCAATGGCGACAAGACTCATATCGTGTACGACCGCTGGATAGATATTCCCGAGAACTCATATCTTTATAGCTCAGCTTTTGACAATGCAGACATTACTGCTGTTAAAAGCGCAAATTATGACAAGACAATAATATTAAAGGTACGCGCGCCACAGTTGCGCAAGGGCGAATGGCTCGGACTGATTGGCGATGCCCCATATCTCGGTGCTTGGGAAGCCCAGAAGGCTTTGCCAATGTGCCAGCAGCAGCCCAACGAGTGGGTGGTGGCTCTCAATGCGGATGCTATAGACAGGCAGACGTTTGAGTTTAAATTTGTAATCCTTGACGCCGAAAAGGATGTTACGCCAATGTGGGAGACATGTGGCAATCGCTCTATATCACAACCAGAGATAAAACCAGGCAGTGTCATTGTATATGAACTGGAGGCTGCCAACTTCGAAATTTATCCATGGAGAGGTGCAGGAACTGTTATCCCAGTGTTCTCTCTTCGCAGCGAGGGCAGTTTCGGAGTGGGTGACTTTGGCGACTTGAAGAAGATGGTTGACTGGGCAGAGCGCACCAAACAGCGTGCCATACAGATTCTGCCTATCAATGATACAACCATTACTCACACATGGACAGACTCATATCCATACAACAGCATCAGCATCTATGCACTGCATCCACAGTATACCGACCTAAGGCAGCTGCCAGAACTGAAGGATGAGGCGCGCCGTGAATATTATGAGCAGTTGCGCAAGGAACTGAATGCACTGCCGCAGATTGACTATGAGCGTGTGAACAATGCCAAGATGAGTTATCTGCGTGAGCTGTTTGCTCAGGAAGGAGCTAAGGTAAAGCGCACTAAGGCATACAAGCAGTTCTTCGAGCAGAATAAAGACTGGCTCGTACCTTATGCTGAGTTCAGTGTGAAGAGAGATAATGAGTATCTTAGGAGTGCAACCAACTCGTCAACTTGTCAACTCGTCAACTTGTCAACTGGAACAACCAACTCGTCAACTAAAGAAGACTTCTGGTACTACGTTCAGTTTAACCTCGACGTGCAGATGCGTGCTGCTCACGACTATGCGCACAGCAAGCAGGTGTTGCTGAAGGGTGATATTCCTATTGGCATCAGCCGCGATGGCGTTGAGGCATGGGTAGAACCACGCTACTTCAATATGAACGGACAGGCAGGAGCACCGCCTGATGCTTTCTCTGTGAACGGACAGAACTGGGGATTCCCAACATACAACTGGGATGTGATGCTGCAAGACGGTTGCTCATGGTGGGTGCGCCGTTTCCGTAAGATGGCTGAGTATTTCGATGCTTATCGCATAGACCATGTGCTTGGTTTCTTCCGTATTTGGGAGATACCTATCGACTCTGTTCATGGCCTACTGGGACAGTTCTCACCAGCGTTGGCAATGACAGTAGACGAGATAGAAGGCTATGGTTTGCATTTCCAGGAGGAGTTCTTCACAAAACCATTCATTACCGATTGGGTGCTGGAGCGTGTATTTAAGAATCAAGCAGCCGATGTTCGTGAACAATTCCTCAATCCTATTGGCGATGGCCGCTATGCCATGAAACCAGAGTTTGACACTCAGCGCAAGGTGGAGGAGTATTTCAAGAGAGTAGGAGTTCAGGAGTTCAGGAGTTTTTCGCCTCCGCTCAACAACACGTCAGGAGTTCAGACATCACCTTCAGATGCAAGCAACTTGTCAACTGAAATAAAAGAAGGTCTTTACTCCCTCATCAGTAATGTCCTGTTTGTGCGCGACCGTAAGAACAAGGATATGTACCATCCTCGTATTGGCGTACAGAGTGATTATATCTATGAGGCTCTCTATGACTGCGACAAACAGGCGTTCGACAAACTGTATGTTGACTACTTCTATCGTCGCAACAATCACTTCTGGTATAAGGAGGCGATGAAGAAACTGCCACGACTCACCGAGGCCACTCGTATGCTTGTTTGTGCAGAGGACTTAGGTATGGTGCCCGACTGTGTGCCATGGGTGATGGACGAGCTGCGCATCTTGAGTCTTGAGATTCAGTCAATGCCAAAAGACCCAATGGTGGAGTTTGGCTATCTGCATCGCAATCCATACCGTTCTGTGGCTACTATATCAACCCACGATATGTCAACACTGCGTCAGTGGTGGGACGAGGATAATGTGCGCACACAGAAATACTATAACAACATGCTCCACCGCGGTGATGCCGCACCACATCCGCTGCCAGGATGGTTGGCAAAGGACATCGTGGCTCAGCATCTGATGTGCCCGTCAATGCTGTCTTTGCTCTCATTGCAAGACTGGTTGGCCATCGACGAGCAGCTGCGTCTGCCTGATGCCAATGCCGAGCGTATCAATATCCCAGCCAATCCACGCCACTACTGGCGCTATCGCATGCACCTCACTATTGAGGAACTGCTTAAGGCCGACGACTTCAATAATGAAGTGTGCGAGATGATTAGACAGAGCGGAAGATAATCTCTAGGAAATCTAGGAAATCTAGGAAACCCTGGGAAGCCCTAGGAAATCTAGAACCTCTAGAACTTCTAGAACGTTCTAGAACTTCTAGAATCTCTAGAACCCCTAGGCCCCCTAGCCCCTAGACTATAACCCCAAAAATAAAAAAAATCAAAAATATGAAAAAAAGAAATATCCTTTTATCGCTGCTCCTGCTGCCTCTGGCTATGATGGCGCAGACAGTGAAGTCGCCCAACGGCAATGTGGAACTGAAGTTCTCACTTACTGGCAACGGACGACCAACATACGAGATGAACTATAAAGGCAAGGCGGTAGTCAAGCCAAGCCACTTAGGACTGCAACTGGCTAAGGACAAGCATGCCAGCAAGGGTGAGAACGAAACCGACCTCATGGAGGGTTTTGCCATCAAGGACACTAAGACTTCTACATTCGATGAGACATGGAAGCCAGTGTGGGGCGAGACTTCCACTATACGTAATAACTACAACGAGCTGGCAGTGTCGCTCAATCAAGCTGTTACTAATCGAAACATCATCATCCGCTTCCGCGTCTATGACGATGGCATGGGACTACGCTATGAGTTCCCGCAGCAGAAGGAACTCAACTATTTCCTCATAAAGGAAGAGTGCACACAGTTTGCCATGGCTGGCAACCACACCGCATGGTGGGTGGCAGGCGACTATGACACACAGGAGTATCCTACTATGACATCAAAACTGTCGGACATCCGTTATCTGATGGACGACGCCATAGTGTGGGGCAACTCTTCGCAGACTCCTTTCTCGCCAACGGGCGTACAGACATCATTGCAGATGAAGAGTGATGACGGTCTGTATATCAATATCCACGAGGCGGCTTGCATCGATTATGCCACAATGCACCTTAATCTTGACGACAAGAAGATGGTGTTTGAGTCATGGCTCACTCCTGATGCCACAGGACTGAAGGGCTGCATGCAAACACCATGTCAGACACCATGGCGCACCGTTATCGTGAGCGATGATGCTCGCGATATGCTGGCAAGCAATCTTATACTCAACCTCAACGAGCCATGTGCTCTCGATGATGTGTCTTGGATAAAGCCAATGAAGTTCTGCGGTGTTTGGTGGGAGATGATTGTGGGCAAGAGCTCATGGCACTACACCGACGAATATCCATCGGTAAAGCTCGGTCAGCTCGACTACTCAAAGGCAAAACCTAACGGACGCCACCTCGCCAACAACAAGGATGTGCGCCGCTATATCGACTTCGCTGCTGCCAATGGCATCGACCAGGTGCTCGTAGAGGGATGGAACGAAGGTTGGGAAGACTGGGCAAACATGTGGAAGTGGGACGTGTTCGACTTCATCACTCCTTATCCTGATTTTGATATCAAGGCTCTCAACGAGTATGCTCATTCTAAGGGTGTGCGCCTGATGATGCACCATGAGACATCTTCAAGTGTTACCAACTATGAGCGTTGGATGGAGCAGGCTTACTCGCTGATGAACAAATATGGCTATACCGCCGTGAAGAGCGGTTATGTGGGCGATATCATCCCACGCGGTGACCACCACTATAGTCAGGCTATGAACAACCACTATCTTTACGCAGTGAAAGAGGCTGCCAAACACAAGATTATGGTCAACGCACACGAGGCAACACGTCCAACAGGTCTGTGCCGTACATATCCTAACCTTATGGGCAATGAGAGTGCGCGCGGAACAGAGTATGAGGCATTTGGCGGTAGCAATCCCGACCATACCGTAATCCTGCCGTTCACCCGTCTGCAGGGCGGTCCTATGGACTATACACCGGGTATTCTCGAAACTCAGTTGAAAACATGGAGCGACAATCCTCATTTCGTACATACTACACTTGTTGGTCAGTTGGCTCTCTACGTTACTATGTATAGCCCAATACAGATGGTTGCCGACCTGCCAGAGAACTATGCCAAGTTCGACGATGCCTTCCAGTTCATCCGCGACGTGGCTGTAGATTGGGACGACTCAAAATATCTTGAGGCAGAACCAGGCGACTATATCACTATCGCCCGCAAGGCAAAGGGCACCGACAATTGGTTTATCGGTGGCAAGTGCGATGAGAACGGTCATAAGTCGGTTGTCAAGCTCGACTTCCTCGATGAGGGCAGTAAGTACGAGTGCGCCATCTATCAGGATGCCAAGGATGCTCACTACGAGACTAATCCAAAGGCCTACACTATTGTTCGCCGCACAGTGAAGAAGGGCGACGTGCTGAAGTTGCAGCAGGCACCAGGCGGTGGCTTCGCCGTTTCTTTGAAAAAGATTTAGTCTGTTTTTGACATAAAGACAAATGAGAATTCGTTAAATTCGTTAAATTCGTTGTTTTAGACATAAAGGCTGATATATTTCTAACGACAACTACGAGTTGATGAGCAAATGCGAATAATTAAACGAATTTAGCGAATTAAACTGAGAAATAAGACAACAAGAAATTAATGTATTACAACGCCTTTGTAACTCAACTACAAGGGCGTTGTAATGTTTCTACACGATGCTTGTAATGGTTTTACACGGCGCTTGTAATCGGATTACAAGATTTTTGTAGAAAACTTGTAATTGTTAAATGGTTTTCGGGAACGTGGTTTATTGTTTTTTAAAAGCAATTCGTTTAATTGGTGTAATTAGTGGTTTTGCTCATCAACACGTCGTTGTTTGGACAGAAATATAATCTTTATCTGTTGTTGAGGTGATTAATTTCTAGTCAGGTTCACTTTGATGTTATTGTGGGATATACGACAAATATTCTCGATAAACTTTTCCTTATCCTTGGGAGAAATTATTATTTCATCATAGCCGTATTTTATTCTTAGCCTGTCTAATGAAGACGCGGGTGCCGACAACAATGTTCTTGTTGCTGATATTTCCGTAATTTTATTAATGTCAACCAAGTGTCAACTTTAGATTTGTAAACTTGTTTCATTACTATTGTTGCTTTTGGATGATTATGTTTACAAAAGTACAATAATAGCAGATTGCAAAGCATTGCGCTTGTAATCTGCTATATAAAGACAATTAATTATATTTTCTAGAATCTCAAACCTAACGATACGTAATATCCGCTATAGTTAGAGAAACCTTCATTACGATAATCGCGGAACTTATAACCGATGCCTATTACAGGTGATATGCCACGCTTGCATCTCTCGCCATACCAATAGATACCTGCAGAATATGTAGTATTCTTTAAGTCGGTGCTGTTTACTGTTGTTGTAACATCAGCCCTTAGCTCGAAGGTGTTGAAATCCTTTAATTTTGGAAACAGTTTGAAACCAACACCGCCACCAATATTAATTGCTTTGTTGTAATCTGCCGTCATTCCATTCTTTGGCACAAAATAGTCTGCCTGACCAATGGCATGGATAGAGAACACCTTACCTAAATTATAGTTCAAATCCATTTTCATGCCGAACGGCATCAATTGCTTATGCTGTGAACCAGCCTCAAAAGATGTTTCAAGATGAAGCGGATCCAACCAACTCTTTGTAGTTTCCTGGGCACTTGTGTTCTGGCTGAAAGCACAGAAAATCAAAAAGCACATAATGGCTTTGATTGTAATTCTTTTAAATGGTTTCATACTTATTTTAAATTAATTTTTTAAAGACGCTGCAAAAGTAAACAAATCAAATATGTTAACCACGAGTTTGGTTATAATCCAATGGCAATTTAACTCGTTAAAGTACAAATTACCATTGATTAAGTTAATATTCAGTTAAATTAATATCGGTTTATCTTTTTCAACTTTTCTACCAAAGCCTTAGGCTCTTCTGGATGCAGAATAACTTTTTGCCCATTGTTATAATACACAACGACTCTCTTTATAAAGCTTTTTTCTTCAATAACATAATCTATGCAATCTAATCGAATCGTCTTTTTACAGTAAGAGTTAAATGGTTTGCAGATTAAATTTCTATCGTCAATTTCTATTTTCATGCGGCCAATAAAAACGACATAAATAACAGCATACATTACGCCCCATTGTATTGCATTATACAAAATCCATTCTTTATTGTCCCTTATATGATAATCCCACAAAAGAAACAACAAATAAACAATCAGCATAATTGCGAAGTACCCTATGCGGTACCTTAGGCTTACTTTTATTTTTTCTTGCATTTGTTTTTACATTTACAGTTAATTAATATTAGCAGACTCCAAAGCATTGCGCTTGGAATCTGCGAAATAAGGTATAGTCAATTAGACTTTATTATTCTATAAAATCCAATAACAGAGAGCGCATATAAAACTGATATTACAAAACAATTTGTTTGCTTTTCTATTATAATACAATAAATTAGTAATGGCAAGAATAAAAGATTGCACAAGACAAATAATAGAATAGCTGTTTTCTTTTTCATATGTTTTTACATTTACAGTTAATTAATATTTTTGTGCTGCAAAGGTAAAAACAAATATAAAAAAATCTACAAAAACAAGTTTACAAAAAATTTACATCTAAGAAAGCGACGGTAATAAAATTTACATAAAATTTACACGATATCCATAAATCTCTGTATTACAGCGTCTTGACGTATTCATCAAATTGCTTTGCGGTTCCTTCTTTGTCAAAGATTTTAGAATACAATCTCTTCCTTGCAAGCGATATGGCACTTGTACTTCTGCAAAGAAGTTCACTCATTTCTTTATTGCCAACATCCATTCTGATGAGGATGCACATGTGATATTCCTGCTCGCTTACGCTACAAGAACCATACAGATTTGTTTTGAAATCAGGCAATATTTCGTTTATGCATTCATTGATTTCTTGCCAATCTTTTTTGTTCAGTGGTTTCTGTTGCGCAATCCTCTTATTGATTATGTCGTTGGCTGTTGAAACCATAAGTTTGTTTCTTTGCTTCTGCTTAATTTCAATTTCAGTGTGCGCCCTGTTGTTGGCAAGAACAAGTTCGTCAACCTTTTCTTTCAACTGTTCTTTAAGCATGTAATTTTCATCGCTGGTGTTAGAAAGTTCAGCCTCCAGACGCTCAATCTCTTTTAAGTTTTTTTGTATATATTCCTCGCTTCTTAGATACTCTTCATGCCTCAGGCGTTTAAGATTGTTTATCTGATTCCTGTATTGCTGATGCTTATGTTTTGTTCTAATACCATATATAATAAGTACGAAGATTGTAATAATAGAAATTATGACAGCAATGAAAATTTTTATGAGATTATTTTTATTTTCCTCTTTTAGTAAAAGGTTATCTCTTTCTCTTATGTGATAATTATACAATGAGTTCATACGTGCAACAGACTCAATAGCAGTGGTCTTGTTTACAGAGTCTGTATATAACGTGTACAACTTTAGCATTTTTTGAATATTCTCGTAGTCTTTTCTTTGGGAGTATATCTTTAAAAGATTGTAAATGGCGGTTTGCTTTGTTGTCATCTTGCCATTGTCTAACACCTTGTTGCAATAATAATGCGCAGAATCATACATTCCTATTCGCATAAACATTATTGCAGCTAGATTATAGCTAGTTATTTTGTCTTTTCTTTTGCTATGATACAAATTGGGTTTTAAGCATTCGTACATTTTATCATATTCTTTGGCATGTAGATAATATGCGGCCATTTGCCCCAGAATATGTTCTTTAAGTTCATATTTATTATACTTTTCCGCCAGATTATACGCTTTATTGTAATAATAAAAACTACTATCTTTTTGATTTATAGCATCGAAAGTAAAAGCAACATCTCTTAAACTATAAATAAGTGCTGTTGTGTCATTCTTTATACTATCACAAATATATGATTCCTTAAACATTTTAAGTGCTTCGGCATACAAATTCTGATATAGGAAAAGATGGGCACTTTGATTGTATATATTACTTTTAAGTGTAATATTCCCATCTGCGGGTAAGGCGTCAAGGGCTTTCTGGAAATATTCTAATGCCTGCGGCGCATCGTTGAGGTCGCGGTAAACACTTCCTGCATAATAATAGACCTCTGCTAAAAGAGACTTGTCGCTTCCTGCAGATTCGTAATAGTCTAAAAGTTTCTGAATTTCTTTATCGGATGTATGATCTATATATGCTTTGTCGGCTGCCTTGATGCGAAGCAGCTGGTAATACATTTGCTCATGTTCTGGAGCAGTTTGCATTTCAGCTTTAAGCGAGTCAAGTTGCTTTATTGCACGCTTGGGATTATCGGACGACAATTTGTCGATAGACAACAACTCGGGGCGATAGTCGAAACCGCCACAAGCTGTAAGTAACAAAATAAAGATGCTATAAACAGTTGTTCTTATTGCCGTAATATTCATATTTGCAAAAATACAACAAATTATTAAGATTCTTTGTCAAAGAGCAAACAAAAACTATTTTACCTCAGTTTTTAGAATAAATAATCATTGTTTGGCAGATTACCAACTCAATATTTTGCAATCTGCTATTATTATTGTACCTTTGCAAACATAATCAACAATAAACTAAATTAACGACAATGAATTTTAATAAATTTGCTTTGATGGCAAAGACGGTGTTTCCGCGTATTGCCTTGCTGCTGATGGCAGTGCTTCCTGTTGTGGAATCCTTAGATTGGTTGTTCTACACAAATGTAGTACTTGTGTTTTTATTGTTTGTTTTGTGGGTAATATGTGCTGCACGTGTGTATAATATCGACAAGACTCAGTTTATTAACTATATGACCGACAGCCCAAAAGATGCTTTGCTTGACATTGCAATATCTGTAGTTGGTCTTCAGATATATTATTCAACTGCCCCGCAGTCAACAGTCAGTTTCTGGTGGCTGATTCTTGCTATTGCCGTTTTTGAATTGATTGCAGTGTTTAAAAAAAGACGTCAATAATTTGCCAGTAGAGTATTATCGTGCAATATTCAATCACTGGGTGGTGCAGGTTTTGTTTGCTTTGCAATTGATTTTTAGTGTTGCTTCTTTATTTGGCTTCATTGAAACATCATTTGATACTGTATATCTTTTGATATTGGCTGTCGCCTATTTCATTGATTTGCTTCTTTGCAAAAAGAAAGTGTATAAAACCCTTATACCTGTGATTCTAATTTTAGCACAGAATGTTTTGGTGATATTTTAAATAGAAATTCGCTTCGAAACCACAAATTACACTAATTTCACGAATCAATTATATTGAAAAGCAATTCGCTTAATTGGTGTAATTCGTGGTTTAAATATAAATGCGCACTTTGTATTATGCAAAGATACATACATAAATAAACCACGAATTACACTAATTTCACGAATCAATTATATTGAAAAGCAATTCGCTTAATTAGTGTAATTTGTGGTTTGAGATAAATACAAACTTTGTATTTGTAGTATGGTTAGTAAACGATTTATTCCGCCTTTTCTACAGATGCAATGCCTGTGGCGCTAATGCAAATACTGCTCTCGCTGAATGTGCGGGGTGATTCAAGGGCAATGATTTCTTTACCATTAGCATCTTTTGCTACAAGTTTGTCGCCCTTGTTTATTTTCAGGTTGTTTACTATTACGCTTTTTTGCTTGCCTGCGGCATCAGGCTGTTGCTCCATCATGCCGCCAAGAGCAACCACGGTGCCGCCATTAATCATGAACTTGCCCTTTACGTCGACGTCGATGCCGCCCTCAGGAGCTTGTCCGCCGATGGCTGTAACGGTTCCGCCGTCGATGGTCAGCGTACCGTTGACGTCGATACCATCGTTGGCACTTGAATAGGTGTAAACCGTTCCGTTGCTTATGGTCAGTTGCTCAGTTGCACTAATAGCATCGTCGTAAGCATAAACATTGATGTCGCCACCGCTTATGCTTAGTGTCTTCTTGCACTCCAATCCCTCTGCACCGTCGCTCTTGCCTGTTGCTGCAATGGTAAGTTTACCGCCGCTGATGTTTATGTTGCCGTCTGCCTTTACCGCCTTTGGCGAAGAGGTGAGCTCGGTAGAATATTCGTAGCGGTTTCCTGTTGTGGCCACGAATACCTCGCCACCGCTGATGGTTAGGTCGGTAGTGGCATTGATGCCTTTGCCGGCAGCGCCCTTGCTCTTAATCGTAACGTTACCACCGCTAATGGTTACAGCACCGTCGCTGTTGATGCCGGCAGCAGATGAGAGGTCTGCCTCTTCGGCCTCAAACTGTGCATCGCCTGATGTATAGAGCACAACCTTGCCTCCGCTTATATCTACGCTGTGGTCTGTCTTGATAGCCTTGCCGGCAGCAGATGCAATGCAGGTGTGTATTAGTCCGCCCGCGATCTTAACGCCCATATTGTCATCGATGTCACCCTTCACATGTATGCCGTTCTTTGCTGCCTCAGTTATGGCGATGGTTACGCCTGGACGAGTGTACAGCCATGAGTCGGTAGCGATGCCATGGCGGTATTTTGCTGCAATGCTTAGTACGCCAGTGCCACTGAATACCATGTTGCCCTCGCTGAAGAAACAACCCTTGCGGTCTTCCTCCGCTGCTGTAGTCTCCACGTAGTGAGCATCATCGACATAGATGGTGCTGTCTTTCAGAATATTTGTTGTACCCTCTGTCAGATGAACAAACAATGCCTTCTTGCACTGGTTGTTAATGGCAGGACCGCGTCTTGACGACAGTTCAACGCCGTTCATCGTAAGCTTATACTTGTTTTTTCCGTATATCTTCAATCCACCGTCGTTGCTCTTTCCGCTAATCTTTATCTCGGTGTTCTTCACCTGATTAGTGAGCAGGTCGATGGTAACGTATGCATCGGTAACTTGGTATTTTATCTTGCTGCTTGTTGATGTGACAGTAGCTGTGTTGCCATCATATTTCACCTCAACGATGTTTGAGAATGCGTTGGCCTCGTGGTATAAGTCCACGTCATAACTTGGCTTGTCCTTCGCCGCATCATCAGCCTTCTCACCATTCCACTGCATTATGTCATAGTCGTATGCAGGAATGTCATCGCCATCCTCAACTGGTGGTGCTGGTGGTTCTGGTTTCTCTTCCTCTTCCTGGTCTGGTGTTGGAGGAGGAACTATTTCTTCGTCATCCGATGATGAGCAGGCGATGTTGCATGCGATGAATCCTGAAAGCAACAGATATAAAAATTTATTTTTCATATTTTGGGAGTTGACGAGTTGTTTATATAAACTTTATTTAACCAGTTGGCTCATTAACTTGTAGCTTGTTTTATATTAACAACGAATTACACTAATTTTACGATTTCTTTTACTATGGAGAGGGAACTTGGCATGCAAACCTTAATCCCTCATCCATTCTCCCCATCCTCTGAGTGGCATGGGAAGTTCCTAAAGCTTAATTTTATATCCCACACCGATTATGTGTCCAGCAGACTCATCATCGTCGCTATGGTCGATATAACGATAGTAAGCATTTACAGAGTGCTTCTTGTTTATTTTATATGATGCGCCCACGGTATAGCGCATCTTGTCGGTAGCCATGGCTTCCTGCAGTCCGCTGTAAAGCTCGTAAGATGCGAATGGAGTGATGTCACACTTCTTTATCTTATATTCCACCTCAAGGCGTGAGCGCAAGATATGCTTACCCTTACCTTCAATCAGCTCGTCAGCTTTGCGGTCGCCATCTTCATCAAACTTATCCACCGACTGTTCCGTGCGATATGTGTATTGATATCTCTCGCGCAGTGAGAACTCAAAGTTCTTCCATTTGTAACTGCCAGTCAAAGCGAAGAATCCTCTGTGGCGTGGCTGCCAGTATGCAGGAATGTAGTTGCCTTTCTTTGTTATCTCATCTTCTGTTTGCTGATGGATATATGAGTATCCGGCATTCGCCTTTAGGAACTTGAATATCTTGTATTCCAGTCCTACGGTTCCCGAAAAACGTTCGGTTGACTCCATGCCATCGTGTGTGCGGTACTCCAATTCTGCATAAGCTCCAAAGTTACCTACAATCTTTTTCTCTGCCTCTACAGTTGTCCAAAGACTCTGTGCCATTGTTGGCAATGCCATTGCTGTCAAGGCAAAAGCCATTAATATTTGTCTTATCTTCATATTTTTTTAGTTTAAAAGTTGACGAGTTGTTTGTTATAATTGATGAGTAAATGAGTAGTCGAGTTGTTTGCTATAGTTGACAAGTAAACATGTAAACAAGTTGACGAGTTGTCTGATTCTGTTGACTCTTACCAAGAAAAACAAAGGCAATTAACTTGTCTGCTTGTCAACTCGTTTATTCATCCTATCCTTCCTTAGGGAATTTCATTATCTTGTTTACAGTGTTGCTTGTTTCGTGCGGATCGTCATAATAAACCTTTATCATGGCAATGTCACGCAGGAAGTCCACGGCTCCCACCTCAACTTTAATGATTTCTAACCCAAGACGCTTGTGCAGGTCTTCAATCATCTCCTCGCGCTTATCGGGTGTGATGAGGTCAATGCGGTCGTACATAACCAACTTCTCCGACACATGTCTCAACCATGGTTGGTTCTCTGCCAGTTTGATGCAAACGATGAATATCATGTTAGTGAGAAACAATTCTCCGTAGCTCAGCGTTACACCGAGGGCATTGACCACGGTCATGGCAATGATGGTGAACAGATAAGTCATCTCACGCACATTCATCGACTCCGTTCGGTAGCGTATGATGCCGAAGATAGCAAATAGACCAAGTGCAAATCCCACTTTTATCTTTACGCCTCCCAACAAGTAGATGAGGAAGAAGATGCTCACGCTGATGATGGCAAAGGTAAAGTAGTAGTCCTTGCGCTGACTTCTTGGATAATAAAGTTTATGTATCACAAACCATATAAAAATGGCATTAAAGAGAAATCTTATCAAAAGACTCCCAATGTCACTAGCATCAATCAATGTCGCTTCAAAGGTTTCAAGTTCTTCCATGAATTCCATAATTTATTCTAAAAGTTAATATTGTTATTTACATTGCAAATTTTTCTTACCATACGCAATCGCGGTT
>JAZLCN010000042.1:0-30657 GCA_045614255.1 Prevotella sp.
GTCTGAGTGGTTCCGTCGGCCATGTGAATAACAGTACCGTCGGCAGCACGGAACACGCACTCTGCCTTGCCATCCATATCCCAGTCGTAGGCAGCGATGTTTATCTCGTTGTTCTGGAAGTCGCCCATGTTTCTGCCGCAGTCTATCCACCACAGTTTCTTGCCGTTGAGCTTATACGCCTCGATGATGGTGTACTTGCCGTCAACGCCGCTGTTCCAGTTGTCAAACTTAATAATCAGCTCCATCTCGCCGTCTCCGTCGAGGTCGGCAGCGGTAGCATCGTTAGGAACAAACGTGTTGGTCATTGTGCCGTGATCCATCTCCAGCTCGAGGTAGTTATTGGCAAGCACTGTAGCCTCCTTAGACTTCTCCTGCTCTACGCCGCGCACAACGGCTGCCACGGTGTACTTGCTTGTGAGCGAGCCGGCAGTATCTTTAAAGTTAGAAACAGTGAGCGGCTTATCATTAATCTTCGTACCGTCACGATAGATGTTGTATGCCACATCATAATACTCTTCGCCATGGATACGCCATGTGCAAAGCACTCCGCCAGCGGCCTTAACAGCCACCAGTCCACGGTCAATAACGTCAACGGTGCGCTGCGCCCAGACACCAAGTGTTATCACAGAAAAAAGCGATAGAATAAGTAATCTCTTCTTCATTTGTTTATAGCTATTAGTTGTAAATTTTTTAATTCGCTTATTAAATAATGTGCAAAGATACAGTTTTTTGATTAAATATGGTGAAGACTGAGGAAAAATATTTGGGATTGGGGAATTTTTATCTCATCCCTCATCCCTCATCCAAATTAGGAGTTAAAGGAGGCTGCCCCTACATCATCCAATCTCTCATCCCTCATCCAAATTAGGAGTCAAAGGCCATTAGCTTGGCAAGCAATCCCTCATCTCTCATCTCTCATCTCTCATCCAAATTAGGAACTCAGCAAGCAGTTTTGTCAAAAAATTTCAAAAATAAATCTGTAAAAATTTTGACAAAAAAATTTTTCAATCTAGAGAAAAAATTAGGCTTTTGAGACAACAAAAATGCTCTTGAAAATCAAAAATCACGCCTTTATTTTTCAAAAGCATAGGTTTTGGGCTCCGTTTTCTATGTTTTTGCGTTGCAAAACCTATCTTCTTTGAAAGCTAAACCTATGGTTTTGGTGAGTAAAACGATAGGTTTTGAAAAATCAAAAGGCGTTTTTTCTTGAATATTTTTGCGCGCGCAGCCTTAAAACCTTGAGCCTCAGAACCTTACAAAAGCACTCGATTTTCGGCGTTTTTTCGAGCAAAATATTTTTTATTTCAAAATTCTCGAGTTTTGAGGGCTTTATTTTGGGTTTTTGAAAAAATTTTGTCAAAAAATTTCGGAAAATCTTTGATGAGGGATGAGAGATGAGGGATGAAGGATGAGGGATTGCTTGCCAAGCTCCCTCTCCAAGGAGAGGGCGGGGGGAGAGGCCGCCTTTTACCCCCTTTAACTCCTAATTAGTTCGCTAGCGCTCATCAGCTTCGCAGTCCTAATTCATAATTCCTAATTCATAATTCCCTCCTCCCTCCTAACCCCTAATTCCCAACTCATTTTACCCCCCCCGTTAAAAAAAGTTAATTATATATTTAAAAAGGCATTGCAGGGTCGTCCGCTCAATAGTTTTTACTAATTTTGCATTGTTTTTTAAAAAAAATGCACAACGCTGATAAATTAGATTAATCGAAAGATTACGAATCAAAGAATAATGAGACTCACATATTTTTTATCGGTCATATTTATCCTAAATATTCTTGGCATCACAGATGTCAAGGCAAGGGATATTAATGCCGATAAGAAAGAGTCTGAGGTAAGGCATTTCCGAATCTACTACCCTGTCAACCAGACACGACTGTTTCCAAAATACATGGACAACGCTCAGAATCTCGACACAATAAAGAAATACCTGAGCCTATCACCTCACGTAGACAGTATCGTGATTTACTCATACGCATCACCTGAAGGTCCTTTCAGATACAACTCATTCCTGTCAAAGGAACGTGGAAAGACTGCCAAGAAGCATATCCTCTCTATGATGGCAAAGGACAAGCAATATCCTGAGGATATCATTAAACTGCGCCCAGAAGCAGAAAACTGGCAGGGACTGCTTGAGGAGGTGGAGAGAACATACCACCGCGCCGACCGCAACGAGGTGATGGCCATACTGCTCAGCCGAATTGCCAACGAGGAGAAGAAGGTAAGACTGAAGCGTCTTGACGGCGGAAGGTCATGGCACTATATCATAAAGCATATTATGCCTGAACTGCGCTACGCCACATGGATAAGCGTATGGATGCCTATACCGCCAGAGCTGCCGCCTGTTGACATCACCGCCGACGTGTCTGAGACTCCTGTTTACAGCACGCCCGACATAAAGGCGGAGGCGCCTGTGGTGGCGCGCGACAATTTCTTCGCGCTCAAAACCAACCTGCTCTACGACGCTCTGCTGGTGCCAAACATTGGATTGGAGATGTACTTAGGCAATGACTTCAGCCTTTCTGCCAACTGGCACTATGCCTGGTGGAACTGCGACTCGTGGTACTGGCGAACATACGGCGGTGAGCTTGCCGTGAGAAAATGGTTTGGCAGGGCGGCAAGGAGAAACCGACTCACTGGTCATCACCTTGGCATTTACGCACAGGCACTGACATACGACTTCCTCATAGATGGCCATGGATATATGTCGGGCAATCCTGGCGAGACACTCTTCGACCGCATTAGCTATGCCATAGGCGTGGAGTATGGTTACTCGCTGCCAATAGCACGCCGACTGAACCTCGACTTCGTGATAGGACTGGGCTATCAGGGCGGACAGTATAACGAGTATTCATATATTGACGACTGCTACGTATGGGAAGCCAAAAAGCAGCGCAGCTTCTGGGGACCAACCAAGGCTGAGGTGTCGCTCGTATGGCTCTTAGGCCAGAAAACATATAAGATGAAAGGAGGCAACAGATGAGAAAGTTATATATGATGCTTCTCGCCGCCATTGCCTTGCTGACATCGTGCGAGCACAAGGATTTCTGCTATGACCACGGCGGTCATCAGGAGCGCATTGAGTATATGCTCAACCTTAACTACGACCGTTCATGGGAGTATGGACTGGACGGACAGTCATACTGGGAGAACAGAATGCCCGACTATGGCGTTACTCACAAGGAGCTGCAGCCAGCAGAGCCAGAGGGTGTACGCGTACATATATATAATGATGACGCACAGGAGTCGGAGCGTAACCTGCGCAAGCAGGGAGGTGAGGTGTTCTTCCAAGAGGAAAAACGCTACGACATGCTGTTCTACAACAACGACACAGAGTATATCGTGTTTGAGGGTACCGACCAGTTTAAGACTGCCTACGCTACCACCCGCGCCTTGGTGCGCTCAACATACCGTGGCAACTCAAAGATTACTCGTGGTACGAAAGAAGCAACCATGACACCGCCAGACATGCTCTACGGTGCTTACATGGACTCTATAACAGTGAAGAAGTCGGTGGAGGTAACACCAATGGATGTAACCATGCATCCACTTGTTTACACCTACCTGATACGCTTCGAGGTGTCAAAGGGTGCTGAGCACGTGGCACAGGCTAAGGGTGCTCTTGCGGGAATGGCTCGAGGTGTGCAGATGCACGACGGCAGGACAACGAAAGATGTGGCTACGGTGATGTTCGACTGCCAGATTGTTGACAGTTCGTTTGGAGTAATGGCCACAGTGAAGACCTTCGGTGTGCCCGACTACCCTAACCCTAACTACACTCGTGGAGAACGCAAGTATGGTGTGGCACTGGAGATGCTGTTGAAGAACGGTAACTTCCAGCAGCACGACTTCGATGTGACCGAGCAGGTGGAGAACCAGCCTACTGGAGGTATCATCGTAATCAAGGGCATTGAGATAGACGAGACCCGCGACGAGAGCAAGGGCTTCATCATCGGTGTGGATGGTTGGGGCGACGTGGTTGACGTGCCGTTGCCGCTGTAACCCCCCTCCTGAACTCCTAAGTTGGATTAAGGATTAAGGATTAAAGATTAAGGATTGCATGTCAGGCATACGTCTACACTCCTAAGCGAAGCGGCACTCCTACACTCCTACACTCCTACACTCCTAAGTTGGATGAGGGATGAGAGATGAGAGATGAAGGATGAGGGATTGCTTGCCAAGCTCCCTCTCCAAGGAGAGGGCGGGGGGAGAGGCCGCCTTTGAATCCTACACTCCTACACTCCTAAAAAAAAATAGAAAAAAAATATATAAACAATATACAAACAATTAACAACATTATTAATAACTTTTTAATTTTTAAGCTTATGAAAAAGAGTTTATTTATGCTTGGTCTGGCTGTAGCA
Organism: Prevotella sp.; assembly: GCA_045614255.1. Lineage (GTDB taxonomy): Bacteria > Bacteroidota > Bacteroidia > Bacteroidales > Bacteroidaceae > Prevotella. Next base: position 4,368 of record JAZLCN010000042.1, read on the forward strand.
GCTATGACAAGTTGTTCAAACGACGAGCTGATGGAAGTTAACACAAACAACGTGATTACTTTCGAGAGCCATGTTGACAAGGGTACACGTGCTGTTACAAACACAGACGCTCTCACAAAGTTCTATGTATTTGGTAGTTATGGTACAACAAGAGTATTCGACAACGTTGCAGTAACAAAAGATGGTTCTAATTGGGATTACACAAATCATGTAGCATGGACAGCTAACAGCTACAAGTTTGCAGCTTACGCAACAACAAATGCTTCTGCTCAGATTACTCCTGCTTATAACAATGCAACAGGCGTTCTCACATTCTCTGATGTAGTAGCAAACGACGCTAGTGACCTCGTTGCTGCAACAACAACAGTTGACAACACAGGTTTGACTAATGCTGCTGTTAACCTCACATTCAAGCACTTGCTTTCAAAAGTTCAGTTCGTTCTGACAAACAGCTCTACAGAGAACTACACAATGAAGGTTAGCAATATCACATTCAGCGCTTTGAAGCAGGGTGATTGCGTATTTGACGGTGCAGCAGCATGGACTGCAGAAGGCACAGCTGAGGCTCTTTCTTTTGCTGGTACAACAGAAAACATTGCTCAGGGTGCTGCATTTACATCTGAGGACCACATCGTTATCCCAAATCAGACAATACTTGACACAAAAAATGATTCTGACCCAACTAACGATGTAAATGTTATTACAGCAAGCTTCAAGGTTGAGTTCTACGATGCTTCTGTTCCTGCCAACAAGGTTTACGAGAAGAACTATACAAATGTTTCTCTTGCTCTTACAGGAGGTGCTAAGTGGCAGCCTGGTTACCTCTACAAGTACACTGGTTCAATCAAACCAACTACATCTTACATCGAGTTCAATGTAATATCTGTTGAGGACTGGCAGAGTGCAACTCCTAGTGTATCTCTCTAATCCAAAAGATTATTACAACTATATCTCTTGGGCGGCATGCCCGCCCAAGAGATATTTCAAAAAAAACAAAGAATTTTCACAAACGAATGAAGAACCTACTGAAGATACTGCCAATGGTTGCGCTCTGTCTGGCTTGCAGCTCAGACAACGGCGATTATACTCCTGCTGAAGGGAGCAATATTGTTTTTGGTGCAAGTATCGAAACGACACGTGCCGTAGCTGATATAACAAATGTCAAAGACGAAGGTTTCAAGGTTTGGGGAGGATTCGGAACAACAACCGTATTTAACGGCACAAACATCACACTGGGCAGCAACAGCACACACGACACAGGAGTGGAATGGACATTCAACACCTATAACTTCTATGCTGTTTATCCCAATACCGTGGCTGCAACATTCATTGCACCAAACACTTTTGCAATTAGCAATTATAACATTAAAGAAAAGCAGAATACCGATCTGCTAATAGCATCGGCCGCCGGACACGTATATCCGGATAATGGCAGCGCAGTAGGTCTATATTTCACACACGCACTGGCACAGCTTGAGTTTGTCGGCAAATCCAGCACATCGACAGCCAAGCCATTGCTGAAAAACATTTCCATATATGGCGAAGGAACGCCAACAACAGCTTCATACAGCAACAGTCAGGAATGGACTTTAAACAGTGCAACAACACAAGCTGCACCTTTATTCACCGACGACAACGATGAGGCAGGATGGGAACTGGCCAGCACAGGAACAACCGTTGCCGGCGGCATCATGGTTTTTCCTAAACCTGCAACAAGAAATGTAAACGTTGACCTTGCCGTATTTAATGGTTCAACAACTGAGATACGAACCATTACTATTCCAGCAACAGAATGGGAAGCAGGTAACATCTATAGATATACATTTACCATCGACCCAAACAACGACATCTCCATAACTCTGAAAATAAAGAAATGGAACGAGCTCGACTCTTCCTACAACATAACATTCTAACGCAAACAAGAGCAACATATGCATAAGAACAACAAAAAAACATACAGATGGGTTAATAGCTGTACCGCAGTATGGCTATTACTGACATTATTGTTTGGCGCAAGCTCTTGCGACAGCGATGACACACTGACACAACCGAACGACGAACTGACAACAATCCTGACAATAAACATTGGCAGTCCAAAGGTTGACATAACTACGCGCGGAGTGAGCGACGACCCAGACAATGCTAACAGCACATGGTCTGACTGGGAACTGCTGGTGGACGGAAGCCGACTGTATAGAGCCACGCTGATGCTGGTGGACAATACAAACAAGCTGGTGGGTTATGCCGACTTCAACAACGAAATCAAGACGACGCGTCCAACAGAGGTTACTGCCACATTCAACGACCTGACGCCAAACGCAACTTATAAGCTTTATGCCATTGCCAACTATTCGGCAATAGACTCATGGGCAGGATTGACTGGCATGCCTAATCTCGCATCTCTTACTGTGGGCAGCGACATAACATCTACCATTACTGCACTAAACAACTACGTCCTTCCTAACACCGGCACAGACTATATAGCAGCCAAACAGCCTCAGCCACTGAGTCTGGTACAAGAAATAACAATGCCTGCCTACGGCAGCAAAAGCGTTTCGGCAGAACTGCTGCGCACATACGCACGATTGAGAATAGAGATAGAAAACCGAAGCGAGACCGACGATTTGAAAGTTAACAGCTTTACCTTTGGCTCAAGCACATCTAATTTTGGCTATCGCACCACTCCACTGATGAAAGTTGAAGACAGCCAGATACCAAACGCAAATGGCAGACTTGACTACGACGCCACTGATGCCATCACTCCATTTGCTGCGCTGTCAATACCCAAGCTGAATTTGTCTGACCCAAATAATAATAACTCAGCAGTTGCATTCGATGCATATATCTACGAGAACAAGAACACCAACGGGTTTGAGTATAACATGAACTTGGAGTATGGTACTTCACAAGTTAATGAGATAATAACATATAATAAAGGTAATCGACAAAATTCTCCAACTGGGAGTAATGCCAATCTCTATATGATTGGATATAGTAGGAATAATAATTATTATTATCTGACAGCAAACAATAATGGTATTGGAACTACAACAAACAATAATACTGTGTTTAACGACCAAGCACAAACTGTTTTTTGGGAAGTTGTAAATGTTTCAGGAAACACATATACTATATGTTCTGCGTCACAAAACAGATATATAGACATTACAACAAGTGATGTTGTGCTTACAAACAGTTCCACAAATCTTACAATTAGTAACAATAGGATATACAAATCTATAGGAAGCGGGTGGAATGAAGATACATATTACATTAAGAGAAATAACAATACTGATGTAAATACCACTACATCATCGGGGAATGCTGCAACATTCTACTTCTTCCCGATAACAAAAAATATAACAGAAGAAATAGTATCGGAAGGAGTAAAAAAAGACTTTAAAGTGCCTCTGGCAACAATCATCAACGGTGTGTCAAACCCTACGACGATTATAAAAAGAAACGATTTTATTAACGTACTGGTAACTGTATCTTACAACAAAAACAGCGGCTCTATCAATTTCCACGTGTCTGACTGGAACACTGGCAAGGGAGGTGACGTTACATTTGATTAATAAATTATCAATATGGCAAGACATAAGATTCTATATATAACAACAATGCTATTGGCAATGCTTTGCTCTTCTTGTTCAGAAATAGACGATCTGAACCATGGAGAACTTGGCAATGAAGAAGCATGGGTTACCATTGATTTCGGTCATCAGAGTTTTGACAATATTGAGATTACTACACGTGCCACAGTGGGTGAGGCTGCCGAATCGCGCGTAATGGACTTGTATGCGCTGATGTTTGTAAACGACAAGTGTGTTTACAACCAGCATTTCAGTAGCGGCATGCAGAAAAACACTCAAGCAGAAGTAACAGCGGCCGCCAATAATGGCACAGAAGAATGCTGGTGGGTGCAAAACAGAACATCTGCAACAAATACTGGTTCTGACAGCAATACGGCAGACACTCGTGGAACAATCTGCATGAAAGCACCTACGATGACTGGCGGTGAACTGTATTTAGTGGCAAATGCTAATGCATACACCGTTAACATTTCACCTGAGTTGCTCGGTTCTGTGCAAACAAAGCAAGACTTTCTTAACTTAACCGCACAACTTAGCGGAGAGACAATGACTCGCTATGGTTACTTCCCTATGGTGGCAGAGGTAACCAATATCAATGTAACACAAAGTGCTATAAAGACAGGAACAAGCAACGTTACAGCACAACTGGCAAGACTCGATGCTAAAATTGACGTAAACGTAACTGCTGCTGTTGGGGCAATATCCAGATTCAACGACATTGATATCAGAGTGGTTGATTTTACTCCTTTGTCATGGCAGATAAGAAATGTTCCGATGGGAGCATATATAGTGAGCGGAAACAACTCATATCATACTTTCTTCAACTCTGAAGAATACAACTTTGAGTCAAGGACCGCAACAACGTATAATGGCGCAAATACAGAAAAGCACTCTTTTGCTTTCTATATGCTGGAAAACAAACATACGGCAACCACAGCAAACTATAACCAGCGTGAGATAAGGAAGAAAGATGCCAGCGGCAAATACCTGTACCCACTGCCAGAAGACCAAGGCGACGAAAAAGACATCTGGCAATATGCTCCAAAGGATGCCACGTACATGATACTAAAAGGTTCACTTGTGATGGAACCAACCACACCTCAGCCAGATGTAAAGCAAGTAATTGCAGACGTAACATACTATGTGCATCTGGGTGACTTCAAGACAAGCAACAGCGACTACTCTATACTGCGAAACACACACTACACATATAATGTGACACTGAAAGGCGCAAGCAAGATAGAAGTAGAGGTAATCAGCGGTGAGGAAAACCAATCTGGAGCTACAGGAGACATTTATGCCACCCAAGAAAAGATTTGGCATTTTGATGCTCACTACGAGCAGTTAGCAAAATTCTTCACACTCAACGATGTGGATGAGGAGGCAATGTCATGGTATGTAAAAACACCTTTTGGACAGGAAGGTTCACCGAAAGTTAACGATGACATAGACTATGATGACGCCCGATATGAGAACGAACTGAAGAAATATGACTACCAATGGCTTTGGTTTATGATAAACCCTATAGTCGATGGCAAATACGACAAGAAGAACCAATGGTATCCTGGCGACCAGTATCGCGGGGAAGCTGACGCTACAGAAAAGCGACTGATGGACGTTGATGACTTTGTGCAATACATTAGAAATGAGAAGATAAAGTATTTGAACGGCCAGCCAAACATATTCAGACGAGATGAGAACGGTGAATACGGAATAGCCTTTACTGTCTTTGTTGACGAATTCTATTACGACAAGCACCCTATTACAGGCGCAACTTCTAACACTCTATGGAAAGAGTTCGTAAATCAAGACGACCGCTTGTTCCATATATATCGTGTAAACCGACTCAGCAAAGACGAGGAAAGTAGTGTTACCAATAGTATCATTACCATAAGGCAGCGTTCAATACAGACACCATACAACACTGATAAGGCTGCATTGCAAAACGGATGGGGATGCGAGGTGATTGACGAAACAGCAAACAGCGGATTTTTCTTCTACAATGCTAACGAGACATATAATACTAACGCAAGTAATTTCAGGAATCCTGTTACTTATAACAATTCAAAATTCAACGGTTTGTACAATACCGGTGTATTATGGGGCATATTGAATAATGTTGCAAACCCGACATTCCAAACGGGTGTTAGGTGGGACACATATCTTGATTATGAACGTGAAAACGAGCATACAAATGCAGCTGGATTTAAAACATACTTCCTTAAGGACGATTATGCTGTGATGAGATATGCTCCAATGCTCCGCAACCGCGACAGCAATGGCGACAAAATAATTAACGCAAACGAGATAAAGTGGTATATCGCATCCATCGACCAGTTAGACGGTCTTTACTTCGGTCAGTTAGGACTATCACCTGATGCCATTCTCTATTCTGAAGAACACTCAAAGAGAACAGGAACCTTCGGCGATGGCGCTATACCTGCAGAGGGCAACAATCATCCTTTTGAGGGTGCATCAAGATGGCGTAATCATGTGGTTAGTAGCACAAGCACTGGCGGGCACCCTGTAACACTTTGGGCAGAAGAAGGAATTTCTGTAAGTAACTATGCTACAAGGCACAACAAACCAGCGCCATATTCCATCAGATGCGTACGCAATTTAGGTATTGACCAATATTCAGAGGCAGAAGCACGCACAGCTTTGGCAAACAAGGAGTTATACCCTACTCCACTTGTAAGAGTAATTGCACCAGCTACAATAAACACAAACGCTGTTTATAAATTCGACCTTACAAATATTAATACCGCTTCTTTGCGTGAACCCACTTCACTGGAAATGGAACCAAACAATGAGCATGGTTTAAACAGCCGCTTGAGCAGAGGATTCATAACAGGAAGCCGTGTATCAACAGGTACATACGAAGGTCGTCTTTACGACGACTTGATGGACGGCAACTCTCCTTGTGCAGAAGGTTGGCGTGTACCAAACGTACGCGAGTGCGCTATCATGTCGCTTTATTGTCCTGATGCGTGGTTTGGAGGGAATGAAGCATATATCACAACAAGCAGTTTCTATTCAAATGGTAAAACTCCATGGGGTAACGGTAATGACAATCAAAGTGCAAGTTGGCAGTTTGGCGGCGATTACATATCAATCGGTTCACAAGGAACTACTACAAACACAAGAGAAGTTCAGGACTGGATTCCTGATGAATAATAACTTATAAATATTATAAAGAAAGCAACAGAGCGGACATTCCAACTGAATTATACAGACAAGCTTACTTTTAAAAAAATGTATCCACAATGCCTATTTATCAGCACTGCGGACACATTCTTTATCGATTGTATTTTTTAGCGGACACCAATAAAACCAAATAGTGGCAAAGTAGGTTACTATGGCTATTTGGACTTAGCAACGTCTTTAACTATGTGTTCTAAATTTCCCAACATATAGAATGGCAGGTTTATCAATTTGAACGGTTTGCGATTGGTTGGCGTAACCAATTCATCAACAGCATACTCACCAGACCATACTCTGACAGCTATGCTTGACACTGAGGCATCCATAAAAGAGTGGAGAGAACGTAAACGAGCATTAGTACCTGATTTAACTTCTATAGGCACTAACATCGAATCTACTTGCCACACAAAATCCACTTCGGCACTGCCACCTCCATTACCCCTCATCCAAAAAGAACGCTCTTGACCTACCTTATTATTCAGACACAATAATTCTTGAGCGACTATATGCTCAGCTATATGCCCACGCCAGGCATCCATGATATCTAAAGAACCTATAACCTCTTTACGCACGCCAGCAGCATAATTAACTAATCCTGTATCGAACCAAATCAATTTGGGCATTCTTTTTATCTCTGGCATTAGCGGGATATTAGGAGAAACTGTTGGGTAAACCAATTCCAATATCATTGCTTTACTAAGCAAACGGAAGGCTTCACCAACCTCACGCGCATTATATTCTGAACCTGAAAAACGCCCTAAGGTTACTGTTTGACCAGCATTTGCCCAACCTCTTGTAAGGATAAAACGAACAACATCAATCAGTTTCTTGCCTCTTACATATTTTTCTACGTCATCACGATATGCTTGCAGTAATGATTCATACTTCTTATCCATTGCTAACACATCGTGATGATTTGCATAGTGCTGAACAATTTCCGGCATTCCACCAACTATCGAATATCGATTAAACAATGCCATCAATTCATGATGACAGATATGTGATGATTCCGGTCTATCAATAAAGTAAAAAAGGTCGTCTTTACCTAATGCACCTAAAAACTCTTTAAACGAGCATGGATGCATTGCCATATATTCAACCCGACCAACAGGAAAAGATGCATGAACATCCACAACATTCTCAAGCAAAGAACCTGCTGCTATAACATAGACATCAGGCAGTTCTTCATAAAAATAGCGCAATAAGGAAATCGCTGCAGGTGAATTTTGTATCTCATCTATAAATAGAAGAGTTGTTCCTGCCTTGCGTGGCATTCCCTTACGTGCAAATAGCAATTCCTGTAATTCACGGAGCGGGACCTGCGTTTCTATAGCTAAACGGTCGGTATGTCTTTCCAAATTATAATACAAATAATTGTCAAAAGTCTTACCAAATTCATTAACCACAGTGGTTTTACCAACTTGGCGAGGTCCACGTAGAACTAATGGTTTATGACCTGTGTCGTTTTTCCACTTCTCTAATTGATTTATGATTTCCCTTTTGAACATATTGGACAATTCGTTGATTTACAAGTGCAAAGATACACAAAATGTTTCATACGGGGAGCAAAACCAAGGTAAAAATGTTTCAGACGGGGAGCAAGACCAAGGCATAAATGTTTCATACGGGGAGCAAAACCAAGGCAAAAATGTTTCTGTTCGGGCGGATTTGTAATCCGGCCGTATTGAGTATATGCATTTTAAATGCTAAAACAATGGGGCCTCTCCCCCCCGCTCTCCTTGGAGAGGGAGCTAAGCAAGCAAGCTCTGCGATGACACTAGGATCACATATCCGAGAGAACGGGAGAAGTTGGATTAAAGATTAGGGATTAAAGATTAAGGATTGCATGTCAGGCATACGTCTGAACTCCTGAACTCCTGAACTCCTAATTAGTTCGCTAGCGCTCATCAGCTTCGCAGTCCTAATTCCTAACTCCTAACTCATCCCTCCTAACCCCTAACCCCAATTATCTCCAATTGCTCACCCCCGACCGGAGGTGAGCCTTTTAAATCTTTGAAATCCACTTATTCTTTTTTACTGTGCCTAACCTTATACTGGTAGATGGCGCAAAGTTCTCTAAAACCGGTTTTAATCCTTCAAGACGATAACCGAAATTGGTTGCTGTAATGTTTTTCATAAGACGACTGGATGGTGCTGGCGAATGCATGAAATGACAGACGCATAGCTTACTGTCATCATACTTAAAGACATCGAGCGTCTTTCCCAAAGCTACAAACAGAGACTTCTGACCACTAAACGGATGCGAGTTCCGACAATGGCCATGAATAGCACAAACCTTCTTACCAGACTGACATCTAGGAAGAACAGAGACACAAACACTGTTCTGAGCGAAAAGATAGCTTGCAAAGGCAAGCGCAAGAGATGCTGAAGCACAAAATCTTACTACTCTTTTCATACCAATAAGTTGATTAGGTTTACAATTAATTTTATTAAATCATCGCGGCGAATATATGATAAACCACTATTCATTATTCTGGTTTTAAAATTTTTTAATCAATATTTACATTGAAAAACAGTGTTTTACTTAAAATTTACTCATAATATTACTCTGTTTGAGATAAATTATTTAACTTTGCAAAGTTATGACTTTAATGTTAACATATTTATTTGGCGCACTTGCCATTTCCTTCTTATGTTCTATAATGGAGGCAGTATTGTTGTCGACCCCTATGTCGTTTATAACTATGAAAGAGGAGCAAGGGGTAAAGACTGCGTCTCTAATGAAAGCATATAAGAATAATATTGACCGCCCTGTATCTGCTATACTATCACTGAACACCATTGCCCACACTATTGGTGCTGCAGGCGTGGGAGCTGAGGCAGTAAAAATCTGGGGGCAGGAGTATTTCGGATTTATATCGGCGATATTGACATTGCTGATTCTGATATTCTCTGAGATTATTCCAAAGACCATTGGTTCAACCTATTGGCGCACCATGTCGATGCCAGCAACAAAGATAATACAAGGCATGGTAATCATTACCTATCCTTTGGTTATTGCACTCGAATATATCACAAAGTGGATATCTCCAAAGGTGCAGCCGCTGACTGTTAGCCGTGAAGAGGTTTCGGCAATGGTTACGGTAGGTACCGAAGAGGGTGTGTTTGAGGCTGAGGAGAACAAGATGATTCAGAGCTTTATCAAGATTGTCAACGTTACCGCTAAGGAGATAATGACTCCTAACCTCGTAGTAGAGGCGGCACAGCAAGACTCCACACTAAGGGAGTTTTATGACAATCGTAAGGAGTGGGACTACTCACGCATACCTATCTACGACGACAATCGCGACTATATAACTGGTTACGTGCTTCGCGCCACTGTGCTTGAGCGTTTGGCTGAGGATAAGTTTAACATCACACTGAAAGAGATTAAGCGCCCGATACTTTCATTCATGGAAAACGTGTCGGTATCGGACATCTGGGAGAAGATGCTTGAGAAGAAAGAGCATATCTCTGTTATCACCGATGAATATGGCTGCATGCGAGGCCTCGTGACCATGGAAGACGTTATCGAGACCATGCTGGGCGTGGAGATTGTGGATGAGAACGATGACACCGCCGACCTCCAAGTGCTGGCACGCGAGAAGTGGCAGAGACTGAGAAAGCAACAGGGCATTGCTAATTAATTCTTTTTAAATTAAGAATATAAAATATAGAATTAAGAATGAAGAGTGAAGAATTTGCTACCGCCATAGGTGTTTAATGTTTTATCATTAGAACTGCAGCAGCAAATTCTTCATTCTATATTCTTCATTCTTCATTATTCGCATTCTTCATTCTTCACTCTTCATTCTTCATTTTAAAAACCCTATGCCTGCGGTGCTGTTCTGCATCAAGATACTGCCACTGGCTACGCACATTCTCATTGCTTTCCATCTGTGGCATAGCCTCAGCCCAACGAAAACCGTATTGTTGGAAACGGGGAATGAGGTCGTTGAAGATCAAAGCATTGGCTCCCTTGCTACGATATTCGGGCAACACACCAATAAGCAAAAGGTCAACAGTATCGGTCTTGTGCCACTTCAACGCCTTAAGCACATGCCACCATCCAAAAGGAAAGAGTTTGCCATCGCGTGTCTTCTGCATGGCACGGGCAAACGAAGGGAAGGATACACCAAAACCAACCAGTTTGCCTCCCTCATTCATATCTACCACTGTGGTAACAAGGTTCATGTCTGCCTTTTTGATGTAAGAATCGACATACTCGTTTATCTGGCTCTCACTCAGTTCTGAATAACCATACAAGTCCTTGTAGGTGGCATTCACCATATTAAAAATCTGCTTTCCATATCCACCATACACCAGTTCACGACTGGTGAGCTTGCGCACCTTCAGGTTGTAACGTTTCTCAACCATCTCGGCTATCTTGCCAAACTTATCAGGCACCTGTTCCGGCACTCTAATCTTATATTCCAGATAGTCGTTGTCCTTCTGCCAGCCGCCCATCTTCTCAAGATGCTCTGGGTAATAAGGATAATTATAGTTGATGTAATGGGTTGCCAACTGGTCAAAACCCTCTACAAGCATGCCCTCACGATCCATATCGGTAAAGCCCATCGGACCAACAACCTCTGTCATGCCCTTACCTCTGCCCCACTCCTTCACGGCATTGATAAGCGCTGACGACACATTGATGTCATCTATAAAGTCGAACCATCCAAAGCGCACCTGCTTATTATTCCAGCGTACATTGGCCTTATGGTTGATGATAGCAGCCACACGTCCCACTACCTTGCCATCCTTATAGGCAAGGAAGTATTCGGCCTCGCAGCACTCAAACGACGGATTTCTGTCTTTGCGCAATGTTTGTATCTCATCGAAACGCAGAAAGGGCACAAAGTAATCATTGCCGCGGTATAAATCATAGTAAAAATCAACAAACAAATCGAGGCCGCGCTTATCCTCTACTCGCCTTATTTCTATATTGGACATAGCTTATTTACAATTTTGAACTGCAAAATTAAAACAAATCATTTTAAAAGCGACAATAAAACTGCACATTCTTTGCCTTTTCGTGCATTTTTCTGATTTTATTTGCTATTTTTGCATTAAGAAGGGGCAGAGAATCTAGAGATACTAGAGGTTCTAGAGATACTAGAGATTCTAGATAGCCTAGAGCCCCTAGAAATTCTAGATTTTCTAAAAGAAAAATTTACAAAAAACTATGGAAGGAATAATATTAGGGATACTTATCCCCTTTTTAGGTACAGTGGTTGGTTCTTCTTTCGTGTTTCTCATGAAAGACGAGATAAATCCATCGTTACAGAAACTGCTTCTTGGTTTCGCCTCAGGCGTGATGATAGCCGCCTCGGTGTGGTCGTTGCTCATTCCAAGCATCAATTTCAATGAAGATGCCGAGGGATTAATGCAGGTGATGCCTGCTGCAATAGGTTTTCTAGCCGGCATGGGGTTCCTGCTGTTCATCGACAGAATAACTCCTCACCTCCATCTTGGCGACCCAAAGCCTGAGGGACCCAAATCAAAACTATCACGCACAGCAATGCTCTCGCTTGCCGTAACCATTCATAATCTGCCTGAGGGTATGGCTGTGGGTGTGGTATTAGGCAGTGCCGCAGCTGGCGATGCTGGCATAAGCATAGCTGCCGCTGTGGCAATGTCGATTGGTATTGCAATACAAAACATCCCCGAAGGCGCCATCATAGCAATGCCAGTAAGGGCTGCTGGCAATAGCCGCTGGCGCTCATTTGCCATAGGCAGCCTAAGCGGTATCATTGAACCAATCGGAGCTATACTCGTGATACTGCTCACGGCATGGATAACACCAGTTGTTCCCTATATGCTCGCCTTTGCCGGTGGCGCAATGATATATGTGGTAATCGAAGAGCTGATACCTGAGGCCAGTCAGGGCGAGCACTCAAACATAAGCACCATAGGTTTTGCCGTGGGCTTTGTATTGATGATGATATTGGATGTGGTATTAGGATAACATCTATTACTCAATAGCACAGCACAGCTGATACAATTTTCTATAGAATGGGTGACTGGTCATTGTCGACTGGTCACCTATTATTATAAGTTTCATGCGAGCACGTGTAATGGCAACGTTCATACGGCGCAGGTCGCGGAGGAAACCTATCTGTCCTTCGTCATTGGAACGAACAAGTGAGACCACAATGATGTCACGCTCCTGACCTTGAAAACCATCGACAGTGTTTACTGATATGCTGCGGCGGAAAGGTTTGAGATACTCATTCTTCATTATCAGGCGGCGCAGATACTGCACCTGAGCACGATAAGGCGAGATTACACCTACATCGATACGCTCGTCGAGCAGTCTCTGCTTACCGATGCGCTCAAAATAGTTGCATAGCATCTGTATGGTGAGATGAGCCTCAGCCTTGTTAATGCGCCCAAAGGTCTCGCCTACGAAGGTTTCACGGAAACTCTCAATTTCGGATGAGGGATGAGAGATGAGGGATGAAGGATGAGAAATGAGAGATGAGGGATTAGGGATGAGAGATGAAGGATTGTTACTATCCCCCTCGCCCTTTCCTGTGCTGAGCTTTGTCGAAGAAGGAGAGGAGTCGGGGGTGAGGCCGTTTTCACTCCTAATTGCTAATTCATAATTCGTAATTCCAAATTCACAATTACCTTCACTAGTATCCACCCACTCCATCGGGCGGTCAAGGTCAAGGATGCTACGATGCTTAACCTCTGGCGCGGCCTCAACCATTCCATGATAGAACCAATCACTCGAGAAGCGCATTATCTGCTCGTTCATGCGATATTGAATCTTGAGCAATGTCACCACATCGGGCTTATTCGCCACGATGCGCTGCATAAGCGTCTTGTCGAGACCGCCACGCATGGCCTCGTAGCACTTCACAGTAGGCGGCAACTGACAATGGTCGCCAGCAAGCACCACTCTGCCAGCACGACGTATGGCAATCCAACAGGCTGCCTCAAGAGCCTGTGCTGCCTCATCGATGAACAGAGTGCCGAACTTCATGCCATCAAGCAATCGGTTGGCACTGCCTACAAGGGTACAGGCTATGACACGCGCCTCGCCAAACAGTTCGGCATTGATACGCACTTCCAACTCTGTCGCACGGCTTCTCAAACTCTCCATCTTCTGATGAAACTTCTCATCGCCACGCTTTCTGTGAGCACGCAACTCACGAATGGTCTTACGTATGCTCCATAACTGCGGATAGTCGGGATGAGCCTCAAAGCGGCGCTCGTAGGTGAATGACAGCATCTTGTCGTTGACACGCGACGGATTGCCTATTCGCAAAACGTTGATGCCACGGTCAACAAGTTTCTCACTAATCCAGTCGACAGCCATATTGCTCTGAGCACACACCAGCACCTGATTCTCGCGGCGCAGGGTCTCATAGATAGCCTCAACAAGCGTGGTTGTCTTGCCCGTTCCTGGCGGACCGTGCACCACTGCCACATCCTTGGCACGCAACACCTCGTTGACTGCCTCTTCCTGCGTGGCATTGAGGTAAGGGAAACGCATAGGTTGAAAGGTAAAGCGCTCTGCTTTCTGCGAGGTATAGAATAGGTCGCGAAGATAACCAAGCCGGCCCTTGCCACGCATGGTGCGCTCAAGCGCCTCGAACATCAGGCGGTAACTGGTTTCATCAAACGACAACTGTACTCCTACTCCCTCACTGCCTGCCAGTGTTGACGCTGCGCCATCGGGCACAGCCACCACCATCCGGTCGCCATCTACATAACTTACAGTACCCGTAAAAGAAAAATATTTCAGTGTATTGCCATCGGCTTCCTTTCTGAAGAAAGCCACTGGGCGGCCAAACTCAAAGTTGTGTTCTATCTCATCGTCTGCCGTGCGATGCACCTCCACCACCAGTTGATTGAGAGAATTATAATAGCTTCTGCCCACACGAAGCGGCCACCATGCGTCGCCACGCTTAACCAAGCGCTGCATGCCCATGGCCTCCGTCTGTTTGCGGAAGGCTTCCTTATCGGCATTATACTCCATGTCGAGCAACAGCCTTTGGTGTTGCAACGCAAGTATAGGTGATTCTGTCTTATTATCGCTCATGCTCTATCTTTATTTAATCCTCCCAGCACTCTATATCCTTTGCAATATCGGGCATCATTGAGCGGCGGAACTCAGGTTCCTTGCCTTCACGGCGCTGTTGCTTGTAGTTGCGCAGCAGGCGGAACACCTTATCAGACAGCAGCAGAATAGCTACAAGATTGAAGAGTGTCATCAGTCCCATACAGATATCAACCATGCTCCATGCTGTCTGCAAGCCTACCAGCGAACCTATCATCACTGTAACACCGGTGATGATACGGAAGGCATTTACTGCATGTTTGTTGGATGTGATAAAACGTATGTTTGTCTCTCCATAGAAATAGTTGGCAATGATAGTGCTATAAGCAAAAAGGAAGATGGCGGCTGTAATGAAATACCTGCCGGCAATGCCTATCTGACTTTCTACCGCAAAGGTTGTAAGCAGGATTCCATCCTTGCCGCTGCCATCGGCGCCTGCGATAAGAATGATAAAAGCAGTACAGCTGCATATGATTATTGTATCAACAAACACTCCAAGTGCCTGTATCAATCCCTGCTTTACAGGATGAGACGTCTCGGCGATGGCAGCCGCATTGGGCGCAGAACCTTCACCTGCCTCATTGCTGAACAGTCCGCGCTTTACTCCCTGCATGATGGCAGCACCAACCATACCGCCTGCTGCCTGCTGCCATCCGAAGGCACATCCTATAATTCGCTCTAAGACAGCGGGCAACTGACTGATGTTCATTGCCACAATAACCAATGCCAGCGCTATATAGCCAACAGCCATTATCGGCACCACCATACTTGAGAAACGGGATATGCGCCAGATGCCTCCAAAGATAATTGCAAGGGTGCATACCGTAAGCACAACACCTATCCACAATTTATCAACGCTTGTGGCATTGGCAAGGGCATCACACAGGGTATTGCTCTGCACCACCTGATTGGCCATTCCAAAGGTTATTGTTATAAGCACAGCAAAGACAACACCCATCCAACGGCGCTGCAGACCTGTCTGCATGTAGTATGCCGGTCCGCCATAATATGAATCTGCGCCTCTCTTCTTGTAAAGCTGTGCCAGGGTTGCCTCTACAAAGGCTGTGGCTGCGCCAAAGAGGGCCATCACCCACATCCAGAACACTGCGCCAGGACCTCCTACAAAGATGGCTGACGCCACACCTGCAAGGTTGCCCGTGCCTACACGACTTGACAACGATACGGCAAAAGCACCGAAAGAGCCAATGCTGCGCTTGCCATCATCTTGCTTGCGGTCTCTGCCTGCCATGATGCGCACCATGTCTTTCAGCATTGTGAACTGCACTCCACGCATACGGATAGTAAAATAGAGCGCACAGAAAACCAGCAGTACTATCACTATGTATGTCCAAAGAAAGTCATTGGCTGTATTCAATATCTCAAGAGCCTTTGAAAAGAATTGTTCCATGTGTGTGTATTTTTGTGATTTACAAAGGTAACATAATTTAAGACAATCTGCAAAAGGAATAGTCATTTTTAGAAAAAAGAGAGCTTTGCACATTGCTTATTGCTACCTTTTTTGTAAATTTGCACCTATAACACCTTATTTTAATTGACTAAAACTCTAAAACGATTATGAAACGATTTCATGCAATATGCCTGTTTCTCTTCATCTGCTGCGCAACGGCAATGGCACAGGCAAAACCATCGGTAAGTATTCTGGGTGACTCATACTCAACATTTGAGGGTTATCTCACTCCCGACACCATGGATATATGGTATTTCGAGAACAAACAAGACCCGCGACGCACCGACGTGAAGAGCGTGAGCGAGACATGGTGGATGCAACTGATTAAGAGGAAGAACTGGAAACTGGAACTGAACAACTCATGGTCGGGATCGACAATATGCTATACGGGCTATGGCGATGAGGACTACAGGATGCGCTCATTCATCACACGTGTGCCTGCACTGGGCAGTCCTGACATCATTCTAATCTTTGGTGGCACCAACGACTCATGGTCGAATGCTCCTGTAGGAGAATATAAATATGCCGATTGGCGCAGGGCTGACCTATATACCTTCCGCCCTGCCATGGCATGCATGCTGCATAAGATAAAGGAGCGCTACCCCACTGCCGATATCTATTTCATCTCTAATGATGGACTGAAACCGGAGATTACAGAGTCTATGGCACAGATATGCAAGCGCTATGATGTGCCAATGATACAATTGGAGAACATCAGCAAGACAGCCGGTCACCCAAATGTCAAGGGTATGACACAAATTGCAGAACAGTTGGACAAAGCGATAAAATAGAGATGAAACGGTTTATTATATTCATTGCATTCTTGCTGGCACTGCCGACAATTACTTCTGCACAAATTGAAGTAGCAAGATACTACAACGACTGCAAGGGTGCCGTAAGCTATACCTTTGATGATGGAATGATAGAACACTACACAATGCTGTTTCCTGAACTGAAGCAGCGTGGCATTAAGGGTACGTTCGCTATCAATGGTGCCTTTATCGGCGGAAAATGGAAGAAAAGCAAAGCCGCTTCATGGGCACAATTGCGTGAGATGGCTGCAGACGGACAAGAACTGAGCAACCATGCATGGAAGCACCGCAAACTGACAAAGCTAAGCTATGAGGAGATGCGCATGGAGGTGCAACACAATGACACGCTGATATATGACAGCACAGGCGTCTTTCCACGCACATTCATTTATCCATACAACAGCAAAAACGACACAGTGGTGGAGTTTTGTTCAAAAGACCGTGTGGGTACCCGCACACGACAGGTGGCTGTAGGCAGCAAGCGAGACTCTACTTGGTTGCGCCAATGGGTTGACGGACTGGTGGAGAATGGCGAATGGGGCATTGGCATGACCCACGGCATAACCTTCGGCTACGATTCAATAGGCACTGACCCGTCACGCTTTTGGAAGCATCTTGATTATGTGTGTACAATAAAAGACAGACTGTGGGTAGCTACATTCCACGATGTTTCGGCATATGTGGCAGAGCGCGACAATATAAAACTGGACATTAAGAAGAGCAAGAAGAAAACTATAATAACTCCTAAACTTACCTTAGACAAGAAGCTGTTTAATCATCCGCTGACACTTGTCATTGAAACAAACAAGCCTATCAAAGTAAAACAAGATGGGAAGTGGCTTGAAATAAAACGGGTGAACAACAGAGTAATTGTGAATTTTAATCCGAATGGAGGGAGAATTTTAATTAGGAGTTAAGAGTTAGGAGTTAGGAGTTAAAGGGAGTAAAAGGCCGATACCTTTAGGAGTTCTGACATTAGTAGGGGCCCGGGAAAACGTCTTCTCAACGGGCAGATACGCCGATCTGCCCCTACAACAACTCAGAACTTGATGCAAACAACTCGTCAACTTGTCAACTCGTTAACTTGTCAACTTGTTTACTCGTCAACTAAAAAAACATATAACATGAAGAAACTAATCCTTGGAGCATTCTCATTGCTCCTTACAATATCAGCTGATGCTGAAGTAAAACTGGCAAAGGTGTTTACCAATAATCTGGTATTGCAACAGCAGAAAACTCTTAGGGTCTGGGGGACAGCCGACACTGGTGAGAAGGTGACTGTAAGGGTTGGCAAACAGACGGCAAAAGCCGTTGCCGATAGTCTGGGCAAATGGTCTGTGGAATTAGCACCGATGAAAGCCTCTGCCAAAGAGGTGCGCTTCGTTGTAAACGGCAAGAACAACAAGATAACATTGAGCAATGTGCTCATCGGTGAGGTTTGGCTTGCTGGTGGACAGTCTAACATGGAGTATTCTATGGCAGAGCATCCTAAATACTGCAAACCAAAAAAGGGTGATCCCGACCGTCTGCAAAAAGAATATGAAAGCGCCAACAACCCTATGATACGCATAATGCATGTGCGCAAAGAACTGAAGACTGACACTCTGCCAAGCGTCGGATGGCAGATGATAGACCGCCAATCGCTCAAGCCATTCTCAGCACCAGCTTATTTCTTTGCTAAAAGTCTGCAGGATAGTCTCAACGTGCCTGTGGGCATCATACACTCGTCATGGGGCGGCACATCGATAGAGACATGGACACCTGTGGAGGACTACCGCTATTCAACAGCCTTCGCAAAGCAGATGAAAGGTGACAAACTGACAACAACAGGAGAGACTGTGGGCAACCGCTACAAAAAGATGATTGAGCCAATGGCACCATTTGCCATACGCGGTTTTCTGTGGTATCAGGGCGAAAGCAACCTTATCATGGGCGACTACGGTATATACACGGAGAAGATGAAACTGTTGGTGAACGGCTGGCGCAAGGCTTTTGCTGATCAGTCGTTGGCATTCTACTACGCCCAGATATCACCGTATCTATATAGTGCGCGCAAGACGGATGCCGACCCAAAGACATGGCAGGACCTGGCACGCTTCTGGGAAGCGCAGACTCATTGTCTTGACGTGATACCAAACACTGGCATGATTGTAACAACTGATATACCTGAAGACCTGAGCGACATTCATCCGTCATACAAATGGACGGTGGGCGAGCGTCTGGCACTGCAGGCTCTCAACAAGACCTATGGCAGAACTGACTTGGTTTGCGACGGACCAATGGTGAACACGGTAACACTTACCGATGAGCATGTGGTGATTGACTTTAAGAATGCCGATGGAGGACTAATGACACGCGACGGAAAAGCAGCCGACTGGTTTACTGTACGCACAAAGTGGAACAGATATGTAAAGACTAATGTAGAACTGAAAGGCAATAAGGCATACATCAAGCGCAAGGACCTTAGCAATCCTATCGAGGTGCGCTTTGGCTGGGACGAGACGGCACAGCCAAACCTTGTCAATGGGGCCGGACTGCCAGCCGTTCCGTTCAGATGGATAATCACTCCACCTGCAAAGAATGTGAAGAAATAATATAAAGTAAAAACATAAAAGATACAGACTATATGAGAAACTTATTTTTGACTATCATGCTGGCTTTGCTCCCTGGCGTTATGGCAACGGCAGAGACAAAAACAGTAAGTTCACCTGACGGGAAACTGGTGATAACCATTGACAGCGAGAACGGAAAGGCGTTCTATTCTGTAAAGTATAACAACAAACAGATGATTGAGCGCTCACAACTGGGTGTGGTTGCTAATATTGCTGACTTTACCAATGGACTGACACTGAAGAAGGCGGACGAAAAGAGCATCGACGAGACATACAGCCTACGTACTGCAAAGACATCAAATGTACACTATCAGGCAAATCAGTTGAACCTGACATACGACACAAAGCGCAAACATCAGATGGTGGTTACGTTTAATGTGTCGAACAACGATGTGGCTTTCCGCTACTCATTCCCACAGACTGGCGAGACATCATGCATGGTTGTGGACGGTGAGGCAACAACATTCAAACTGCCACAGCACACCACTACATTCATCTGTCCGCAGTCTGACGCCATGGTGGGTTGGAAGCGCACCAAACCAAGCTATGAGGAGGAATACACACCAGATGCGCCAATGGATGTAAAATCTAAGTATGGCCAAGGCTACACCTTCCCATGTCTGTTCCGTGTGGGCGAAGACGGATGGGTGCTCATCAGCGAGACTGGCACAAACGGCCAGTATGTAGGTTGCCACATTTCAGACTATAATGCAGAGTATGGTTATAAGATAGCATTCCCGATGCCAGGCGAGGCCAACGGCATTGGCACTACTACTGCAGGCGTGAGCATTCCTGGCGCCACACCTTGGCGCACCATCACCGTGGGCGAGACACTGAAACCGATAGTAGAGACCACCGTGGCTTATGATGTGGTGCCACAGATGTATGAGCCAAGCGAGGACTATAAAGCTGGTCGCTACACATGGAGCTGGATTGTATGGCAGGACGACGCTACGGTCTTCGACGATCAGGTGAAATTTATAGACCTTGCTTCTGCCATGGGCTATGAGTATTGTCTGGTGGATGGTCTTTGGGACAAGCAGATTGGCCGTAAGCGCATCGAGCAGCTGGCAGCTTACGCCAAGACCAAGAACGTGAAACTGATGCTGTGGTACAACAGTAACGGTTATCAGAACGATGCTCCACAAGGACCAAAGTTTGGCATGAACACCAGCATTAACCGCAAGCGCGAGATGGCATGGATGAAGAAAATGGGTGTCAAGGGCATCAAGGTGGATTTCTTCGGCGGAGACAAGCAGCAGACCATGCAGCTCTACGAGGATATTCTCAGCGATGCCAACGACTACGGCATTCAGGTGATATTCCACGGATGTACACTGCCTCGCGGATGGGAGCGCATGTATCCTAACTTCATATCTTCAGAAGCAGTATTGGCATCAGAGAACGTTATCTTCACCACACATCATGCAGCACAAGAACCGTTTGAGCTTACTATGCATCCATTCTGCCGTAACACCGTGGCATCAATGGACTGGGGTGGCACAATCATGAACAAATACATGTCGCGCGACAATAAAAGCCGCCATCCTCGTAAGACAACCGATGTGTTTGAGATGGCTGCGGGCATCATGAACCAGGCTGCTATACAGTGCGTGGCAATGTGTCCTAACAACCTGACCGATATTCCTCAGTTTGAGATTGACTGGTTGAAGCAGCTGCCTACAACATGGGACGAGACACGCTTTATCGACGGTTATCCAGGTAAGTATGCCGTACTGGCACGCCGTAGCTGTGACAAGTGGTATGTGGTGGGCCTTAACGCCTTGAAAGAGCCACAGACTCTTACTCTCAGCCTGCCTATGTTCGAGGGCAAGGAGTTCACTGTTTATAGCGACAAACCTCTGAAGAAGGACCAGAAGTTTGCAGAGGCAGAGATGAAACCAGGCAAACTTAACAAGAAGGGACAAGTGAAAGTTACCATACAGCCTAATGGTGGATTGATAATTAATTAGGTTGGGAGGTTGGGAGGTTATGAGGTTATGAGGTTATAACCTAAAAACCTCAAAAGGAGACTCTGAAATATGCAGTGGACAGACCGTATAAGACAGGTAAAGATAATACTGGTGGTTGCCGCAATCATTATTGCGGTGGCATCACTTTTAGTATCCAACTTCCTCGTTGAAGACCTCTCGCGTGAGGAACGAAACAGGATGGAAGTGTGGGCAGAGGCACTGCATGCACTCAACAATGCTGATGAGACCACCGACCTGTCGTTAGTGTTGAGCGTCATCCAAGGCAACAACACAATACCTGTGATAGTTCTTGACGCCGACCATAATGTGATGGACTATCGCAACATTGAGATAGAGGCTGAAAACTATGCTGACTCACTTGCATATGTAGCGAAGTTAGGCAAGCGTATGTATGAATCGGATAGGTTCATCAAGATAGAACTGGCGGGGACCGATGCAGACAAGAGCTACCAGCTAGTATGCTACGACGAGTCCATAATGCTCAAACGCCTGTTCTCTTATCCATACGTACAGTTGGGCGTTGTGCTCATCTTCGTAGTCATAGCCATCTTTGCACTGTTGTCATCGAAGCGAGCGGAGCAAAACAAGGTATGGGTGGGACTGTCTAAGGAGACTGCCCATCAGTTGGGCACGCCTATCTCAAGTCTCATGGCATGGGTGGAGATTCTCAAGGAGACCTATCCTGAAGATGAGTTGATACCTGAGATGAATAAGGATGTGGAACGTCTGGAACGCATAGCTGAGCGCTTCTCGAAGATTGGTTCTATTCCAGAGCCTGTGATTTCAAGCGTCAACGAAGTGTTAGAGCATGTCATCGACTATATGGATCGCCGTACCTCCAAGAAGGTTGTTATTGAAAGACGATTCCCCGACCATGAGGTTAAAGCACGAATGAACGCTTCACTCTTTGAATGGGTAATAGAAAACCTCTGCAAGAATGCCGTTGATGCCATGGAGGGTGCAGGCAAGATAACGCTTACCATGACAGACGAAGGTAATAAAACCGTTATTGAGGTGGCAGACAATGGCAAGGGTATAAAAAAGAAAGACATCAAGAGCGTGTTTACTCCTGGTTTCACAACAAAGAAACGCGGTTGGGGATTAGGACTGTCGCTGGCTAAACGCATTGTGGAGGAATACCATCACGGCAAGATATTTGTGAAGAACTCAGAATTAGGCAAGGGCACTACTTTCCGAATTGAACTGAACAAATAGAACTCACCATATTAATATAAAAGCACAACACCTTGAGAAACATCGAAACTGGTTTCGCAAGGTGTTGTCATATTACGTTGCTTAATTTCGTCTAAGGAAACAATACAAGCAGCTGTGATTAGAACTCACCTCCACCGCCGTAGCCGCCTTGCATCTCAAAAGAATCGTTCATCTCGTTCTGCATCTGCTGCGGTTTCTTCTTTGCCTTCATATTACCAAAATTCCATGTAAGAACAAAGTTCACACGAGGATCGCGCCAGTTTTCCTGATAGCGCTCAAAGGTATCGTTACTTGTATATGTTTTCCAGCGGCGAGTATTAAACACATCGCGCCAGTTTACCGACAACGAGATGGCTCTGTTAAAGAATGTCTTACGCAATCCTAAGTCAAGACTGGCATTAGGTTTGCGATAACCTTGTGTGACAATGCGTTTTGAACGATAGTTACCTGTTGCCTGCAAAGAGATATCGTATGGAAGAATCAGACTGGCAAGGATTCTGGCATCCCATGAGAAATTCTCATTACCCTCTCCCTTTACCACCTGGTCATAGATATTATAATTAAATCCATCCAACTTGTAATAATACGCATTGACAGTAGTTGTCAAATCGAGTATGCGCCATAGGCGGTTCTTACCTATAATCTCAACTCCGGCACTCTGACTCTTAGCAAGGTTCTCGCTGGTAGAATACATTGTGTCGTTGACATTATATGATACACGCTCTATCACATCTGTTGTAGGACGATAATATGCTCCCAAAGACAATGAATGATTTTCCCATGTCTTAAGGAAGTTAAGCGTGAAAGAATTGGAGAACTCTGGTGTCAGTTCAGGATTACCAAATGTCACCATCGAAGCGTCGTTAGTATTCTTGAAGTTATTGAGCTGACCACCCCATGGACGGCGCATACGGCGGGTGTAATTGAGTTGTATCTGCGCTGTCTCTGTTATAGGATAGTTGAGGAACAGACTTGGGAAGAGTTCGAAGAAGTCCTTCTTAAAAGGTTCAAAGCGCTTGCTCGCATCATGCTCCTGCTCATAGTTATAGCTTTCTGTGTTTACCTTCCAATATTCTCCACGCAGTCCTGCCATCACACCAAGTTTGCCAATCTTTGTGTTCACTGTGGCATAGAAAGCATGGATGTCCATATCATAGATAAAACGGTTGTAATAATCCTCATCAACCTTCATGTTAACGCCATTCCAACTAGTCTTATCACTAAACGATTCCTGAGGTGTATTCTCACGTGACAAACGGCCATTATATCCTGCCTCAAGCTTAAGATTATCGGTTATCTGGTTCTCATAATCCACACGAGCTTCCCATGAGTTGTTGTCAACATGCATCGGACGATACTGATAACTATATGTTGTAGGTTGTGAACCATCAAGCCATGACGTGCTATCCTGATAATAACTCTCATTATCACTCTTCCACTTGTGATATGAGAGATTCATGGTAAGCATATTCTTCTCACCAAACTTATGGATATAGCCTAATTCAGCATTATACATATTCATATCGCCCTCACCACTGTTCTTACGGTGCATGATATAACTATCTGTCAATGCTCCAATTGTTCCATAGCGGTATGGAGTGAAACTTGTATTCTCGTTATTGCCAAACATGGCCATTCCGCCAATAGTCAGCTCATCTTTATCTGTCATGTACCATGTCAAACCAGCACGGGTAAATAGATTACCACCTGTATTATCGTTTTCACTCTCATAGTTCTGGTAGGTCTGACTCATCAGATAAGACTGCTCGCTAAGCGAACCGCTACCACCCTGACGGGCACGATAACCCACATTGGCATAAGCATCAAGTTTACCACTTGAATAATTAATATTACCTCCTGTATTCCATCCACCTTGTGTATCTACGCCAGCACGCAAAGAGCCATAATACCCTGCCTTACGGTCTTTCTTCAATATGATATTAATAATACCGGCAGAACCCTCTGCACTATATTTTGCACTTGGATTATCTATAACCTCAATCTTCTCAATACTCTCTGCTGGTATCTGCTGTAATATCTCACCACGGTTTTCAGCTGTAAGTCCACTTGACTTACCATTTATCCATACCTCAACACTAGTATTACCTCTAAGAGAAATTTCACCATCAGTAGTAACCTCTACAGATGGAATATTCTCGAGAAGTTCACTAACAGAGCCTCCTGCTGCTGCAAGCACCTGGTCAACGGTGAAAGTCTTTCTGTCAACCTCTAGTTTCATTTGCGAGCGTTGTCCTGTTACCTTAACTTCCTTAAGGGTCTGCTGGTCTTCAGATATATAAATAGCAGTATAATGAGCTGTTTTCTTCTTGTCAGAAAGCACTATACTCCTTGTTGTGTTCTTATAACCTACATAAGAAACCACAAGTGAATAACTTCCGTATGGCACATCTTCTAAATGAAAATGACCAGCAGCATCAGTTATTGCTCCCTTTACCATCTTACCATTCTTAACATCTGTAAGACGTATATTAACAAACTGGAGAACATCGTTTGTCTGCTTATCTAAAACACGACCTTTTACAGAACCTTGTGCCATTGCTATAACAGCACTCACTAAAAACAATCCAAATAAAACAAATTTTTTCATACAATATTTTTGACGTTGCAGAAAGTTATAAGTAACATTCTTAGATACACATTTTTATTTTATTAACGTTAGGAATCTTAGTAGGCGAGTTGACAAGTTGTTTGATACAGTTAACTGGTTGCTGTAGGGGCAGATCAGCGTATCTGCCCGATTGCGTCCCGTGTTTTCAATTGCGTTTTCGGGCGGATTCGCTGATCCGCCCCTACAAGAAGCAAAAACATTTATTCCTAATGGTAATGTCTGAACTCCTGAACTTCTAAAGGTAATGACCTTTTACTCCCTTTAACTCCTAAGTCCTGACTACTTAGTTCAGTTGACTAGTCGACAAGTAGATAAGTTGACGTTTTTTGTCAAAACGTCACTTTAAGCATAACTCATTGTTTATCAAACATTTGCCAAAGTGATGGACATTTCCATGTCGTCACTATCGTCACTGCTGCAAAACAACTTGTTTTGGTTTGTCAAATGATAGGTTTTGCAATGCCAAATGATAGGTTTTGAAGAACAAAACAAGTTGAATTGTTTAACACCCGTTCCGTTCTCCTGATTCAGTTGACAAGTTTCTTGCCCTACAAGTCCTTCCCTTCAGGGGAGGATTTAGGAGAGGCTTCCCTATCACTCTAACTCTTTAAACAAAAAAAAGCCCCGCCTGTATCAACAGGCAGGGCTCATGAAAGAAGGCGGCCTCCTACTCTCCCGCATTGCATTGCAGT
>JAZLCN010000043.1:0-12154 GCA_045614255.1 Prevotella sp.
GAAAAGTTGCAAAGGTAAGCGTTTTTTGTTTACCTTTGCAACAAATAAACCGAATATGAGTTTGAATGATTGGATAAAGGAGCAAGAACAAAGAGGAATTACCACATTCTCTTTTCAACAAATCCGATGTGTGTTTGATGAACGTTCTGATAAGACGCTGAAAACAGATATCAACAGACTTACATTGTCTAAGAGGATTCAAAACGTTTATAAAGGCTTTTATGTAATCATTCCCATCCAATACCAGTTAAAGGGAGTAGTGCCACCGACTTATTACATCAATGACCTGATGGAGTATCTTGGCAAGCCTTACTATGTGGGATTGCTTTCTGCTGCTGCCATATACGGAGCTTCACACCAGAGAGCAATGATGACTCAGATTGTAACTACAGGACCAAGACCAAGAACCTCAAATAAGAACTCGCTTTTGGATTGGAATTATCGTCAGCAAATACCAAGTGAGTTGATTAAAAGCCGTAACGCAGAAATGGGTCGAATAAATTACTCATCAGCAGAGCTGACTGCTGTGGATATTGTTCAGTTCGCATCAAATATTGGAGGTTATCAAAGGGCTGCCACCGTTCTTGCCGAATTGGTGGATGTACTTGATATGCCAAAAATGGAAGGGGTTCTTCCATATACCACAACAACAGCAATGCAACGGTTCGGGTACTTGTTGGAGTTTGTCTTATTTGAGCAAGATAAGGCAGACCAATTATACGACATAATGAAAAAGCGGAATGGTTATTTTAATGCCGTGCTTATGAGTTCCGAACATCCGGCATCGGATGATACAGAGAGTAACCGATGGAGAGTAAACATGAATATTGACATTGAAATTGATGAATTATGATAGATAGAGCTTCCATAATGGCATGGAATGAGTTTGTTCCATGGACGGATTTTGCAATGGTTGAGCAAGATTTGATTATAAGCCGTGCATTGGTAGATATATTTAGCGATGATTTTCTGAGAGAGCAATTGGCTTTCAGAGGTGGAACTGCCTTGCACAAATTATACCTCTCGCCACAAATTAGATATAGCGAGGATATTGATTTAGTGCAAATAAATCCTGGTCCAATCAAGCCTATCTTATTCCGATTGGGCGAGGTGTTGAGTTGGATGCCTGATAAGGTTATTAAGCCTAAGAGACACAACAATACTATGCTGTTCCGAATGGAGTCTGAAATACCACCAGTACAGCCTATACGTTTAAAAGTAGAGATAAACTGTAAGGAGCATTTCAGTGTAATGGGCTTTCACAAAGTTCCGTTTGAGGTAAACAACAAGTGGTTCAGCGGTAAATGTGAGATAACGACCTATGCTCTTGATGAATTGATGGGTACAAAACTTAGAGCTTTATATCAGCGAAAGAAGGGGCGTGATCTTTTCGATATGCAGGTAGCGTTGGATCATGGAAACATAAATATTGAAAGGACGCTTGAATGCTACAACAAGTATATGGATTTTGTGGTTGAGAATGCACCAACCTATAAGCAATTTGTGCAGAATATGGAACTGAAACTTCAAGACCCCGAATTTCTTGATGACACAGATATCCTTCTTCGTGCCGGTGCTGATAAGTTTGACCCTCAGCGAGCTTATGCTATGGTAAAGGAGGCCTTCATTGATAAATTGCCTGGAAAAAGAGATTAAATAACAGAACTCGTCAGCATCCCGTAAGAACTGCTGGCGGGTCGCTTTTTGAAATTATTTTGATAGTAAAAACTAATAAACACCTAATAATCGATAGACAAAGCAAGAAGGCTAATTATGTTAAGAGGTTGGAGAAATTATTAGCTATGCCATATTTTTCTTTGGAATAAGATTATTCTTATACATGGGAGTGAAGGAGTGAAGGAGTGACGCTTCGCTTAGGAGTGCAGACGTATGCTTGACACGCAATCCCTCGTCGCTCAACGTTCATCGTTCACCCTAACAGCGATGCAATACTTTGTAGGGGCAGATCGGCGTATCTGCCCGTATATTAGAGTTTTTGTTTTTCTTGAAGCACAAGATTTAAGCATAAGGGGATATTTGTGAAGGCTTATGAACTTTAGTTGCAAATTATTGCATAAACATACAAGGATGACTGTCGACTAACAAAAAAATCCCTGCTTTAGATAATCTGCCATATATCTTGCCGAAATCTGGCACTTTACGATGAGAAATCTGGCATTTCTCGCCCCGTAAAGTGCCAGATCTCTAAATAAGCTTTTTTAGACCTGTTTGCTTATGTTTTTTGCAGTGAATATTTATACAAAGAACGTTGCTCGTGTGAAAGGAATTTATTTTTTTTGCATGGACCTAAAATAACAACAAAAATATTTGTTTATTCAGAAATATTTCTTAATTTTGCCTTCGACTAAGCCAGTCCATCAAGGACAGGGCGGGTCAAGACATCGATGGAATAGAGACTGATGCCGCTTGTTAGGCAGGTCTCTGGAAAGACGTTTTCGAACGTTACTGTCTGTATGTTCAAACTTCGCAACTTTGAATCCAAGTACAGAGGTAATGCAACGAAGCGTCTGCGTGGGTGTATTATATGCCGTCCGCTCATAACTATAATTGTTTTTATAGTTGATGGGTGTGTTGTATCTATATAATATTACTTGGCGTGGGCTGGCTTGCGTTGCTTATCCTTACTTGGGGGCAATGCGAAGGCCTGAACATAGGGATAGGCGCGGAGGAACAACTCCCACGTCTTTTTTGTTTCCGAAATTTTCACAATAACTAAAAATCAAGGCTGAGTTGGGGAGTGGTAGGCAATGAAGGAATTAAAATAATGAATAGTGTACATGTCAAATCCTTTGTGCTGAATGTGATGTACAATGGGAAGTATCTTAACGAAAACATGGGGCATGAAGTTATCAACCTATTCAAGGATGACAATGGGAATAATTACCTTTACCTTAATCCTTATGGCAATTTCGCAAAAGTTCACCAAGGCGAGGTAGAGGTAATGCTGATGGTTATGTCGGTCCCCCAGCGAAACATGTTTGAAGTCGTGGCCATTGCCACCGGCCTTGAAGATGTTTTCAAACCAACCACTGGCTTCAATGCATCGCTTGACAAGAGCAAATATACTACAGCCAACAAAAAAGCGTATGATAAAGTGCGCCAGTATCAGTTGGATTATATTAAAACAAACAAAGTTGCTTATGGTGGTGTGGCTCTTGACAAACTCTTTGCCAATGATCAACAGCAAGCCATATATATCACATATAAGGCAGAATCAGTAATAATACCAGAGAAAAGAATTTTCATTACGTTCAAAGATTCTGTCGGTTTAGAAAATGAGGATGACAACGAATGTGTATATCTTCATTTGGACTCTTGTAAACAATGCAAGATGTCGCAAAAGCAATATGTGAGCGCTGAAGACTTAAGCGAAGAAAAATGGAATGAGCTGTGTGATAAAATCTTTGGTCAAACAAATTGTTCTGACAATAAAGTCACATACGGCTTAGGTCTAATAAGACGAGGTAAAAATCACACCATTCAGAATACAGATTCTATGGTTGATATTTTTGGTATTACCGATAACGAACATGCATTCTCAAATGCTCTGGCCTATTACATAGAAAGATATCCGTCATTGTTTAAAGATATATTTGGCATCAGGTCAAAAACCGTTACCGTACAAAGAGAATACGAGCATATAGATATCTTTGTGAAAGATGGCGACAGGCGCATCATCATTGAAAACAAAATACATTCCGGAATCAATGGTAAAAAAGCAGGCAATGGCTCTCAGCTTGATAGATATTGGGATCAAGTAACAATTCATGATGGAGTCCCTGAAGACAAAGTGCCCGGTTATATCGTTTGCCCTGAGTATGCAGTAAAGCGAATCCTTAAGGAAAAGAACAACTGTAGATGCAAAGATAAATACAAGGTTGTGTCATATAAAGAAATCTGGGATGCATTGAAAGATGCTAAGGAAAGGAAGAAAGACGGGAACTTTGATGTTTTTGTAGAAGCCCTTCGCAAACATGCATATAGAAGTATCGCAGAAATCAATTATGAGCGAATGAAAAACACATTCCTCGACAGAATACAGCAAAATAGTGTAAAAAACAATAAACAACAAACAATTAAAACAACAAACAAATTATGAAAAAATTATTCTTATCATTATTAGTTGCTTTGCTACCATTGGTGGCAAGTGCAGAAAACGTAAAAATTGGTGATCTTTGGTACGAAGTTATAAGTAAAATAGGTGAAGCTACTGTAATAAAATCACAAGATAATTCTAAATATTCAGGCAAAGTGGTTATACCTGAATCTGTAATCTATAATGATAAAACTTATAGCGTTACGAGCATTGGTAGTTCTGCATTTCGTTCTTGCAATGGCTTGACCTCAGTAACCATTGGTAACAGCGTTACGAGCATTGGTAATTCTGCATTCAATTATTGCCTCCTCTTGACCTCAGTAACCATTGGTAACAGCGTTACGAGCATTGATAGTTATGCATTCGAAGGTTGCTCCGGCTTGACCTCAATAGCAATCCCCAACAGCGTTACGAGCATTGGTAGTTCTGCATTCTCTAAATGCTCCGGCTTGACCTCAGTAACCATTGGTAACAGCGTTACGAGCATTGGTAGTTCTGCATTCTCTTCTTGCAATGGCTTGACCACTGTTGAAATCCCCAACAGCGTTACGAGCATTGGTAATTATGCATTCCGTTCTTGCTCCGGCTTGACCTCAATAGCAATCCCCAACAGCGTTACGAGCATTGGTAGTTATGCATTCGAAGGTTGCTCCCGCTTGACCTCAATAGAAATTCCCAACAGCGTTACGAGCATTGGTAGTTGTGCATTCTCTTCTTGCTCCGGCTTGACCTCAATAGCAATCCCCAACAACGTTACGAGCATTGGTAGTTCTGCATTCTCTTCTTGCTCCGGCTTGACCTCAATAGAGATCCCCAACAGCGTTACGAGCATTGGTAGTTCTGCATTCGAAGGTTGCTCCGGCTTGACCTCAATAGAAATCCCCAACAGCGTTACGAGCATTGGATATAATGCATTCTCTAAATGCTCCGGCTTGACCTCAGTAACCATTGGTAACAGCGTTACGAGCATTGGTGATAAAGCATTTGCTAATTGTGCAGAAATAACTAATGTTTATTGCTTAGCAGAAAAAGTACCCTCAACAAATAGTAATGCTTTTGAAAATTCATATATAGAATATGTTACCCTTCACGTTCCTGCTTCATCTATTGAGAAATATAAGGCAACCACACCATGGAGCAGTTTCGGTAAAGTTGTGACATTGGAATCTGGCGATGTTCAAGAACCAGAAATCTGCGCTGTGCCAACAATCACTTATCAAAACGGCAAGTTGGTGTTTGGTTGTGAAACAGAGGGCGCTGAGTTTGTTTCGGAAATAACAGATGCTGATATTAAGAAGCACTTTGAAAGCGAAATAAGTTTGACAGCAACCTACAACATCAGCGTATATGCAACAAAGGAAGGCTACAAGAACTCTGAAGTGGCAAAGGCAACATTGTGCTGGATAGATGTAGAGCCAAAGACAGAGGGTGTGGTTGAGACAGAAATCTCTAATGTAAAAGCATTACCTGTCATGGTGCAAGTTAACGGCGGCATGCTTACGGTTAATGGAGCCGATGACGGTACAATGGTAGAAGTTTACACCATTGCCGGTGCGAAAGTTGGCAATGCCGTTACCTCTGCAAACACCGCAACCATAAACGTGTCTCAGTTGACTGACAACGTGATAATCGTGAAGGTTGGCGGCAAGGCCATTAAGATGACTTTGAAGTAAGTGTATTGCTTACGTGTTATGTTAGAGGATGTGCCTATTTTGAGCACATCCTCTTGCCTATACAAACAATTTGCCCATAAGCGTGTCTCAATATCTTGAATTAGAAAAAATAAAGAATCAACAAGTTATGAAAAAACCCAAATTATTCATAGCCACCATAGCTATGCTTTTGTGTTGCATCTCAGCCAGTGCCCACGACTTTGAAGTCGACGGCATTTATTACAACATCACAGACAGCGAAAAGTTAACCGTTGAAGTTACTTATCGAGGTTCTTCATATAACGAATATGAAGATGAATATACAGGCAAAGTGGTTATACCTGAATCTGTAATCTATAATGATAAAACTTATAGCGTTACGAGCATTGGTAGTGAAGCATTCCGTTTTTGCTCCGGCTTGACCTCAATAGCAATCCCCAACAGCGTTACGAGCATTGGATATAATGCATTCAAGAATTGCTCCGGCTTGACCTCAATAGAAATCCCCAACAGCGTTACGAGCATTGGTAGTGATACATTCTATAATTGCTACGGCTTGACCTCTGTCACCATCCCCAACAGCGTTACGAGCATTGGTAGTTATGCATTCGGTGGTTGCAAAGGCCTTACCTCAATAGTAATCCCCAACAGCGTTACGAGCATTGGTAGTTATGCATTCTATTCTTGCGATGGCTTGACCTCAGTACATATCTCTGATATCGCTGCATGGTGTAATATTAAGTTCTCTGATTACTCAGCCAATCCATTATATTATGCAAACCATTTGTATATGAATGGCAAAGAAATAAAAGACCTTGTAATTCCAGAAGGCGTTACGAGCATTGGTAGTTATGCATTCTATAAATGCTCCGACTTGACCTCAATAGAAATCCCCAACAGCGTTACGAGCATTGGTAGTTATGCATTCCAATCTTGCTCCGGCTTGACCTCAATAGCAATCCCCAACAGCGTTACGAGCATTGGTGATGGGGCATTCTCTTCTTGCTCCGGCTTGACCTCAGTCACCATCCCAGATGAGGTGACAACTATTAACGAATATACATTCAATGGTTGTTCAAAACTTAAAAGTGTGATTTTGCCAGAAAAACTAAATATTATTAAGAAAAATGCTTTTTATAATTGCAAAAGTTTGGAAAGCATAACAATTCCTAATAGTGTGGAATTCATATATCAAAATGCATTCGATGGTTGTAGCGCTCTCCAAAACGTTAAAGTGCTTGCAGAGACTCCGCCATTTGCATACGATAACAGCTTCAGCAACTACGGTGCAGAACTGAGCGTGCCAGAGAAATCAATTACGGCATATCAAGAAACAAGTCCTTGGAGCAAGTTCGCCACATTCAAGATATTGACTGGTGAGGATGTGGAAGTGAAAACCTGCGCCACACCTACTATTAGTTATTCAAACGGCGAGATTTCATTTGGATGTGAAACGGAAGGTGTAGAATTTGTTTCAAGTATCTCAAATAGCGATATTGCCAACTACAATACAAGCAAAATAAATATAAATGTTACATACACTATCAGCGTATATGCAACAAAGAATGGCTACAAGGATTCTAAAGTGGCAAAGGCAACATTATGCTGGATAGATGTAGAGCCAAAGACAGAGGGTGTGGTTGAGACAGAAATCTCTAATGTAAAAGCATTACCTGTCATGGTGCAAGTTAACGGCGGTATGCTTACCGTTAGTGGTGCCAATGATGGCACTAAGGTAGAGGTGTTCACCATTGCCGGTGCAGAGGTTGGCAGTGCCGTTACCTCTGCAAACACCGCAGCCGTAAACGTGTCTCAGTTGATTGACAATGTGATTATCGTAAAGGTTGGTAGTAAGGCCATTAAGGTGATGATGGAATAACTTTCGTCTAAAAACCGCATCACTTAGCATACATAACCGCACCACTTATCAATCAAAAGTGGTGCGGTTTTGCTGTATAAACGTACCTGATATATTATAATACGAGCATCGATGAAGATGGAGTGTTAAGTAAACAAATCGTCCATCAATACCACGTTGTTTATTTGGCAGGAGTACAGGAGGCTTTAGTTAAACACTGTTCTGTCGGAAATTTTAATAGTTTTGGCGCATGTTGAGGTTGAAAGTGCGCCAAATCGATGATTTTTTAATAGTTTTGGCGCATGTTGGGGTTTGAAAGTGCGCCAAATTGATGAATTTTTGATAGTTTTGGCGCATGTTTGGGGTGGAAAGTGCGCCAAATCGATAAGATTTTGATAGTTTTGGCGCATGTTGAGCATTCAATTCTGAACTAGTAATTACTCACTTCGTTCATCAGCACGTCATGATTATTCGCAAAAACACCTGGTTATAATTATTCGCAAAAACTCCTAATTACTCACTTCGTTCATCAACACGTCATAATTATTTGCAAAAACTCGTATGCTTCGCGGTACTAATTCATAATTATTTACTATCTTTGTGCCAAATTTGTAAAAACAATTAAATATATCGATATATGATTCTTTTTTTCAGTACACAGCAAAAGAGTATTATTGCTACTGAGGTTGACCACCAGTTGACCCAAGATGAAATCAACGAACTGTGCTGGCTTTATGGCAATGCCGAGCTGGTTGAGGGAGAAACAATGAGTGGATGGTTTGTTGGACCACGCCGCGAGATGATTACCCCATGGAGTACCAATGCCGTTGAGATTACTCAGAACATGAGTCTGAAAGGCATCTCACGCATCGAGGAGTATTTCCCTGTAGCTTCAGAGGATGCTGACCACGATCCAATGCTGCAGCGCATGTATAACGGACTTGACCAGAAGATTTTCACAATCAATCTGCAGCCAGAGCCAATCAAGTATGTTGATAATCTTGAGGAATACAACGAGCAGGAAGGTCTGGCGCTGAGTCCTGAGGAAATAGCATATCTCCATAAGATAGAAGAGCAGAACGGTCGTCCGCTGACAGACTCTGAGATATTCGGTTTTGCACAGATTAACTCTGAGCACTGCCGTCACAAGATTTTCGGCGGTACCTTCATCATCGACGGTGAGGAGAAGGAGTCATCTCTCTTCGCAATGATTAAGAAGACAACACAAGAGAACCCAAACAGGATTCTCTCAGCATACAAGGATAATGTAGCATTTGCACAGGGACCTGTTGTTGAGCAGTTTGCTCCGAAAGACCAGTCAACAAGCGACTACTTCGAGGTGAAGGAAGTGGAGAGCGTTATCTCGCTGAAGGCAGAGACACACAACTTCCCAACAACAGTAGAGCCATTCAACGGTGCCGCTACAGGTACTGGTGGTGAGATTCGCGACCGTATGGGCGGTGGCGTTGGCTCATGGCCAATAGCAGGAACAGCCGTTTATATGACTGCTTATCCGAGAATTAAAGAAGTTGACGAGTTGACAAGTAAACAAGTTGACAAGTTAACTCCAAGAGACTGGGAAGACATCATGCCAGTGCGCAAATGGCTCTACCAGACACCAGAACAGATATTGATTAAGGCATCAAACGGTGCCAGCGACTTCGGTAATAAGTTTGGTCAGCCACTTATTTGCGGTTCTGTGCTCACTTTCGAGCATCAGGAAGAAAACGACACTAAGTATGCCTACGATAAGGTTATCATGCTTGCCGGAGGTGTTGGTTATGGCACAAAGCGCGACTGTCTGAAGAAAGAGCCACAGCCAGGCAACAAGGTTGTTGTTGTGGGTGGTGATAACTATCGCATCGGTCTTGGCGGCGGTTCTGTGTCATCTGTTGACACAGGTCGCTACAGCAGCGGTATCGAGCTGAATGCCGTTCAGCGTGCTAATCCAGAGATGCAGAAGCGTGCCTACAACCTTGTGCGTGCCCTCTGCGAGGAAGATGTTAATCCTGTGGTAAGTATCCACGACCACGGAAGCGCCGGTCACCTGAACTGCTTGTCAGAGCTTGTTGAGGAGTGTGGCGGTAGCATTGACATGTCTAAACTGCCTATCGGCGACAAGACACTGAGCGCAAAGGAAATTATTGCCAATGAGAGTCAGGAGCGCATGGGCTTGCTCATCGACGAGAAGCATATTGAGCATGTGCGCAAGATAGCAGAGCGTGAGCGTGCTCCTATGTATGTAGTAGGTGAGACCACAGGCGATGCTCACTTCTCATTCGTGCAGGCAGATGGCGTTAAGCCTTTCGACCTTGATGTGGCACAGATGTTTGGTCACTCTCCAAAGACCATCATGGTTGACAAGACAGTAGAGCGTCACTACGAGGACGTTACATATACACAAGATAAACTCGACGAGTATGTTAGCCGTGTGCTCCAGCTTGAGGCAGTAGCTTGTAAGGACTGGCTGACCAATAAGGTTGACCGCTCGGTAACAGGTAAGATTGCCCGCCAGCAGTGTCAGGGCCGCATACAGTTGCCATTGAGCGACTGTGGTGTGGTAGCTCTCGACTATCGCGGCAAGAAGGGTATCGCCACAGCGCTGGGTCATGCACCACAGGCTGGTTTGGCATCGCCAGAGGCAGGCAGTGTGCTGTCAGTAGCTGAGGCTTTGACCAACCTTGTATGGGCACCACTTGCCGATGGTATGGAGAGCATCTCTCTCTCTGCCAACTGGATGTGGCCATGCCGCTCACAGGAAGGTGAGGATGCGCGCCTCTACAGTGCTGTTAAGGCATTGTCAGACTTCTGCTGCGACCTACACATCAACGTGCCAACAGGTAAGGACTCTCTGTCGCTCACACAGCAGTATCCTAACGGCGAGAAGATTATCAGCCCAGGAACAGTAATCGTGAGTGCAGGCGGCGAGGTGTCAGACATCCGCAAGGTGGTATCACCAGTTGTTGTCAACGACAAGCATGCCAGTCTCTATCATATCGACTTCTCTTTCGATGAGCAGCGTCTTGGCGGTAGTGCTTTTGCACAGAGCCTCGGCAAGGTGGGCGACGATGTGCCTACAGTGAAGAATGCAGAGTACTTTGCTGATGCCTTCAATGCCGTTCAGGAGATGATTGCCAAGGGATGGATTATGGCTGGTCACGATATCAGCGCCGGTGGTATGATTACCACTTTGCTTGAGATGTGTTTCGCAAATACCGAGGGTGGTATGCACATCAATCTGCATAGCCTGTGCAACGACGGCGACATGGTTAAGACCCTGCTTGCTGAGAACCCAGGCGTGATTGTAGAAATCAGCGATGCTAACAAAGAGGAGTTCTTCAAGTTCATGGAAGATAATGGTGTAGGCTTTGCTAAGATTGGATACACAACATCAGACAACCGCAATATCGTGGTTAAGTGTGGCGATGCAGAGCATACATTCGATATTGACGCACTGCGCGAGGCATGGTATAAGACATCATACCTGCTCGACCGCAAGCAGAGCTTCAACGGCTGTGCTGATGAGCGTCACAACAACTATAAAAACCAGCCAATAGAGCTCGAGCTCAACAGCAGCTTCACAGGCAAGCTTGCACAGTATGGCATCACAGCCGACCGTAAGGGACGCAGCGGCATCAAGGCTGCCATCATCCGTGAGAAGGGTACGAACGGTGAGCGTGAGATGGCTTACTCACTCTATCTTGCAGGCTTCGATGTTAAGGTCGTGATGATGACCGACCTTATCAGTGGCCGTGAGACACTTGAGGATATCAACATGATTGTGTTCTGCGGTGGATTCTCTAACTCAGACGTTCTGGGCAGTGCCAAGGGATGGGCAGGTGCTTTCCTCTTCAATCCAAAGGCTAAGGAGGCACTTGAGAAATTCTATGCACGAAAGGACACCCTGTCGCTCGGTATCTGCAACGGTTGCCAGCTGATGGTAGAGATGGGACTGGTTGGCGCTAAGGGTCAGGAGTCTGTTCCTGCAACACAAAACCCAACAGCCAAGATGCTTCACAACAACTCACATAAGTTTGAGAGCTGCTACGTGGGCTTGAATATTCCACAGAACGACAGTGTGATGTTCGGTTCATTGAGCGGAAGCAAACTCGGTATCTGGGTAGCCCACGGAGAGGGTAAGTTCCAGTTGCCACTGAGCGAGGACAACTATAACATCATTGCCAAGTACAACTACTCAGGCTATCCAGGCAACCCTAACGGTTCTGCTTACGATGTGGCAGGTATCTGCTCAGCCGACGGTCGTCATCTGGCTATGATGCCACACCTTGAGCGCGCCATCTTCCCATGGCAGTGCGCATGGTATCTCGAAGACCGCCGCATGGACGAGGTTACTCCATGGATTGAGGCCTTTGTGAATGCTCGCAAGTGGGTGGAGGCACAGAAGTAATGGCCTACCCCTAACCCCTCCCGAAGGGAAGGGGAAAAGGACGGTAGATAAGGTGTGGTTAACATTCCTACACTACTAAACAGCGTCTCTGCACCTTAAAAGATCACATTATGCAAGAA
>JAZLCN010000044.1:0-8048 GCA_045614255.1 Prevotella sp.
AGTCACTCGCTTCTTGTACTACTTCTCTCGTATCTGTTTATGTAAATCTATCAAAGAACTCTTTATTATGCGCTGACGCAACTTTTAGTGCGAAAGCGGATGCAAAGGTAAGCACATTTTTTCAAACACGCAAGAGTTTTGGAATATTTTTTCAAAAATAATTTAAAAAAATTGCTCCTGCAGGTTTGCAGAAGCAATTACACATTATTATATAATATAAAGTGTGGATTATCGAAGAAATGTAATTACATTTTTCCTTCTAAGAGCGCCGCCGTCCTGACGCGACTAAGAGTCTCTGGAGTCATCTGCAGATATGACGCAATAAACACCAATGGAGCCCTAAGAACAAGCTGCGGTTGTCGCTTAACCAATTTTACATATCGGTCTTGAGCTGACTCAAAGCGAAGCATATCGGCATGTATCTGCGACTGGATTAGACTTTCCTCTAATATCTTACGATAAAGAATCTGAATATTCACACTCTTCATTGCCACTTGCTCCAACACGCCTCTTGGCATTGCATATATGATAGTTGGTTCAAGCGCCGTCATCATAAGATGAGTTGGTTCTTCTTTAAACAGACTTTCTATTGACATCACAATGTTATTTTCAACAGCCATGTGCTCCGTCAATTCCTTACCATTCTTATAATAGAACTGACGAACCAATCCTTTCTGTATCCAATAAATATGAGTACAAACCTCCCCTTCCTTTAATATGCTTTCTCCTTTTTGAAACCTCATCGGAACCAATACGTTCTCCAACATATCAAGCTCGTCATGGGACATTGTACTATATCGGCGTGCCAATTCACGCGCTACATCTCTCTTTGTTAGGCCAATATTAGTCATGTTATTAAATTTTCTTTCTTATTATATTCTAATCCAACTTCAACACAGCCAGGAACGCTTTCTGAGGGACCTCTACATTTCCAATCTGCTTCATTCTCTTCTTTCCCCTCTTCTGTTTTTCAAGCAACTTACGCTTGCGGCTTACGTCACCTCCGTAACATTTTGCCGTTACATCCTTGCGCACACATTTAATTGTCTCGCGCGCTATAATCTTTCCACCTATAGCCGCCTGTATAGCAATATCAAACTGCTGACGCGGAATAAGTTCTTTCAACTTCTCGCACATACGCCTGCCAAATGTAACCGCATTATCCTGATGCGTCAATGTAGACAATGCATCAACCGGTTCTCCGTTAAGCAGGATATCCAATTTAGCCAGCTTCGACGGTCTGAAACTATCTATATGATAATCAAACGAAGCATATCCCTTGCTTATCGACTTCAGTTTGTCATAGAAATCAATCACAATTTCGCCAAGAGGTATCATAAAATGCAATTCCATTCTGTTGCCGCTAACATATTGTTGGTCAATAAGTTCGCCTCGCTTATCCAGGCACAGAGTCATTATCGGACCTATATAGTCGGCTGCAGTGATTATCGTAGCCTTAATATAAGGTTCCTCAATACGGTCTATCATTGTTACATCAGGCAGCCCCGACGGGTTATGCACCTCCTTCTCTTCGCCCTGCTTTGTATAGCACATATACGAAACATTAGGAACGGTTGTGATGACATCCATGTCAAACTCACGATCCAATCGTTCTTGAACGATTTCCATGTGAAGCAGCCCCAAGAAACCGCAACGGAATCCAAAGCCGAGCGCCACAGATGACTCAGGCATAAACGTAAGCGATGCATCATTAAGCTGCAGTTTCTCCAGCGATGCACGCAGGTTCTCGTAATCATTAGGGTCGATTGGATAAACACCCGCAAACACCATCGGCTTAACCTCTTGGAATCCGTCGATAGCCTTAGCACAAGGTTTGGCGATATGTGTGATAGTATCACCCACCTTTACTTCCTTAGAATTCTTGATACCACTGATGATATAACCCACATCACCTGTCGACAGTTGTTTCTTAGGCACCATATCCATCTTCAGGATACCAATCTCATCGGCTGTATATTCCATTCCGGTATTGAAGAACTTCACCTTGTCACCCTGTCGGATTACTCCGTTCTCAATCTTAAAGTATGCGATGATACCTCTAAAAGAGTTAAACACAGAATCGAAGATCAGTGCCTGCAAAGGTGCTTCTACATCGCCCTTTGGATGAGGAATACGCTCAACAACAGCCGCAAGTATATCTGCCACACCCTCACCAGTCTTTCCGCTTGCGCGAATTATCTCAGAGCGATCGCAGCCTATTAATTCCACTATCTCGTCCTCAACCTCATCAGGCATAGCCGACGGCATATCAATCTTGTTGATTATAGGAATAATCTCCAAATCCTGGTCTATTGCCATATACAGATTGCTGATAGTCTGCGCCTGCACACCCTGAGTGGCATCAACAATCAGGAGAGCTCCCTCGCATGCCGCAATACTTCTTGACACCTCGTAAGAGAAGTCAACATGTCCCGGAGTGTCAATAAGGTTGAGTATATACTTTTCACCATTATGCTCATATTCCATCTGGATGGCATGACTTTTTATTGTTATGCCACGTTCTTTCTCCAGATCCATATCGTCAAGCATCTGACCGCCTGTCACTTGGATTGTCTTAGTATATTCCAACAATCTGTCGGCCAGTGTCGACTTGCCATGGTCTATATGTGCGATTATACAGAAATTTCTTATGTGATTCATCTGTTTAATAGTTACATTTTAAAACGCAAAGATAACATAAAAATCTGAATTAATTATGCTATTATTAAATTATTGTGATTTTTTTTGTATCTTTGCATAAGATAAGTACTTACAAAATGAGAAATTATATAATTCTATTTTTATTTGCCACATGCTTGGTTGCCTGTCAGGAATCGCTTGAGGAGAGATGTGCACGTGAGACAAAAGAATATACCAGAAAGAACTGTCCTATAGCCGTTGACGAGTTTACGACACAAGACAGTCTATCCTATAACGCCTCTACCAACACTATACATTTCTATTACTCCATCTCTGGCGATACAGACAAACTGAAACTCCCCGTGGTACGCACAATCCTCTTAAAAGAATTGCGCAACACCACCAACTTCAAGATATATAAAGATGAAGGGGTTAATTTCGCATACACCTATCGCTCAAAGGCTGATGGCGAAATACTTTGCGAGCACTCTTTCTCAAAGAAAGACTACAAGAACTAAGAAAGACCACGAGTACTAAGAAAGGCTACGAGTACTAAGGTTATATAAACAAAGGCAGACGCTAAACGTCTGCCTTTATCTTTTCCAATGCCCTGCACAACTGGTCGGGACAACTTGTGCGCTTATATCCGCATGTGATACCATTCAATCGTGCTATCACATCATCAATATGCATACCCTTTACCAATTGGCATATCCCCTTTAGATTGCCATTGCATCCTCCAAAGAATACCACCTGCTCTACCCTGTCATTATCATCCACTGTAACATCAATGGTTGAAGAGCATGTGCCCTGAGTATTATATAATATGTGTTTCATAAATATCCAGTCAAAAAAAATGGACGGATGATTTTCATTATCCGCCCATTATAATATAATTATTCAATAAAACTTACTCAGGCTTCATGTTTGTGTAAACGGTCTGAACGTCGTCAAAGTCTTCCAACTTCTCAATCATCTTATCGATTGTCTCACGCTCTTCTGGAGTAACCTCCTTCAGGTCGTTTGGAATACGTGTAAACTCAGCACCAGTTACCTCAAAGCCATTCTCCTCAAGATGCTTCTGAATCTCTCCGAATGATTTTGGGTCGCCATAGATAGTGATGCTACCCTCTTCCTCATCCTCATCAAACTCATCTTCTACACCATAGTCAATAAGGTCGAGAATCATCTCGTCCATATCCAGACCATCCTTCTTCTTGAATGTAAACACGCTCTTGTGGTCAAACAAGAAAGACAGTGAGCCTTGTGTGCCAAGGTTGCCGCTGAACTTGTTGAATACCGAGCGCACATCGCCTACGGTGCGTGTGGTGTTGTCTGTCAGTGTTTCCACAAACACAGCAATGCCATGAGGGCCATATCCTTCATATGTCACTTCCTTGTAGTCGCTCTGGTCTTTACCCATAGCGTTTTTGATGGCACGCTCAATATTGTCCTTAGGCATGTTCTCACGCTTTGCGTTTGCAATACATGCACGCAATGCTGGGTTCATGTCTGGTTCTGGACCGCCTGCTTTCACAGCAATAGCAATTTGCTTACCAATCTTTGTAAATGTCTTGGCCATGTGGCCCCATCTCTTCATTTTCGCAGCTTTGCGATATTCAAATGCTCTTCCCATATCTTATATTTTTTATCATCTCTTTTCGTTATTAGCCTAACGGTCTCCTTATCTCAGTTCTGCACCCAACTGCTTTGTCAGGTTAGCTATAAGCTTCTGCATAATAGCGTCTATCTGCTTGTCGTTGAGCGTCTTTGTCTCATCCTGCAGCATAAAGTTCACAGCATAGCTCTTCTTGCCTGCTGGCAGGTTCTTGCCCTCATACACATCAAACAGTTCAACACTCTTAAGAAGCTTCTTTTCTGTCTGACGGGCAATCTGCTCTATCTGACCAAACTCCACAGCATTGTCAACGAGCAAAGCAAGGTCGCGGCTCACAGCTGGATATTTGCATATCTCAGAATAGAGCACATGGTTCTTGCTCACCAGTTTCATCAGTGCTGTCCAGCTCATCTCAGCATAGTACACAGGCACATTGATGTCTGCCTCTTTCAACACCTTCTTGCTCAGCACACCCATCTCAATGAGCTTCTTGCCGCCACGATTCTCAACGGTTATACCTGCTGCGA
Source organism: Prevotella sp. (assembly GCA_045614255.1). Lineage (GTDB taxonomy): Bacteria > Bacteroidota > Bacteroidia > Bacteroidales > Bacteroidaceae > Prevotella. The sequence continues at coordinate 4,786 of JAZLCN010000044.1, forward strand.
AAATATCGTTGGCAGTCTTCTTGCGCACCATCATGCCTGGCTGTGCACCTATGCGGCGCAATATATTCTCCACGTATGCCTCCAACTCATAGAAGCTGCTATCCTCATTTGCATGAATCCAACTATTCTCCACGCGCTTTCCAGTGAGCCACAAGGCCAGATGATAATCTTCCTTGTATGCCGCCATCGGGTTGTCCGCATTCTTGCGCTCTGGGTCGAAATGATAAACATTGCCAAACTCAAAGAGTCTGAGGTTTGCGTTCTGGCGCTTAATGTTATATTCAAGGCTCTCCAATCCGCCAAAGAGCAATGTCTGACGCATCACATTGAGATCGTTGCTCAATGGGTTCATAATGCGCACGCTGTTTTCTGTGGCATAGGCATTGCGGTCCTCGTAGTAAGCACCGCGTGTCAGCGAATTGTTCATTATCTCGTTGAAGCCGCATCCCACCAGCTGCTCACTCACCAAGTTGGCCATCTTGTGCTTCTTGTCCTCAGCGCCCTTCACCACCAGGCAGCCCTTCAGCTGTGTTGGTATCTCTACATTATTATATCCATAGATACGTAGAATATCCTCTACCACATCACATGGACGCTGAACATCCACTCTGTATGCTGGTATCTCAAGCAGCAAGGCTGTTTCGCTCTCGCTCAGCACCTTCATCTCAAGGCTCTCGCAAATGCTCTTCACAACCTCAGCTGGTATATCCTTACCTATCAGTGAGTTTACATAGCCATACTCCAGTTCCACCTTTGCGCTCTCTATTGGCTGTGGATATACATCACACACCTCCATTGAGATTTTACCGCCAGCCAACTCCTTGCACATAATGGCAGCCTGCTTCAGCGCATAGATTGTTGCATTAGGGTCTACGCCACGCTCAAAGCGGAATGATGAGTCGGTGCTCAGTCCATGGCGTCGTGCGCTCTTGCGTATCCATGTTGGATGGAAGTATGCGCTCTCCAGCACCACGTTGCATGTGGTGTCGTATGTGCCGCTACCCTTACCGCCAAAGATTCCAGCTATACACATTGGTTCTTCAGCATTGCAGATGCTCAGGTCGTGCTGTCCTAATGTATGCTCCTCGCCGTCAAGGGTAACAAACTTTGTTCCCTCTGGCTGTGTTCTTACCACAATCTTATGACCGGCAACCATGTCTGCATCAAAGCAGTGCATTGGCTGACCGTATGCCATCATCACATAGTTGGTGATATCAACGATATTGTTTATCGGACGCAGACCGATGGTTGTCAGTTTGTTCTTCAGCCATTCTGGACTCTCTTTCACCTCACAACCAGTGATGCTCACGCAGGCATAGCGCTTGCAAGCCTCCTCATTCTCTATAGTAACCTCGATAGGCAGGTCGTTGTTGTCTACCACAAACTGGCTGCAGTCTGGTCTGTGCAACGATGTCTCATAGCCGTTCTGCTTGAGCCAAGCATAGAGGTCGCGAGCCACGCCCCAGTGCGACAGTGCGTCTGTTCTGTTGGCAGTGATGTCCACCTCTATCAGCCAGTCGCTCTCCAGATTATAGTATTCAGCTGCTGGTGTACCCACCACAGCATCTTCAGGCAGCACAATAATGCCGTCGTGGCTTGTGCCCACGCCTATCTCGTCTTCGGCACATATCATACCGTTTGACTCGACTCCACGCAACTTTGACTTCTTTATTACAAACTCATTGTCGCCATCATAGAGCACACAACCCAAGTCTGCCACAATAACCTTCTGGCCTGCTGCCACATTAGCAGCTCCGCAAACAATCTGTGATGGAGTGTCATGACCCAGGTCAACAGTAGTCACATGCAGATGGTCTGAGTTGGGATGCACATCGCATGTAAGCACCTTGCCTACATACAGCCCCTTGAGACCGCCCTTAATACTTTGCACTTCTTCCAAAGCGCCAACTTCAAGACCTGTAGATGTCAGAGCCTCGCACACCTGCTCAGGTGTAAGGTCGAAATCCACATACTCTTTCAGCCACTTGTATGAAATATTCATTATCTTTTCGTTTAGTAACTAAAAATTTGGTGCAAAGGTAATAAAAAAAACACAGACTTGTTGATTACATCTGAAAAAATCAAGACATAAATAAATATTCTTAAGGAGGCATAATAAAAAGAGAGTATATTAAAAAAAATATTTACATACTCTCTGTTGGGTTCTCAGAGCTGATTATTCGCTTGAAAACTTTATCGAAGACATATTGACAGGTTGCGAGAAGAATATTATAAAGGACAGAAATTTCGATAATTTAACCCAAATCGATCATCAGAACGTAAATGCGATATTAAGAAATAAGAAAAGTGCTTGCCTTTTGGGGGACAAGCACTTCTCTTATTATGCACGACAATCTTTGCTGTTATTTCACAGAAATCTTTTTGCCATTAACAATATATATGCCCTTTGGCAACGCATCAAGTGATGTTGCAGATTTCTTAACCAGACGTCCACGGATGTCATAAATATCAAGATTGCCTGAGGTCATTACCTCATCAATGCCATCAGTTTCTTTGCCAACAACAGTAATTTCACAGGTTGCAGTCAAACCACCAGCCTCGGCTGTGATAGTTACCTTGCCTGCCTTGATTGCCTTTACAACACCATCATTGTCAACGGTTGCGATTGTAGCATCAGATGTTGACCATGTAACAGTCTTATCGGTGGCATTATCTGGTGAAACAGTTGCAACGATTGTTAGACTCTCGCCTTCTACCAACTCAGCCGCTGTCTTATCAAGAACGATTCCACTAACTGGTACAGGTTTAACAGTTACCTCACAAGTGGCAGTCTTATCACCAGCCTTGGCGGTGATTGTAACCTTGCCAACCTTGATTGCTTTAACAACACCATTGTTATCAACAGTTGCAATGCTTGCATCAGAGGTAGACCATGTAACTGTCTTATCAGTTGCGTTGCTTGGTTCAACAGTTGCCTTCAAAGTTGTTGTTTCACCTTCAAGTAGTTCTACACTTGTCTTGTCAAGAGTAATACCTGATACAAGAACAGGCTTAACAGTTACTTCACAAGTTGCAGTCTTATCACCAGCCTTAGCTGTGATTGTAACTTTACCTACCTTGATTGCCTTAACAACACCATTGTTGTCAACTGTTGCGATTGTAGCATCAGAGGTTGACCATGTAACGGTCTTGTCAGTGGCATTATCAGGATTCACGGTCGCTTTTAATATCAAACTTTCACCGGCAATCATATCTGCAGATGTCTTATCGAGAACAATTCCGCTAACTGGTACAGGTTTAAC
>JAZLCN010000045.1:0-57747 GCA_045614255.1 Prevotella sp.
ATTCAAGCATCTTGATGCTGTACCCAAAGCACTCTGCATGAAACATGTCGGTCCCTATGAACGCTTCCACGAATCATTCACCGAAGCATTTGCATACATGGAAGAACAAGGTTACAAGATGGCCGGACCTCTCCGCACTTCCTACATTGATGGCGCATGGAATAAGGAGGACCCAGAACAATGGCTATCGGTAATTCAGATTCCTATTGAGTAATATGAAGATAATCTTCCGTTCGGGCGGATTTGCAATCCGACCGTATAGAGTATAAGCATTTGTAATGCGAAAAAACATGATGTTTGCGTTTACCACCCCTAAGCAAGTCGAAGGTACATCCTGAGCAAGTCGAAGGAGGGAGAAGATAGGGGTAGGTTCCTTTTCCTCCCCCAAGGGGGAGGTCAGGAGGGGGGTCTCAGTGGGAGGTCAGGAGGGGGTATTCAGTTCCCTTCCCTTCGGGAGGGGATAGGGGTAGGCTTTCATTCCGAAATTTTTTGACAAACCCCTCCCAAAAATCCCCAATTAACGCCCTCAAAACTCGAGAATTCTGAACAAAAAAATATTTTGCCCGAAAAAACGCCAAAAATCGTGTGCAATTCTAAAACCCTGAACCTCAAAACCTTATAACCTAAAAATAAAAAGTGTGCAATATTTTTGTCCTTTTTGATTTCCAAAACCTATCGTTTTACTCACCAAAACCATAGGTTTTGCTTTCCAAGATGATAGGTTTTGCAACGCAAAACCATAGAAAACGGAGCTCAAAACCTATGTTTTTGAAAAATAAAGTCGTGTTTTTTGCTTTTCAAGACCATTTTTCTTGCTTTCAACCCCCGTTTTTTTCTCTAGATTGAAAAATAAAAATGTCAAAATTTTTCGCATTTTTTACTACGAAAAATTTTGACATTTTTGGTTTTAAAAACATTGTTCAGCGTTCATCCGATTTAAGGAGTGTAGGAGTTCAGGAGTGACGCTTCGCTTAGGAGTGTAGACAATACACAGGAGTTCTGAAGTTAAAGGGAGTTAGAATGGAGTTAAACACCATTACCTTGATAAACAATCGTTCAACCCCATTGTTCAATATAACGCAAAGACAAAAAATAATCCTTTAAATCCTAATTATCCTTAGACAAAAAATCAAATAATATTCTCAGATACAAAGACACTCGCAGATGTTCAGATTTTTTTGAAAAATTAAAAGGGAATAGTGAGTTAAAAGGAAAAAACAAATAGAGACGCCATGCATGACGTCTCTATTATGTATAAAGAAATAGTTGTAAATACACTTTTCGCAAAAATCAGAACCTATAACCTATATACAGAGAACCGCTGACGTTCTTTGGGTATTTCATGGTTTGTCTGCCTACAGTCCTATCACTGCCAATGTCGGTCAGTCCGAGGTCAACATCCATGCCCATCAGGAACTTTTCAAAATCAAGCTTAAAGGTAAGCGTCAGTCCTACATCAAACCTGTCAATCTTAAGCTCATCGCCGAATGTATCGACGCTGACAGAGGTAGTGGCTGATGACGTGCCGCTAACACGTTGCTCAATGGTGCAGTCTCCCCAAAGGCCGTAAGCGAGATATGGACCAAAGCCAATGCTTGCTCCAGTATCATCACTTTCAGAAAACTTATGTACAAACTGTATTGGAATCTGTGCATATACCTGTTCTATGGTCGTCTTAACCCCCAGCTCTTCACTTTTTGCTCCTTTTGATACAAGAAGCAATGACGACTGGATATGCGTTAGCAATCCTTTGCTGCGGAGTGGCAACATCACTCCCAAGCCGGCATTATATCCCAAACGAATGTTGCTGCCGCCTGAACCAGACTCGTAATAAGAACTTATAGACGCACCACCGCGAACAAATGTGGAGATCCTGTCCTCATTATTGTCCTGTGCAAAGGCGGTTGCCGAAAATCCAAGCACTGCCAGCAGTGCGGTAAAAATCATTTTCTTCATATTGATTTGGTTTTAATATTATTAAGAAATTGGTATTATAAATAAATGCCCACAGTCATATAAGCGCCATACGCTCTACACTTCTCGCCAGTGACATCACTATATGTTCTTTTGAGACTGTAATCAAAACACATTTCAAGTACAACCTTTAATATCCATAGTTCGATACCTGCGCTAAGACCGACATCAAATCTGTCAAATTTATTTGCATAGAATTTCTTGCCGTCTTCAGTAAATGCTGCATTGCCAAAATAAGAATCGTGGTTGAACACATTTCCAGAAAACTTTTTCTCAAATCCATTATCTTCAATATTAACTTTTGTATTGCCATTAAGACCATACCCTAAATAAATTCCAAGTTTGTAACTTAATCCTAATCCCTTGTTTAACTCATTGTCTTCAAAAACAAATCCGTTGTTAACTTTACCACTGCCAGTACTGCAAATCATAATGGGCATCCGAATGTAATCTAGATGATAACAAAAAGTTGACTTTTTCAGGTCGTTTTCAGTTCCATAATACCCGTTTGTACGTGCTGCTACCCTATGATAGAACAAAGAAACCTCAACCATAAAATTGGGACGCAGAAGTGTTCCAAGGCTTCCGCCAACGACGAGACCTGGATGGGACGGTTGGTCTTCCCAACCTGAAAACTTATAGGAATTCCATCCAACTCTGGGGATGAAGCGTAGTATAGGTAATTTCCTCTTCTGTATGTTATGATTCAGAGAGTCTTGGCCAAAACAACTTACCGATATCATTAATAATAATATGGAAATCAGTTTCTTCATATTCCTAATAAGTTAATATTAGATTGTTTGTATTTTGCATGTAATTTATATTTATTAAACCATTAACAGATATATTTATTGCACTGATTTTTAGAATTTAATTATTATTTTGGGATAAATTAATGATTTTATAGTGGTTTTTAGCGATTTTTAGTGATTTCATAAACTATTATTCAGTTGTATTTGCAAAAGTAAAGAAAAGTTTCGAAATAAAGAATAGCTTTAAACGTTTTGTTTGCCTATAGGCGCTTTTCATGATTTTATTTAGCTTTAAACTGCGGCAGAAGTCCATGTGTCACTGATCCCTCACTAATCCGTCATTAGATAATATGCTGGTTGACAGAGGGGTATGATGGATGTGATGGATGTGTATGTTTTTTTTAAACTTTTTTGGGCCTTTTCTTTCTTGTAAACCTAATTTTGGTGGCATATAGTGTTTAGACATATCTTAAACTTATACTGATGTTTTATTAAATCAAGATAATAATAATGTATAATGGATAAAGATTAAGCGTTTTTAAACTTGTTCCTTTATGAAAATGAAGTATGCCTTTGATTTATATAAAGTTATTATTTTTGGAAAACTTTTGGACGGAAAATTTTGAAAAAGTTTTCCAAAAAATATTTTTTTCTTTCGTGAAAAGTGTATAACTTTGCCGTCGCAATTAACTTAAGGCAACAATCAATAACGATGGAACAGAATAAAATCTACTCTTATGATGAGGCGTATGAAGCCTCTCTGCAGTATTTTGGCGGTGACGAGCTTGCCGCAAGAGTGTGGGTAAACAAGTATGCTATGAAGGATAGCTATGGCAATATCTTCGAGCGTTCGCCAGAGGATATGCACTGGCGTATTGCTAACGAGATTGCCCGCATTGAGAAAAAGTACAACAACCCGATGTCTCCAGAGCAGATATTCGAGTTGCTCGACCACTTTAAGTATATCATTCCTGCAGGTAGCCCTATGACAGGTATTGGTAACGACAATCAGATAGCTTCTCTTAGCAACTGTTTCGTTATTGGTCTTGAGGGAGATGCCGACTCATACGGTGCAATCATGCGCATTGACGAGGAGCAGGTGCAGCTGATGAAGCGTCGCGGTGGAGTAGGCCACGACCTTAGTCATATCCGTCCAAAGGGTTCACCTGTTAACAACTCTGCTCTTACTTCTACTGGCTTAGTGCCTTTCATGGAGCGTTACAGTAATTCTACACGCGAGGTGGCGCAAGACGGTCGCCGTGGCGCATTGATGCTCTCTGTAAGCATTAAGCATCCAGACAGTGAGGCATTTATCGATGCTAAGATGACAGAAGGCAAGGTGACAGGTGCCAACGTATCTGTAAAAATCGACGATGCTTTCATGCAGGCCGCTGTTGATGGCACTCCATACAAGCAGCAGTATCCTATTGACAGCGCCGAACCAACTCATGTTAAGGAGATAGATGCAAAGGCATTGTGGGAGAAGATTGTTCACAATGCATGGAAGAGCGCAGAACCAGGCGTGTTGTTCTGGGATACTATTCAGCGCGAAAGTATTCCGGACAGCTATGCTGACTTAGGTTTCCGCACAGTATCTACAAACCCTTGCGGTGAGATTCCATTGTGTCCATACGATTCTTGTCGTCTGTTGTCTATCAACCTCTATTCATATGTTGTTAATCCATTTACCAAGGATGCATATTTCGACTATGAACTGTTCCGTAAGCATGTGTTTGCCGCACAGCGCATCATGGACGACATCGTTGACCTTGAGCTTGAGAAGATTGACAAGATAATGGAAAAGATTGGCGTTGACCCACAGAGTCTTGAGGTGAAGGGTGCGGAGATGCATCTTTGGGAGAAGATTAAGCGCAAGAGTGGCATGGGCCGCCGTACAGGTGTGGGCATCACAGCCGAGGGCGATATGATTGCAGCCATGGGATTGCGCTATGGCACACAGGAGGCTATTGACTTCTCTGTAGATGTTCATAAGACACTTGCACTCACAGCTTACCGCTCATCAGTAGAGATGGCTAAGGAGCGTGGCGCTTTCGAGGTGTTCGATGCTCAGCGTGAGGCACAGAACCCATTCATCAACCGCTTGAAGGATGCCGACGCAGCACTTTATGAGGATATGGTTAAGTATGGCCGCCGTAATATCGCATGTCTTACTATTGCTCCAACAGGAACAACCAGTTTGATGACTCAGACAACAAGTGGTATTGAACCAGTGTTCCTGCCAGTTTACAAGCGTCGTCGTAAGGTTAATCCAAATGACACAAATGTACATGTTGACTTTACTGATGAGGTAGGCGACTCATTTGAGGAGTACATAGTATATCATCATAAGTTCCTGACATGGATGAACGAGAATGGTATCGACTCTACTGCAAGATATACACAGGAAGAGATTGATGAGCTCGTGGCTAAGTCACCTTATTACAAGGCAACCGCCAATGATGTTGACTGGCTGATGAAGGTGCGCATGCAGGGCGCAATCCAGAAGTGGGTAGACCATTCTATCAGTGTAACCGTTAACCTGCCTAACGATGTTGATGAGGAACTTGTTAATCGTCTGTATGTAGAGGCATGGCGTTCTGGTTGCAAGGGATGTACAATCTATCGTGACGGTTCTCGCTCTGGTGTTATGATTTCTGTAAAGAAAGACAAGAAAGAGGATGCGCAGGTTATGCCTTGCAAGCAGCCTGAGGTGACAGAGGTTCGTCCACAGGTGCTGGAGTGTGACGTTGTTCGTTTCCAGAATAACAAGGAGAAGTGGGTGGCATTTGTTGGTGTGCTCAACGGTTATCCATACGAGATATTCACTGGTCTTCAGGATGATGATGAGGGTATCGTGCTGCCAAAGACCGTTGTTAAGGGAAAGATTATCAAGCAGACAGACGAGAACGGAAAGAGCCGTTACGACTTCCAGTTTGAGAACAAGCGCGGATATAAGACTACTGTTGAGGGACTGAGCGAGAAGTTCAACCCAGAGTACTGGAATTATGCAAAGCTTATCAGTGGTGTGCTTCGCTATCGCATGCCTATCGACCATGTAATCAAGCTTGTAGGCTCATTGCAGCTCAAGAGCGAGAGCATCAACACTTGGAAGAATGGTGTGGAGCGTGCTCTGAAGAAGTATATCGTTGATGGTACAGAGGCAAAGGGTCAGGAGTGTCCTAACTGTGGCGGAAAACTGATATACCAGGAAGGTTGCCTTATCTGTAAGAGTTGCGGTTCAAGCCGTTGCGGATAGTTTAGGATGAGGGATGAGAGATGAGGGATGAGTGCTTAATTCTAAGCAAATGTCTGACGTGTTGTTGAGCGGAGGCGAAAAACTTTTGAACTCCTGAACTCCTTAACTTCTGGACTCCTTAACTTCTTAACTCCTGAAAATAATAAGTATGAACACATACATATACTTGCGTGAAGTCCGTTTCCATGCCTATCACGGGGTGATGCCCCAAGAGAGGACGGTGGGGGCGGACTTCACCGTTGATTTGCGTGTAGAGTATCCGTTTGCTATGGCAATGGATAGTGATGATGTAAACGATACTCTCAATTATGCGCAACTTTATAATATAGTAAAGCAAGAGATGGCGATACCGTCTAATCTGCTTGAGCATGTTGCAGGAAGAATAGCTAAGGCTGTGATGTCTGCGTATCCTGAAATACTCTCCGTAGATATAAAACTGACAAAGACAAACCCGCCTATGGGAGCAGATTGCAAAGGGGCGGGTGTTGAAATTCACTTAATAAATGATAAAACTTTATAGAAGTTTTTAGTTTTTCTGTATAAAATGACTAATTTTGCACATCGTATGGCGATATCAAGTATCAGGATAAGATTGTTTTTGCTTGTAATGGTGGCAGTATTGTGTTTCACCAGCAATGCAAGTGCTAAGTTTGTATTAGTTATTGATGCTGGTCATGGTGGCCGCGATGCGGGTGCAGTGGGCAAGGTGGCAAAAGAGAAAAACATAAATCTTAATGTAGCCCTTTCCTTTGGCAGAATGGTTGAGAACAACTGCCCTGACGTTAAGGTGGTGTATACCCGTAAGACAGACGTGTTCATACCGCTTTATGAGCGAGCAAGAATAGCCAACCGCAATAATGCTGACCTGTTTGTGTCTATCCATACCAATGCTGTGCCACGAGGCAGGCGTGTGATGGGAATGGAGACATATACGCTGGGTATGCATCGTGCGTCAGACAATCTTGACGTGGCGAAGCGAGAAAACTCGGTAATCCTTATTGAGAGCGATTATGAGCGTCATTACGAGGGATTTGACCCTAATTCATCTGAGAGCTATATAATATTTGAGTTGATGCAGGGAAAGAATATGTCGCAAAGCGTCGAGATGGCGCGATTGGTGCAGAAACACGCTTGCGCTCAGACTAGCAGAAGAAACATGGGTGTTAAGCAGGCGGGATTCCTTGTGCTCAGAGAGACATCGATGCCAGGATGTCTTATAGAGCTTGGATTTATCTCAACACCAGAGGAGGAGAGATACCTTAATTCAAAAGCTGGTGTTGATGCCTATGCTCGAGGCATATATCAAGCCTTTGTTAATTATAAGAGACAGCTTGCAAGGGGTAGTGCTGTTGTTGAGAAGACGCCAGAGACAATACAGGAACCAGTGAAGCAGACACCAGTAGTAGCTCAGCCAGTGAAGCAGACACCAGTAGTAGCTCAACCAGTGAAGCAGGCACCAGTTGTTGCTCAACCAGTGAAGCAGACGCCAGTTGTTGCTCAACCCGTAGTGAAATCAGAGAAAGAACCAGATTCTTTGGTAGGGCAGAAGTCATCGGCATCAATGAACGACACGGTTGTGAAAGTTGATATGCCTGTTAAAGACTCCATTGTGGTTGACCAAAAACCAGCAGAAGTAGTACAGCAGCCTGCTGCTCAACAAGCGGCACAACCTGTATCAGTAGCAGATAACAGACCAATGTTCAAAATACAATTGGCAAGTATGAGTCGCCGACTGAATGTTACAGACAAGGCGTTTAAGGGTTTGCAGAATGTGGAATGTTACGAGGAAGGCGGATTGTACAAGTACACTTTCGGCGCGTCATACGATTATAATGAAATAAATCGCATACGCAAGGAAATAGCTGCCAAGTTCCCTAATGCATTTATAATAGCGTTCAAAGGTAATCAGAAGGTTAATGTGGCTGAAGCCATCAGAGAGTTTAAACAAAACAGAAATAAATAATTACAGATATGAAGATTTTCACAAATGAGGTGCGCATAGCACTTGTTGCAATTGCAGGTGTTGTCGTTTTGTTTTTCGGATTGCAATTTCTGAAAGGACTAAGTTTGTTTACAAACAGTAATGCATATTTCGTGAGATTTAATGATATTAGCGGTTTGTCATCTTCCAGTCCCGTTTATGCCAATGGGTTTAAGGTTGGTGTTGTTCGGGATATTGAGTTCGACTATGCCAAAGGCGATATTTTCGCAATGATAGAACTCGACGAGGATATGCGTTTGCCAATAAACAGCAAGGCGGAGATTGAGAGCGACATGCTTGGCAATGTGAAGGTAAACGTTGTGCTGGCAGAAAACAAAGGTGAGTATGTTGCAGTAGGCGACACTATAACAGGAGGAAAACACTCTGGTGCTATGGAGAAAGCTGCTGCCATGATACCAGCCATTGAAAAAGTATTGCCAAAGCTCGACTCAATCATGGGAAGTCTTAACGACCTGCTGGCTGATCCGTCAATGAAAAACTCATTGCATAATGTCGATAAGATAACAAGCGATTTGACAACAACAACCTCTGAACTGAATAAACTCATGGCTGGATTGAATAGAAATATGCCAGGAATGATGGAGCATACTAATAAGATTCTAGCAAATTCAGATAAGATTACAAGCGACTTGGCCACTGTTGACCTTGCGTCTACTCTTACAAAGATTGACGCCACATTGAATAATGTTAAGCAGATGACCGACAAACTTAATAGCAATGAGGGCACTTTGGGACTGCTTATGCGTGACCCATCACTATATAATAACCTCACTGCCACCATGCGAGATGCTGATTCACTGATGATTGACTTGAAAGCCCATCCAAAAAGATATGTGCATTTCTCTATCTTTGGTAAAAAAGATAAATAAATTTTATTTTGTCTAAATAACAAAGACGTGGAAAATATTGATGTATTAAAATCGTGAAACTATTGATTTTACATTAATTTGACAAAGAAAGTGCCTTATTGTCACACGATATGCGACAATAAGGTGCTTTTTTTATAACTTTCAGATAATCAGAGTGTTTGATTTGTGCAATACCCTGTTTGATAATTAAATATTTTAAAATGCCTAACGTGCCCAATAATAAGCAGTTACGTGTTTTTTTATAAAATCTTAATAAATTTAATATTTGCGGATATAAAAAAAAATAGCGAAATTTGCAGTCGCAAACCAACAAATAGCAGGTTTTATACTAATTTATAAACAATAAACGCCAATGGTGAAAAGTCATGAGGCGCTTTGGGACAACTGCCTTAAACTGATTAAGGACAACGTAACAGAGCAGCATTATAAAACATGGTTTCAGCCCATCGTGTTTGAGTCTTTCAATGAAAATGACGGCACGGTGATGGTTCAGGTTCCAAGTATGTACGTGTACGAATACTTGGAGCAATACTATGTTGGCCTTTTGACAAAGGTTCTTAACCGTTGTTTTAATACAAAGGTAAACCTTCGCTATCGCGTTGTTACAGATAAAACCAATAATATTTCTCAGACAGTAGAGGCGTATGATCCGCCGGCAGTTGATGTGCCAGCAAGTTCTACGCGCATGAACCAGTCGCCAACGGCGCTCGATGCCGCTGTGCCTCAGGATCTTAATCCTCAGTTGGACATGCGTCGCACATTCCGCAATTTCATTGAGGGCGACAGCAATAAACTGCCACGTACTGTTGGTTTGTCAATAGCCGAGCATCCAGGAAAGACTACTTTCAATCCTTTCTTTGTCTATGGTCCTTCTGGTTGTGGAAAAACCCATCTTATCAATGCCATTGGCATCAAGTGCAAGGAGATGTATCCGCAGAAGCGTGTGCTATATGTAAGCGCGCGTCTGTTTCAGGTTCAGTATACAGATGCAGTAAGGCGGAATGTTGTAAATGACTTTATCAGTTTCTATCAGTCTATAGATGTCCTTATTGTTGATGATATACAAGAATGGGCTACGGCAACCAAGACACTTGATACATTCTTCCACATCTTCAATCATCTGTTCCTGAATGGAAAGCAGATAATACTTGCGAGTGACCGTCCGCCGGTTGATCTTGAAGGTATGAAGGATCGCCTGCTCACCCGCTTCTCATGTGGACTTATTGCCGAGCTTGAGAAACCTAATGTTCAGTTGTGTGTTGACATCCTCAAGTCAAAATGCCGTCGTGACGGTCTGACTATTCCTGATGATGTTATACAGTTTATAGCAGAGACAGCCAATGGCAGCATCCGCGATCTTGAAGGTGTTATCAACTCGTTGCTTACTTATTCTATTGTTTATAATTGCAAGATAGATATGCGCCTTGCCGAGCGCGTGGTGAAACGTGCCGTTAAGATTGATGACAAACCGCTTACCGTAGATGATATCCTTGAGAAGGTGTGCCATCATTATAACGTTACTCAGCAGAATGTGTTCAGCAAGAGCCGTAAGCGCGACTATGTTATTGTGCGCCAGGTATCTATGTATCTTGCCCAGAAGCATACTAAGATGACGGCGTCGCGCATCGGTCAGCTCATAGGCAACCGCGATCACTCAACGGTGATACATAGTTGCAATACCGTTGAGCAGCGTCTTAAGGTGGATAAGGCATTCCAGGACGAGTTAAACAGTATTGAAAACTCTTTCAAACTTAAAAGCTAATAAAGAAAGATAAAGACATAGAACCACAGATTTCAGTTTTTCCTGAAATTTGTGGTTTATTGTTTATATAATAATATGATTTTTTTGTACTTTTGCAAACAGTATGAGTGTAATGGCTTTCATAAAGAGATGGGCGCTTATGGTGTCCTTGGTCTTCGGGATAACGTCTTATATGGTCTTTGCCAATGTGCCTATTCTTGTTCCTGTAGGCGACGTTGTTGGACCTTTTCTTGTAGACATACTTCCTGTTGTGCTTTTTATGTTGCTATATGTGACGTTTTGCAAGATACAGATTAAGGATATGCGTCCTCGTCCGTGGCATTTCTGGCTTCAACTGATAAGGATAGTGCTTTCGCTGTTGTTTGTATGGATTATCACTCTTACAACAGATAACACGCTGAGACTTATCCTGCAAGGTGTGTTTATATGTGTTATCTGTCCGACGGCAGCGGCGGCGGCTGTGGTTACTGAAAAACTTGGTGGTAGCGTTGCCTCAATGACTATATATATGGTGATAGCCAATGTGGTGACAATGGTGATTATTCCTCTGTTTTTTCCTTTGGTGGAGCGCTCTGCTGATATCTCTTTTATCGTTGCAGTGCTGGCGGTGCTCCGTAATGTCACTCTTGTCTTGGTGTTGCCATTGGCACTCGCTCTTATTAGCAGAAAGGTGGTGCCTCGGTTTACAGACCGTTTGCGGCAGATGAAAAACCTTGGATTTTATATGTGGTGCTTTAATCTTGCCATTGTTTCTGGACTAACCTTCCGTAACATACTGTATTCTTCGATGGATGCATCAACTCTTACTTGGATGCTGTTGTTGCCATTGGCGGTGGCTCTGCTTCTCTTTGCAATAGGCAAAGCTGTGGGTGGCAGATACGGTGAGAGTGTTGCAGCTGGTCAGGCTCTTGGTCAGAAGAACACAGTAGTGGGTATATGGCTTACAGTATCATATCTTAATCCGCTTGCAGCTGTTGCTCCTGGTGCTTATGTGCTATGGCAGAACTTAATCAATGCCTTGCAGTTATGGTATAAGGAGAAATATGGCAAGGCGCCGCTTGAGAGGGGAAGGTGAGGTTGTGAGGTTTTGAGGTTTTGCGGTCAAGGCCCCCTCTCCAAGGAGAGGGCGGGGGGAGAGGCGTTTGAGGTTGATTGTATAAAATAGGGAAATCCCTACTTTATTTTAGGGTTTATCCTATGGTCTGATAATATAATATTTAGTATATTTGCACAGTAAACAATATAATAGGTTCCAATAATTTAAAAATATATGCGTAAATTATTATTACTTCTGACAATAGGTATTGTAGCACTTTCTGCTTGGGCTGAAGAGCGCACGCTAGATGATATAAAGGCAGCTTTGGAGCAGGCCTCTGTAAGTCAGGTTCAGGAAAAAGTTTATGTTCACACGGATAACATGTGCTATTTCGTGGGCGACACGCTGTGGTATAAGGCTTATGTGGTGCGTGCAGACGACTTGAAGTTTACTGATATGAGCCGCCTTCTTTATGTAGAGTTGCTCTCGCCAGACGGTTTGCTGGTTGAGCGCCAAACAGTTGTGGTAAGCGACAAGGGACTGTCGTGTGGCGGTTTCGCCTTGCCCGACTCTCTTTATGGAGGATATTATGAGCTGAGGGCTTATACCCGTTGGATGCTCAATTTCAATGTTATACAACACCGTTATAGTCGCACCGACCGCTTCTCGTTTTACAACAACCAGATGGCGCGCGACTATTTCCGCCAGTGGGAAGGTCTTTACTCACGAGTTCTGCCAATATACTCTAAGCCAGATGAGGCAGGCGATTTTACCTATAAGCGTTTTTATAGTCGTCCCAAACAGCGCATACAGAAACCAAAGAAAGAGCGTCTCAACGTAAACTTCTTTCCAGAGGGAGGAAGCATGGTAGAGGGTGTTAAGAGCAGAGTGGCTTTCGAGGTTACCGACCAGCTTGGGCAAGCCGTAAATATCAGTGGCGCCATTACCAGAGGTGATGAAACCATCACAAATATTTCCACCGAATATATGGGACGAGGCACTTTCGACATTGTGCCTACAGGCAAGAAGATGAAAGCGAACTTTACATGGCGCGACAAGCATTATTCATTTACTTTGCCAGAGGCAGAATCGGCTGGAGCAGTAATGCGAGTAGGCGAGGGCAAAGTTATGATTGCATCGAAAATGTTGCCTAACGATTGCCAATATGGATTGTCGGTGATGTGCCGCGGTGTGCTCAAGCATTTCTGCCAAGTGGAGTTCGACGCTCAGGGCAACGCTGTGGTTGACCTGCCTCAGTTGCCAACAGGCGTTAACAATGTTACACTCTTCGATACCCGCGGAAAAGTTATTGCCGACCGTCTGTTCTTTATAAACAATCACGACTATGACGGTCATGGCATCACCGTAGACTTAGACTCAAAAAATATTTTCAGTCCCTATTCAAAGGTAAGTCTTAATGTGCAGGCACAAGGTGTGGCAGAGCCAACAAACATCTCAATAGCCGTAAGAGACACGCGCACCGATGAGGCTACATACGACAATGGCGATATAATGACCGACCTCTTGCTGAGCAGCGAACTGAAGGGCTTTGTCGCATCACCAGCCTACTATTTCGAGGCTGACGATGAGAAGCATCGCCGTGCGCTCGACCTGCTGATGATGGTGCAGGGATGGCGTAAGTATAAGTGGCAGGAACTGTCTGACACAGCATTTAACACACGCCGCTATAAGCCAGAGACCACCTTAACCGTTGAGGGTTCTGTGCATAGGATGCTCTCTATAAACGAGGTGTTGCCAGAAGAGATAGCACAATGGAAGAAGGGTGTGGGAATGATTGGATTTAAAGAAATGGAGGAGGCGCAGGATGCTGCTTCCTTAGCCGACCAACCTGTTGAGAGTGAGTTCATAAGCACAGAGGATATATCAGTAAATGTTGAGACTACACGCGATGAAGGAAACTTAGAGTATGGTTCTATCGGCTCGGCCAATGAAGACTTAGGAGTAAACCAGAGGAGTCTTAAATATGAGGTGCTTGTTGAGGCAGAATTAGCTCTTGGCCAAGATATTGTAGCCTCGGTGCAGAAAACCAATGAGAGCAAGTTCCTGTTCCAGATACCTCCATTCTATGGAAATGCGTTCTTGAAGATGAAGGCTTACAAGGAGAAAGACTCATTGAAGAAGAGCATGTTGTCGAGACAGGATGCAGAGGCTTTCAATGAGGATGCCTTTCCAGATTATTATGTAAAGCGCGATTTGTTCTTCCCGCGCTATACCACTCCATATAACTATTATCAGGACCATGCTCCCGACTTTTTCCTTCCACAGCTCATCGATACCGTAAGTGAGTTGTCTATGGAAAACGATGTTTATCAGTTGCAGGGAGTTGACGTAAAAGGAAAAAGAAGGGGCAGGCGAGCCGTTGACTATACCAAACCGGCTTATGTGCGTGATGCTTACGACCTCTATAACGACATTACCGACTATGGACTAAGTTTTGGCAAGTTAGACATGCGCCAGTTCCCTGTTCAGATATGCCGCTTCCTTTATGGTAATATGGGCAGATACGATACTTATAATGTTGATGCGAGAGTGGATGGCGAAGTGTTTTACCGGAACTACAGCATTGCCGACAACGATCCTTTCGGTGCCCGTGACTTTGATAAGCACACTCCTCAAGGACTATATGGCATGCTAAAGCTAAAGCGTTTCCGTAACATCAAGATATTCAGCGATTACGAGCCACGCAGCGAAGACTCAACCATGGTGAGCAGTCAGTATTCAGCCGATGCTATTGTGGAGTTTGACCTTATTCCTAATGATGGTCATCAGTTTACTTCGCGCGACCGCAATATATTTATATCAGGAATAAGTATGCCGGTTCAGTTCTATAATCCAGATTATAGCGACCATCAGCCAGCAGAACCTAAAGACTATCGCCGCACTCTCTATTGGAATCCTAATGCGCGCACAGATGCTGAGGGACGATTTACTGCCACCTTCTTCACAGGCAGCAAGGAAGCCCGCATAAAGGTTAATGCGGCAGGGCTTACCAGTGAGGGCAAAATGCTTTATACGGAGTGAGAATTATCGATTAACGTTGAACGATTAACGATTATATCACTAAGCAATACAAACTGCATCACTTAGACATCAAAAGTGGTGCAGTTTGTTTGTTTAATCTAATTGATAATTCTGCGGAGATTGATAGATTTATCAATGTAAAGCCACCACATGACCACATGTTCATGCTATTCTTAACACGTTCTGTCATGTTATCACGTATGTAATCTTTATAATATTTGAGATACAGTGAATAATTATATTGTGTTCTAATTATGTTTATATTGCAAAAAATTAGATATAACAATAAATATATGGACAAAAACGTCCAATCTTTTTAGCAGATTAAAAATTTTAATTCTTCAAATCATTTAAGATATTAAACTTTGGCAATTCAATGTTATCAAAGTAATCTTCATACAGGTGCAGATAATCCGTCTTTATATCCTGTGCCAAATAATTCTCATCAATACCCTCTATCGTCTCTAACAATTTGTTATCTGAAACATTCTTCAGATTTGAACGTATAACCTTGAAGAACTTGATTTCACTGTATTCTATTTTATTATCAGAACGTATTGTCTGAACAGCCACATCTGCAATCTTTAACTCTTCATCTTCTGTCAATGTTAGTTCCGAAAGACTTAGAAGATATTGCTTCAAAAAGGCTTTTCCGTTAATATTTATTTCTTGGACCAACCTGTCCAATTCCTTATTTATATCTATATCACCAAACAGATGTTTATTTTGCGCCATCTGCTTTAATACGTCTACCTCTTCTGCCGCAATTTCACCATCGCAAGACATGCAAGCAAAAGCTGTTTTCAATAATAATTCATTAAGTTCCATAATTAAAATCCTATTTTAGGTCTGTCGTTATTTTGTTTTACTCCATTAAATTTATCTCTAATAATTTCATGTCTCTTTATTTGTTCCAGAGTCAAACTAGGTTTGGTCTCAACTATAGCCTCTTCTAAAAGAGCCATAGTTATTTTACCAATTTTTCTTCTGAATGCTAATCTTGCTGCATTATCTACAACAAGTGAAATGTCGGCAGAAATGTAATTCTGTGTCAATGAAGCAAGTTTATCATAATCAATACCAAACTCATAGCACCTTTTACTCAAACTAATTTGAAACATGCTTTTCCTTGTTTCATAATCAGGTTGCGGTATATAGTACTTTAATTCAAGCCTTCCCGCCCTTAATGCCGCTTCGTCAATGTCTAAAGGATTGTTGGTCGCACCAATTACCAAAATATTATCACGACCACAATTATTAAGTTGCATCAAAAACTCATTAACTGCTCCTGCCGTTGTTGGATTATTATGGTGATTGCGATTCCTTATCACAGCATCTACTTCATCTAAAAACAAAATTGTAGGTGCGCTTTCACGAGCTTGCTTAAATATATCTGCAATTTTACCCTTTCCTCCATCGATATATGGTGATGCAACATCCGAACATTTTACATACTGGTAATTAAACCCTGTTTCTTCTGCAAATTTTTCAGCGAAGAACGTTTTGCCGCATCCTGGAGGTCCATAAAATAGCAATCCATTGGGAATTGACAACCCTAACGCCTTTGCCTGTTCCGGGTTCTGTAGCAAGTCAATCACATCTGATTTTAATTGTTCTTTAAGTTCAAACATTCCAGCAACATCAGCAAAACCATTGCCACGTCTTATATTTTTCTTTACATCAGATGAAGATGATTTAATATTTCTTTTGACAATATCGACTTTAATTTTCCCATCAATAGCATCTATCATTTCTTGAGCTGTTTGGAAACGGTCTTGAACATCGATTTGCATTGATTTACTGACAATGTTTAGCAGCTGTTCGTCCAACTCAAACATTTCAATATTAGGCATTCGTAAAGGACAATTTCTTTCTTCCTGAATTCTTTCTATTATCTGTTGGTTATTCATCCCCGAAGCATCAAAGAACCAAGGGAGTTCATCAAAGATAAGTTGGTAAATTACAGCACCAACAGAGAATAAATCCGATTGTACACAACCAACTCCATTCAATCTTTCAGGAGCCATATAGAATGGATTCAACTGTTTAAGGTTTGGTTTTGCAGGTTCTTCATTTAAAAATTTTGCATAACCAAAATCTATTAATTTCAAATCCTCCAATGAACCTGACAAATCAAGCATCAGATTTTGTTTTGTAATTTCATTATGGATAACAGGAACAGATTGAGAATGCAAATATTGCAGTGCCGAAAGCAATGCCTTTACTACTTGTTTAATTTCATAAACACTCATATCCCCATCCCGAGCAATTCGTTTATCGAGCGTTTCACCACTCACAAATTCAGTCACGAAATATGCCAGTTGTTGCCCATTGGCTATCAACTTTCCGCTATCCACATACTTGCAGACATTGGGATGATTCAGCATCTTAGCGACCTCCACCTCAATGATACTACCATCTTTGCCAAACTGCGAATACTGTAACTTCGAGTAGTATATCAGTTTTAGGAAACGCAGTTTCCCATTTAAATCCTTTACACGGTAAGTTTCCGCATAAGAACTTTCCTTATGCGGAAACACCACTGTGTATCGATTGTCTATTATTTGTCCTTTTTGAAACAGAAACATATCTTACCAAATATTTACCATGGCAATGGGGGGCGATCATCCTCCGGCATTAATTCATAAAGTTGAGCTGCTATAGGTTTCAATTGGTCAACTGTCGGTTGATTAGCCATTGCAGACAAACCTTGATTAATTAATTGCCTTGCACGATTAGCATCTTTCCATTCATACTTATCAAAGTTCATATTTAAATCACGTATCACCCTCATACACTGATAAATCATAGTGAGTTGGAAGAAAACATGGGTTATTTGCTCCAGCACATCACGCCCCATCAAAACATTCTTAGAACAAATCGCTTGGTCTGCCAGATTGCGAAGTTGGTTCACAAGTTGATGACTATTATCATTACCTAATTGTCTGTCTGCATCTTCCAAACGTTCAAACTCTTCACGAATTGTCTTTTCAAGTCGATCCCATTCTGTGCGTGCATCTTCATCCTCTATCTTGCGAAGCACTTCCTTTAGGTGCTGCAATACCGCCTTCTTTTCTTGACTATTTTTATTTTCCTCTAAGACTGTTTTCAACTCTAACTGCAAAACCTCAGTGTTAACACCAAATGCGGATAATCGGTTTATGTCGCTCTGGGCATCACGACACATTTGAGGAATTATTTTTTCTGCTTCACTTACACTCTGTTTTTTGCTTGTATCAAGTGTTTTTGAGACTGTAAAGTCTGCTGATGGGAAATAGATATCCATTGTCATCTGCTCTGAAGAATCCACCTTCAATGTTATATCAATAGGACTATCTTTTGGCATCAGTGATTCTATATCTTCACCCGTAACTACTACGTCTGCAACATATTCGTACAAAGCAGCTGTTCTGCCAACTTCAGGGTCATCCTCGCACTGATATATTGGTACCCTTAAAATATCATCTGGCATTCCTGGGCGTAATTGCTTTGATGTATGAAGTCCATTTACTACGCCGACAGCAGGCACGGGTTTATTTTTTTCAAGACCTGTTGCTGCCTTAAATATTGCTTTACTCTTATGGTCGTCCCAAATGGCAATACCTATATTATAAGGCAGAGGTGCTGATCCAACCTTTGAACCTTGAATTATAGTTATCTCAGACGGGAAACATGGCAACTTGTCACCCTTTTCATTGTAACACACTACACGGAAAGCATTAGGCTTACCTCCAATCAAATTGGCCTCTATTACATTTCCAATTTCATCTATTTCCGTCTTTCCGCTTGACCAAGCATTGTCTCCACGCACCAACTCAACAAGCACCTTTGATGGAGATGACGAACCTGACTTATCTATTTTTACGCTAACCCATTCCGTCTGTTCAACGGATGTTGCTTCATAACCTATCTCAAGTTTAACTGTTCCTATCTCAATATCACTATCGTTTATATCTGCATCTTTAGTAGAAGCATAAAGAGCTGCACCTGTTGCAACAGCAGTCATTGGATTGACACTTGTATCAACATTAGGCGTTATCTGCTCGCGTAGCATCTGACGTATCAGTGGAGAGTGAGTTGGACCTCCAACAAGTATAAGTTTGTTCAAATCAGCCCCTTTCAGATTGTTTCGCTCCAATAGCATTTTGCAAACATCTACAGACTTTTGGAATACTGGTCGCATAGCATCAAAAACTTGTTGCTGTGTCACATTTAAGTCTAGTTCTATTTCTTCACCGTCTTCATCTTCGCCCAAATCACCAAGATTGGAAAGAATGTCTTCGCTTTCTTTAAACGATAGTTGGTTCTTTACATCCTCTGCGTATGTTTTCATAGCATCACGAAGCACTGCATTCTTTTCCTTATCTGTCAATATTCCATCGATAGCATAATTTTCTTTCAGATATGGAATTATAATATTCTCAACAATAGCAGAATCAAGGTCTTTACCACCAAGATAATTATCTCCTGCCGTGTCAAACACCTGCATAATTCCGTCTTCTACTCTCAAAAGGGCAGCATCAAAAGTTCCTCCACCGAAATCATAAACCAACCAAATTCCATTCTTTTGCTCTGACGAAAGACCGTATGCAAAAGAGGCAGCTATTGGTTCTTGCAAAAGTTCACAATGGTCAAATCCTGCCATTTTTGCAGCTTCAATAGTTGCAGTCTTTTGACCTACAGTAAATTTTGCAGGAACAGTAATGACCACAGAACGGAAAGTTTCATCTGTAACAAACGACTTTAATGCTTTCAAGACTTCAGAAGAAAGTTCTTCCGAAGTAAAATCCTTATCAGCATTTGAACAATGATATTTTGTATCCGTTCCCATTGTGCGCTTAAACTCAATATAAGTATTAGAATTTAGCACATTACCAGATTTAGAAGCGCGACGCTTATCGCTTTTCATTGTCGCATAAGCTGCATCACCCACCATAACGCCTCCTCTTCTGTTAACAGAAACACATGATGGCAATGTATCCTTTAATGTGTCGGTTTTAATAACAACAGGTTCACCTTTTTCCATTCGGCATATCGAAGAGTTTGTTGTACCCAAGTCTATGCCATAATCAATTTTTATTCGTGCCATATTACTTATTTTTCTTATTCTTTAGTTTTGACTTACTGTTATCTGAGCTGATTGAATCATTATGCCTTTATAGTTGATTTGCGGTTTGATAATTCCGGTTATTATCTGCTCTCCCTTTTTTAATGTTTCATCTGGAATAAAATTAGGAGTTGCCTTCATTCCTTCAACATACGGTTTGCCAAGCATATCCACTATTTCATAACCATTTGCCATAAAATTTGCTCTGATACGCTCAACCGCTCTCTTCAATTGTTTGTGTCCTTTTATAGACTCATCCATTCTTGACAAGTTTGTCTCTATTCTAACTATCTCATCGGCAACTTTCAAGGCTAGGGTATGGTCTTGTTGGTCATTAATATTGTTTTGTGATTGCAAAACAACTTGCTTATTAAGTAGTTCTACCAATTTATTATCAAGTTTTACAGATTCTTCATGCATTGCTTTTTGTGCTGTTTCCAAACTCTCTTGCGCAGCTTTTATCTTGTCCATAGATGTAGAACCATTAAGGATCTTTTTTTTAAGAATGTAATAAACCACAAAAAGGAGAACTAATGCTATCACCAAACCGCTTGAGGTCAACCAAGTTCTGCTATTAATGCTTGCATTTAAACTACTGGCACTTGCCTCCAATTTTTTGTTGGTTTCTGATAAATCTGTACCCATTTTGTTTGCCAATGCGCCAAGTTCTTCATCCAATTGCATTTGAGTATTCTGCAAACTATCAATATCGGACTTTTGTTCTTTGTATAAATCCCTAATTATCCTGTTTTCTCGTTGAAGATTAGAAACAGCATATTTCAAATTATAAACTTCCTTTTGAAGAACCGCAATCTTCAAAGAATCATTACTTTTCACATACAATGTAAAAAAGCAACATAAAAACATTATCAATATTTTTTTCATCGTCCTAAACCAACTTTAATTTTCCAAACTAGACCGATACCTAAACAACCACCAACTATAGCCCAACAGATATCCCCAAAATTTGATCCAATTATTAAACCTATAAATCCTGATACAATACCCAAAAGCACCCATTTCAAATCATCATTTTCTAAAGAAAAATCAATATATGTTTCCACGCCAAGACTATTACATGTATTTTTAAGTATTCTTCTGTTTTTCTTATAATGATTTGCAAAATCTTTTGAAAGTTTCATTGTGTCTATTATAACAATTGCATTCCAGCATTTTTGCATAAAAGAAACCAATTCTCTATCTGACCCATAATGGATTTGCAATCTACTAATACTATTATTTTGTTCATAATTTACAATATTGATAATTCCAGACAAGGCAATTGAAGCAATTCGTGTTGATTGTTTAATATAAAATGTGTTTTTACCTGATGTAATTTTTTTTATATCTTTTAAAGGTTCCTGGGCTTCAGTTAATAATTCCAAAACGGCATCAATTATTTTTGATGAAGATTTTAAGGTAGAATCAAATGGAAATGTTTCGTAATAATTAAAATCGGATTTATAATTTCTACTAATTCGTTCTTCATATTTTTTGATTACAGTATCAAGATACAGCAAATATAAATCAGTACCTTTAGGAGGAAGCAAATTGTCACATAGTTCTTTAAGAATATTTCGATTAGGTATATATCTTGTTTCCTTTGTTTTTGTATCCATGTCAAAAGTATCTAAAATAAGAATAGCATCCCAAGCTTTTCTTAGACACTTGACTAAATCATCAGGTGATTTTTGTTTTTGAATTTCATTAATCTCTTCTATTACATTATGTAATGCGCTATTAGCTACGAGTGTTGACAAATCCAGATAAACCTTATTATTCACACCTAATTTGTTTTTCACTGTGGCTAAATGTAATTTTGTATTATTAAGCAGTGCAATAGCAAAAGATATTTTATTTGGACGTTTTACATATATCTCTAATTGTTTTTTTATTGCTCTGTCTTCGTGAAGAATTTCTTTTGGAGGCAACTGGTTTATTATTTTCTGTAAGATTCTCACATTCTCTTCACAACGCTGTTTAGCTAATGAACCTACAACAATTGATTGCGCATGTTTCTGCATCTTCATTGCTGTATAAGGGGCTTCATCTTCTTCTGAGTTATTGTAATAGTCTATGCCACACTGCAATATTTCAAGACCCAGTTTGTCTGCAATCATTTGATATTGTGAATCAGTTTCAGGAAGAATCTCTCTTAACAGCTTTAAATCCTCTTTTGTGTTTGCCTCCAGTTTCCTCGCAGCCTCTATACGCGCCTTGTGGTCTTTATGGTCAACTTTCTTTGTTTTGTCAACTTCGGTTGATATTTTGCTTATGAGCGGGCCGACAGTCTGACTACTTATGTATGCTTTGGTAGAATCGCTAAGGTCATATTGCAGGAGTTTTGCCATTCCAAGATTCTCACCTAACAAATCTATGAACTGATGCAGCAATTCCGTGCCACTCATTTGGAGAGTACTATTTGCATCTACCTTATTTATATATGCATCTCCAAATTTATCATAAAGTCTTTCTGCTGTTTTCAATGCCAGCAATGGTTTCTTACCAATAAGATAGCATACTATTTTATTTTGCAAAGAGGAAATTGATTCCTGCTTTGCCCACATCTCTTCTGCCTGTGAAATGTTCCCTGCTACAAGATGATTAAAAGCTATATCATCAATTGGTGTTATCTTCAAGAACCAAAACTGCACATACTTGATTTGCTCTTTCGCAATGGCAAGGTGTGCCTCCGCCTCATTCATAACATCAAGAGTTCTGTTAGGAACAGGCATCAATCCTTTCAAATCCAAAGGATATTCTACATTCTTGTTGACTTTCAGAAAAGCTGTTGCTTTTGCCTTATTGGACACAATGTCTTTCTTAGGAGAATTAGCATATACTCCTAATATTCTGAAAGGATTTTCTAATATAATTTTAGGTATATTGTCCACTTTTCCTTCATATTATACCATTTCCAAGCAGACTCCCAACGCATGGTAATATTTTTTTTAGGTTAGCACTATGTATAAAAAAAGCGTGGGAGTCTCACTGTCGCTCGTCCCACGCATCGAGGCTCTGGCATCGCCCTACTTGTAAGAACGAGCAACGCCGAAGCCCACGCCGATATGTATAAATCTACTATGATTACACAATAGCCACAAAGTGACTATTGGCAATCATGATGTTGAATACAACATATCACATGAGCGTCATTGTTGCTTTGTTTCTTGACAAGTAGTTAGGAACTGCCAGATTCCGATGCGTCAAGCACAAAGCGTCAAATAACGCTTTTCCCATATATAGGTCCTCATCCCTCTACCACCCAAAGGCAGGCTTCGGTTATGAGAACATTGCAAAATTACATTATTTTTGTGAAAACGCCATAATAAATACAACTTTTTTCAAAATAAAAATATCTACAATCAGAAGGTATAATAAGAGCGATAAACGAGGAAATCAGAAAAAGTATTCATAAAATCAAGGAAAGTCAATTAGAACTATTACAAGCACCGTGTAATGCTTTTACAAGGCTTTTGTAATGTTTTTACAAGGCGCTTGTAAAATTATTACACGGGCTTTGTAATCGGTTTACAAGATTTTCAAGAAAATACTTTTTGCTTGTTCCAATAAAAAAAACAGTCATTGAGCAATCCCAATGACTGTTTTCTTGTTTGTATCTATCAAGATTATAAGTTCTTCAAGAACTCAATTTCAATAATCTTCAGTGAGCGTCCGCCACGTGCTTTCTTCTCGTCGTTGCGGCTGTCCATCTCCTTCACAGCACCGAAGGCGTCGCGGTCAGAGCTTGAGCCACGCATGCGGATGGTGTAGGTCTTAGCCTTTGGAGCATTCTTCAATGGAATGTGAATATAGCTCAATGCCTTTGGAGTATTACCCTCCCATACCTTCACGCTGTCGGCATAAACCTCGATTGGGTAGGTACTTGAACGGAAGTTCTTTGTCTTTACACAGATGTCATCGATTACGGTTTCCTCTGCCAGGGTGTATGTTATCCAAGCCTTCTCCAGGTCGTTGGCACTCTCCCAAGAAGTGTTCTCGTAAGTGTCGTAGCTCAGCTTAGGGTCGTTGCCGCTGCCAGCTTCTGCAGATGTAATCTGCACGCCACGGCGCCACTGCTTGAACGATGGCTCGGCAGGAGTCTCACCGCGGTCGAGGATGCACTTCAAACCATCGCTTGGCATATATTTGCTAAGACCGCCTGTTACTTCTACAGGATTAGTGTTTAAGGTGATTGTTGCCACTGGCAGACCCTCAGCCTTTGCTGTAAGCACCACCTCGCCTGCCTTTGTAGTAGAGCGGAGCATCACACGGTTTACACCACACTCTACAGGCAGTGTGTCGCAGAACACATGGTTGAACTTGCCCTTGGCAATACCGCCACGCCATTCGCCCTGGCCTTTGAGTGTATATTTCACTAAGCGGTTGTCGAGAGGATGGCGGCGGCCATCTTTGTCTACTACCTCAACCTGTACCAATGCCAAGTCATGGCCGTCTGCCTTCCAGCCTGTAGGGTTGAGTATAGGAGTGAGCTTAAGCTGTGCAGGCTCGCCTGCTGTCTGAATCTCGTGGCGAGACACTTCCTTTCCGTTCTTGTCGTAACCGATGGCGGTAAGTTTGCCATGAGTGTATTTAACATTCTTGAAAGTGCTAAGGAAACGGTATTCATGCTTGTCTGGGTTGATGCGCTTGCCGCCCTGTACCAGCACCACCTTCTCTGCATTAGAAACAACATAGATTGTTGGTACGGTGAATCCCTGCTCGTAGTTCCAATGGCCCACGATATAGGTGCGTGGCTTCAGGTCGTCAACCCATCCATCCCACATTACCTGATGTGCAAAGAAAGCATCCTTTGGCACGCGCATTGGGTCTACAACACCGCTCACACGATAGTTGTCAGCCGAGCGGCCGTGAGTCTGTGTGTCGCTGAAGATAATCTTCACACCACCACTGTTTACCTTTGTTCCGCTGCCTGGACGCTCTAGCCAGTATTCATACCAGCGTGCAACCATTTCCTTTGCAAATTCATCCTGATTATGGTTGTATGCGTGAGCAGGTGCGTTGCGATAGAGAGGGCCGTCGCCTTCCTTATGGTAAGGATAGCTCCAAGAGTTCCAGTACCAGCGGAGTGCCTCGTCGCGGCAGTACTCCATCATCCACATAGGCTTGGTGTCGCTCTTGTTAACGTAGAGCATCTCGCCTCCATACTCAGCCTCTGGACGGTCAAGCATCTCACGGCTGCCGATGGCGCGCATGCCATGTGGGTCGTACATGTCGCGTATCTCCTTCATTGATATCATGTGGTCTTTAGAAATCCTTTGGTTTCCGCACTCGTAGAACAGGATACTTGGATTATTGCGGAAGTAGATGATGGCATCGCGCATCAGCTCCTCACGCTGCTCCCAGCGGCGTCCTTCAACATCTTTCTCTGCATCACCAGCAGGCATAGCCTGGATAAGACCTACGCGGTCGCATGACTCCACATCTTGACGCCATGGAGTTACGTGCATCCAGCGCACAACATTACCTCCACTCTTTACCTGCAGGTCGTTAGAATAGTCGCTCAGCCATGCTGGTACGCTCATGCCCACGCCCGGCCACTCGTTGCTGGTGCGCTGTGCATAGCCATGCACCATCATAACGCGGTCGTTAAGGTAAATCATACCATTCTTAAACTCTGCCTTGCGGAAACCAGTCTTGGTAACAACCTCGTCGCCCTCAATCTGAGTTTTCACATTATATAAATAGCCATAGCCCCAGCTCCAGAAGTGCAAACCATGTGCTCTGCCTTGTGCAGTGAGGGTAGCAGTGCCGAAGGCAGGAATCATTACCTCTTTGCCCTCGAAGGCGCAGACGGTAGAACCGTCCATCTCCTCAACGTTTACCTTGAGGCTGCGCTTAACAGGCTGGTCGGTGTCGTTCTTAACCTGACTCTCCACGCAGATGGTGGCAGCATGTCCCTGTATGTCATACTCCTTGGCATATACATAAACACCTGTAGTCTTCAGGTTGCTATACAGTGGCAGTGTCTGGTAGACATTGTCTGTGATGTGTAGCCAAACGTTCTTTGGCAGACCACCGTAGTTTGAGTTGAAGTTGTTATTGTTCCACTGGAACATTGAGTTTGAAGATTTCTCACGATATTTCCAGTCATTATCGGTGCGAACCTCGATAAGGTTTATGTTTTTCTTTCCAGTGCCAGTCTTGATATATGGTGTGATATCGAAGCCGAAGGCCATAACACCATTTTCATGCATGCCAACCTCTTTGCCGTTGACAATGACTTGAGCGGCTTGGCGGGCACCCTCAAACTCTATAAACACTTTTTTACCCTTTGCGCTTTCTGGCAACACAAAGTTTTTGCGATACCATATTACGGAATCGCTCATAGAGTGGATGTAGACCTTATAGGCCTCATCTTCATTCCAAGCACGTGGAAGGGTAACTGTTTTTTTAGATTTTCCGATTCTCCAGTCGGAATTGAAGTTGTAAGTGTCGCGGGCAGTGGCGTTTGTAGCCAGCAAAAGGCCTGCGACGATCAGTAGTTGTTTAAATTTAATTCCCATATTTCTTTGAATTATTAAGTGTCTGTTGCAAAGATACTACAAATCTAGTCCAAAGTCATCAAACTTGCTTGAATGATATGGCGAAATGCAGTTTATTTTATGCAAAGATACAATTATTAATTCAAGAAATATGGGAATTGAGTACGATTATCTGTAAAAAAATACTTTTTTTACTTGATTACCTTTTTCTTTCTTCCGTCTGTGTATTTAATAATGCTGATACCTTCTGTTGGCTTATTTGTCTTCATGCCTCCAACTGTATATACAGCTTCAATGGTGTTGCTGTAAGCGTTCTCAACATTCTCAATACCTGTTGGGTCCATGCATATCACGCGGATGGTATCTTCCTGTACGCTCTTGTCGGCAACATTGGCACCGCTCTTGAAGATAAACTGATACTCGCCCAGCATCTCTGGTTTACCTGACAGGGTTATGTCTTTCTTAACATACTTGTCTATCTTCCATGTAAAGCCGTTCATTGCACCTCCGCTGGTTTCGGTTCCGTCTGGGGCAATAGACTTAACGATAGATGGCGCTGCGCAGTTTTTCCAGATTAATCTAACTGGTGCGATGCTGTCGCCGAGGGATACTCTCTGCTCCATGCTTCCTTCGAGATACTCATAACTTGTCTTGAAAGCGTCTGGCAGGTAGTAACCAAGGTGTGGAGGCTGGTTGTATGCACAGTTCTGCCATGCTACACCCATACGATAAGTGTGGTCGTGCATCAGAGTTGGCACGCGGAACTCAGTTGCCACTGTCGATGTATAGACATTCAGTATGGCTGAAGTGTTTCCATCCCAAACAATAAGTTCCTCACGCCAGTCACCAAAGATGTCGGCAGAGATGTTTGGTGTGTTCTTAGTGCTGTTGCATGTATTACCGCTTGCGGTGAAAAGGCGTGTTGTGCCATTGCCGTTCCACTTGTCAATCTTTGTACCGTCGAGCAGGTCTTCAAACAAGTCGCCGTCCCAGTATATACGTCCGTTAGACGAACCATGCTTGCTTGATATTGCGTCGCCTGTTACAGCACTGCGAGCACTGCCATCGTTTGAT
The DNA here is from genome assembly GCA_045614255.1 of Prevotella sp. Classification (GTDB taxonomy): domain Bacteria; phylum Bacteroidota; class Bacteroidia; order Bacteroidales; family Bacteroidaceae; genus Prevotella. Next base: position 27,381 of record JAZLCN010000045.1, read on the forward strand.
GACCAGAAGATAGAACCGCGCACGTTAGCGTCGAAGTTGCCGCAGATGCCACGTCCATTGTCACCGCTTCCAGTTGCGCTGTGGATTATCTCACCTGTTGCTGCGTCGTGCAAGTCCCATCCATAAGGGCTGCTCTCATGAATCTCAAACAACTCAAGTCCAGGTCTGTCTGGAATGTGATCGCCAAGGTGGATTGCGTCGCCATGACCAAAGCCTGTAGCATAGAGCAGTGTACCATCATTGTCGATTGCGCAAGAACCATGGATAATCTCATCACATCCGTCACCATCTACATCTGCTACTGAGATATTGTGGTTACCGTTGCTGTGTGCAGTCTTGCTGCCTGAGTTGTTTGGACGTGTGTTTCTGGTGTATATCTTAGATGTCTTTTTCATGTCGGCATCATAGAGCTCAACCTTTGTGGTTGATACCGATGCGTGCAGCCACTTTGTCTTCAGCGCAGTGCCGTCCCAGTCAACAGCCCATACGTATGCTCTTGTGTAGTAACCCTTCTGCATGATGGCACTTGGTTTAGCGTCAGGACCGTCAAGATATGCCACACATGCCAGATAGCGCTCGGCACGGTTGCCGTAGTTGTCGCCCCAGAAGTCACTGCTTGATGGGTGAGCGCCTACGCTGTTCATGTTGCCTGCACGGTTAGGGTTGTACCAGATAGTGTGCATAGCCTTACCTGTCTCGCCGTTGAATACTGTGAGATACTCGGCACCTGACATTACATGACCGCTTGAGTTGCGGAACGCCTTAGTATTATCGTGTCCCTTTATCTTGTCGTCTGTAGCAGCCTGGTTTACATAAACGCCAGCACCATCAATAGAACCAGGAGCTGTCTTGCAAATAAGCTCTGACTTGCCGTCCTTGTCAAAGTCATATACAAGATACTGTGTGTAGTGAGCGCCTGCACGGATGTTCAGACCGAGGTCCACGCGCCAGCGCTGTGTACCATCAAATTCGTAGCAGTCAAGATAAACATTACCTGTACGTCCGCTGTGAGAGTTGTCCTTAGAGTTTGAAGGGTCCCACTTAACAATTATCTCATACTGTCCGTCACCGTCAACATCACCCACGCTACAGTCATTAGGCGAGTAGGTGTAGTTGCCGTCCTCGTTTGAACCGCCAGCAGGTCTGTTGAGCTTAACCTGCAAATAGGAATTTGACCAAGGGGTAACAACATCAGATGTATCAACAGGTTCTCCGTCCTGTATTGTCACCACCTGATATTTACTGCTTGTATTACCTGCGGTGTCCTGAAAACTTGTCTTTGTAGTGGCGTTATAGACAGACGTGCCATTGCGCAGCACCTTGAATGTGGTGTTGTCGTTGTCTGTTCCAAACAAGCGCCAGCTGACAAAGTTACCTGAACTTGTTTTTACTGCAATAAGACCTCTGTCTAATTTCTCCATCTGACTGGCAGGAGTGTTTTGTGCCAGTCCAACCATTGTAGTGGCAAGCATAGTTGCCATGGTAAAAACTTTTAACTTCATAATTATTGAGATTAGTTTTATGTTATTTTATTGTCTTAATTTTCTTTCCTTTTGATGTTCTAACGATATTTACGCCCTTGGCATTCTTGTTTGTCTTAATACCTCCAAGATTGTAGATTGCTTCAATTTTATCGTCTTCGTTGATAATGTTGTTGATACCGCTTACTTCGCCATTCATGGCATCCTTGACATCCTGCTCAGACAAGGCGTAATTGTATATTCTTACGTTGTCAATCCATCCGTTGAAATTTGGGTCTCCCGCAAACTGACTCTTGCCAATGTAGTTGAATACAGGGCGTATGTCGCTTGGCTTGATGGTGATGCCAGTGCTGCTGCCTGCCAGTTCACCGTCAACGTATATAGCTGTCTTGTCTTTGCCAATGGTTACTACGACATGCTTCCACTTGCGCGGCGCCAGTTTGGCATTGCAGTCAACAGTCTGTTCGCTGCCTCCGTTCTTTATAGCAAAGCGCATAGTAGTTCCGTTGCTTGGAGTAAGGAACATATACTGTTCTGTGCCAGTGCCGAAGTCAAACAAGCGCTCCCAACTGTTGATGTTCATCTGCCAGTTAACCCACATCTCAATTGACATCTCGTCCATGTCGGCAATCTGGTAAGGGAGGCGCATGTATGTTGAAGTCATATTCGCAGCCTGTGAACCCTCTTTATGTCCGCTAACGTTTCTTATCTCTCTTGTGCTAATAGCATCGAAAGCATTCATAGTAGCGTCATTGAAATTGCCCTCCATATTCCATTCCGCAATAACACCATGCTCTGCTGTTGTAGTAGCAATGGCAATCTCGCTTGCTGCAGAAATGTTCTCAGACTTGTCTATAGCCTTAATCTTGTATTCATAAGCCTCGCCCTGACGGCATGTGTTATCAATGTAGCTTGTGCCTTTTATCTTGCGTGCTATAGTGTTCCAGTTGCTTTCACCCTGATTGGCTCTCAATATCATATATCCGTCTATGTCGGCATCAGTGTTGGCTGTCCATTCGAGTTTTACAGATGCAGGCTGAGCTGTTGCCAACAAACCATTAGGCACAGCTGGCGCTTTTATCTCACACTCCGCATCGGCAGGGATAATCTTCCACAGCTGGCGGTCAGCATTTGTTCCGCTCAGCAATCCGAACTGCAGAATGTTAATACCATCACGCGTGGCATTGGTCTGCAAAGTAAGATAGCGTGCGCTTTCACGGTTCTTGATATAGTAGTATCCGTTGCCAGCATATTCCAGATACCATTGCTGACAGCTGTTTATAACATCGCCTTTAAAAGCAATGACATTTGCTCCCTGACCAGTGTTGAAGTTGAGCACATCCATTCGCCAGCCGTCTTTCTTGCATGTGATATCGTAGAAACTATAGTCACCGCCAATGCGATTGCTGATAGGAGTGATGTTCCACAACTGATGGTCACCACCTGTGTATTTGGTCTGACTTATATTGTTGTTGCCATCCATGGTGCCATATACAGAAACAACAGACTGTGAAGCTTTGTTCATAATCTTGTACTGGCCTTTTATCACGCTTGGCTGTACGTCTTCTCCCCAAGTGATGTCAATCACACATTCGGCATTGGTCTGTCCGTTCTGGTAACTTCCTTTGTTTCCGCCAGGTATCTCTTTTGAATAATCACGTACAGGACCGTGTCCGTCGAAATACACTTCGCGGTCTTTTGATACAAAACCATGTACGGCTGTGTTTGCCTGTCGCTCAGAAGAACCGATAAATGCCTTAACCTGGCCAGTCTTGTCGTTGCGGTAAACCGATGAGGCTGTCCAAGTGTCTCTGCTTTCTGCATATCCTATGCGGCTGCCATGGTTGCTTATATGACAGAACTCACCGCGTGCACGACTGTCGAATCCCCACCATACAGCAGCTTCCATGCCATATTCCGCGCCTACCATGGCCTCGCCAACGTTGTGCAACTCATCTGCATAGCCAATATTTCCGTCTTTTTTTACGGTTGTAAAGAAATTAGCGTATGTGTCAAACGAACCTGCCAACTGATGAGTGTTACCCCAAGTTACGTATGGCTTAACGGCATTATACCACTCCAAGGCGCGGTCGCAGTTCAATGTGTTGCCAGCAGTAATGGCTATGTCTTTGAAATTAGGGTAGTCTTCCTTAAGTATTCTTGCAATGGCTTTGAAGTCATCCTTGCTTCCCTGTCCCCATCCGTAGTCTGGTTCATTGAATGGTGATACGGCAATGACAGTGTGCTTTGGGTAATTCTGATGAATCCAGTTTACACTGGCGTTAATCAGTGCAGCCCAATGGTATTCGTCAGCATTGCCATTCTTTACGTAATACTGGTCAATGCCTGCTTCCTGGTCCTCATTGAGGATGATATCAACCGTATCGCCAACGAGGTTTATCAGTCTCATGCGCTCTTTTAGCATGTTTATCTGTGCTGAGGTAAGCTGAGTATCGTTTGTAAGTGGTTTGGTTGTCTGGAAACTACCTCTGACAATCGAAAGATTCTCCTTGCCAATATGATTAACACCCTTCTTGATGTTCTGCTCATTTGGCCATGCTACGTCAAGTCCCCAGCGAACAGGAAATTTCTTTCCTTCAGCCATTACGTCAAACACAATCATTGTGTTAGTGCCAGCGCTTGTTGTGAGATTAGCACTTGAAGAACTTGGTTTCTCATTCTGAGCGTATGAACCAATAAGCGTAACAACAAAGAATAAGGCAGTTAATATGTTTCTTTTTCTCATATAGTAATTTTGTAATTTTAGTATATTTTGCAAAGGTAAGGAAAAAAACTTAATAATGAAAAATAAATCATGAAAAACACATTATTATATAATAAATCGAATATGCTATATGTTGATTGCGGCGAAATAATGACGTGATTAGCTCAGAGGTTTATATTTGCTTTGAAATTTAAATGCAAAAAAATACTAGTATTTTATGGTTAATCTCGAAAAAATATTGTACCTTTGCAACCCGAATGTGCAGTTTAGATTCTTTTGATATTGATTTGAAGGGTTTGAAAGACAATGAGACAACCTTCTCATTCGCCCTCAATGATGAATACTTCGCAGCCGTTGAGGCTACAGAAGTAGCAAAAGGAAATGCTGAAGTAAAGGCAGTTGTCCGTAAGACTGCCGACAGTTTTTTTGAACTGGACTTTCATATAGCAGGCGAGGTCATTGTGCTGTGCGACAGATGTCTAGAGGAAATGCCTTTGGCAATAGAGACAGACGGCAAGCTTGTGGCTAAGTTTGGTGAAGACGATTCCGATGATGGTGACCTCGTTGTGGTTAATGAGAACGAAGGAGTTCTAAACACGGCGTGGTTCATTTATGAATTTATAGCGTTAGCTCTGCCCATTAAGCACGTTCATGCACCTGGTAAATGCAATCGTGCGATGATAGAAAAGATTAACAGTCACACTGCTGCCCGAAGCAGTGATGGTGCGGATGAGGATAATATAGATCCGCGATGGAGCGCGCTTAAGAATTTAAAGATAGAGAATAATTAAAATTGAAAAATTAAATTTTTAAAGAATTATGGCACATCCTAAAAGAAGACAGTCGAAGACTCGTACACTGAAAAGAAGAACACATGACAAGGCAGTAGCTCCAACACTTGCAGTTTGCTCAAATTGCGGCGCTTACTATGTATACCACACTGTTTGCCCAACATGTGGATACTACAGAGGTAAGATTGCTATTGTAATGGAGGAAACAGCTGAATAATGGAGAAGATAAACGCGATAATCACAGGCATTGGTGGCTATGTTCCTGACTATGTCCTCAATAACGAGGAACTGTCAAGAATGGTAGACACCAACGATGAGTGGATTATGACGCGTGTCGGCATCAAAGAACGCCGTATCTTGGCGGAAGAGGGGTTAGGCACTTCATATATGGCCCGAAAGGCAGCAAAGCAGTTGCTGCAAAAAACGGGTGTAGACCCTGATACTATCGATGCGCTTATCGTAACCACATCAACTGCAGACTATAAGTTCCCTTCTACTGCATCTATTGTAGTAGGAAAACTGGGACTTAAGAATGCTTTTGCATTTGACTATTGGGCTGCATGTTGTGGTTTCCTTTATACGCTCGATACCGCCGCTTCCATGATCCAGAGTGGACGCTACAAGAAGATTATTGTTATCGGTGCCGATAAGATGTCTTCGGTGGTTGATTATACAGACAGAGCCACATGCCCTCTATTTGGTGATGGCGCAGCTGCAGTATTACTGGAAGCTACAACAGAACAGAATATAGGTGTGATGGATTCATATTTCCGTACCGATGGTAAAGGATTGCCTTTCCTGCATCTTAAGGCTGGAGGTTCTGTTAGTCCAGCGTCGCATTTTACGGTAGACCATCGCATGCACTACCTCTATCAGGAGGGACGCACAGTTTTCCGTTATGCCGTTACTAATATGGGCGATGATTGTGCATTGATAACAAAGCGCAACAACTTGAGTAAGGAAGATATTCGTTTTGTTGTGCCCCATCAGGCAAATATGCGCATCATAGAAGCTGTAGCTAAGCGACTTGACTTGTCAATGGATCAGGTGATGGTTAATATTGAGCATTTTGGTAATACAAGTGCTGCAACCATTCCGCTGGCCATTTGGGAAAACGAAAGCAAGTTGAAGAAAGGTGATAACCTGATACTTACAGCATTTGGTGCTGGATTCGTGCATGGCGCCCTTTATTATAAATGGGCATACGACGCTAAATAAGCAAACTCATAAATTAGAGATTCTGAATTAAGAATTATGATAAAAGGATGCCTGTATAAAAGACACCTATATTATAATTCTTGATTCAGAATTTTGGTATTCAAATAAATCAAACTTATGCACAAAGCCGGATTTGTAAATATTGTAGGAAATCCTAATGTTGGAAAATCCACACTCATGAATCAACTCGTGGGTGAGCGTATATCAATAGCAACATTCAAAGCGCAGACCACTCGTCATCGTATCATGGGTATTGTTAATACTGATGATATGCAGATAGTGTTTTCTGATACTCCAGGAGTTCTGAAACCTAATTATAAGCTACAGGAGTCAATGCTTGCTTTCTCAGAGTCTGCATTGCAAGATGCTGACGTGCTGCTTTATGTTACAGACGTGGTTGAGGACCCTGAGAAAAACCGTGACTTCCTTGATAAGGTGGCTAAAATGAGTGTGCCAGTGCTTCTGCTCATTAACAAGATTGATAACCTTACAGCAGAGAAGGGTAGTGGAACCAGTCAGCAACAGCTTGGTGCAATAGTAGAGAAATGGCATGAGCTTCTGCCTAATGCAGAAATTCTTCCTATCTCGGCGAAGAATAAGTTTGGTGTAGACATGCTTCTTAAACGTATTAAAGACCTTTTGCCTGACTCTCCTCCTTATTTTGATAAGGAACAGCTTACTGATAAACCTGCGCGCTTCTTTGTAAGTGAGATAATAAGGGAGAAAATATTATTGTATTACGACAAGGAGATACCATATTCTGTAGAGGTGCGTGTAGACCAGTTCAAGGAAGATGAAAAACGCATACGGATAAGTGCTGTTATATATGTGGAGCGCGACTCTCAAAAGGGTATAATCATTGGACATCAGGGCGTGGCACTAAAGAAGGTGAGCACAGAAAGCCGTAAGGCTCTTGAGCGTTTCTTTGATAAGAGTATTTTCCTTGAGATATTTGTTAAGGTAGATAAAGACTGGAGAAACTCAAGCCGTGAACTGGATAGCTTCGGGTATAATGATATTTAAGGTTAGGAACCTCCATCTGCCACTCCGAGAGAGGGGAGAATGGGGTTTAAGGTTATATTTGAAATAAAGATTACGATATATGGGAAATTTAGTAGCAATAGTTGGTAGACCCAATGTAGGTAAATCCACATTGTTCAACAGACTTACAAAGAGCCGTCGTGCCATTGTAAGTGATGAGGCCGGCACAACACGCGACCGCCAGTATGGCAAGTGTGAGTGGAATGGCCGTGAGTTTTCTGTGGTAGACACAGGCGGATGGGTGGTAAACTCAGACGATGTGTTTGAGGAGGAAATCCGTAAGCAGGTGATTGTGGCAACAGAGGAAGCTGACATGGTGCTTTTCCTTGTTGATGTTACTAGTGGTGTAACCGACTTGGATATGGATGTGGCCAATATCCTGCGCCGTACAAAACTTCCAGTTGTGCTGGTTGTCAATAAGGTAGATAGTAATGAGCAGAACTACTATGCCGCTGAGTTCTATTCTTTAGGCTTGGGCGACCCTTACTGCATTAGCTCGGCTACTGGTAGCGGTACAGGCGATTTGCTTGATATGCTGCTTGAGAAGATGCCAAAAGATACATCTGAGACATTAGAGGAGGGTATCCCTCGCTTTGCTGTTGTTGGCCGTCCAAATGCAGGCAAGAGTAGTATCATTAATGCTTTTATTGGTGAGGAGCGTAATATTGTAACAGAGATTGCGGGTACCACACGCGACAGCATATATACACGATATGATAAGTTTGGATTCGATTTCTACCTTGTAGATACAGCAGGAATCCGTCGTAAGAACAAGGTAACTGAAGACCTCGAGTTTTATAGCGTGATGCGCTCTATACGTGCCATTGAGAGCAGTGATGTATGCATTCTTATGATTGACGCTACCCGTGGTATTGAGGCTCAGGATATGAATATATTCCAGTTGATACAGAAAAACAACAAGAGTCTTGTTGTGGTGGTAAATAAGTGGGACCTTGTTGAGGAGAAGTCGCAGCAGGTTATCGACACCTATGAGAATGCCATCCGTGAGCGTATGGCTCCGTTTGTGGACTTCCCTATAATCTTTGCTTCCGCACTTACCAAGCAGCGAATATTTAAGGTGCTTGAAACAGCAAAGCAGGTGTATCTGAACCGCACAGCAAAGATAGGCACATCTAAACTCAATGAGGTAATGTTGCCATTGATAGAGGCTTTTCCGCCGCCATCAATCAAGGGAAAATACATAAAGATAAAGTATTGCACCCAGTTGCCTAACACACAGATTCCATCGTTTGTGTTCTACGCCAATCTGCCTCAGTATGTAAAAGAGCCTTACAAGCGCTTCCTTGAGAATAAGATGCGTGAGAACTGGACACTGACAGGAACACCGGTTAATATCTTTATCCGTCAGAAATAGCAGCAACGCCATGCGTTATTTATTATATATATTCATTGCGGCATTAGCCTTCACTGCCTGTGGGGGAAAAGGCACGCCAGAAGAGGAAGCTGGAAAGGCAGCCAAGAAGTATTACGACTATCTGCTGGCTGGAAAATACGACAAGTATCTTGATGGTGTGTGCGGTATTGATAGTGTATCTGCCTCTTATCGTGAACAGTTGCTGACTAATGCCAAGCAATATCTCTACCGACAGCAAGACCGTTATGGCGGCATTCGTGATGTTAGGGTGAGTCATGCTGAGATAGACTCGGCACGTGGTTATGCCAGAGCGTATCTTGTGCTTGGCTATGGCGACAGTATCAACGAACGTATAGTAGTTGCGATGGTAGAACGCAATGGCGAATGGAAAATGAAATAATCCTAAGTGGCTTATGATAACACAAAAAGAAAACGGGCCGTTTTCTTTTTGTGTTTTATCTGTAAATATTTTCTTTTTTTTTGCATTATTAATATTATTTTGTATATTTGCAGTCAGATGGTATTCTTTACCAAATATATCGCTTTTCTAATGAATTATTTGAGTTCGATATATTTTTAATTATTTACCTAAAATTATTACAGAGATATGAAAGAAACAGAGAATGATGTTTTGCTTACCGATGGACAGCATAGGCCAAAGGCTGTTCAGACGACAGTGGCAGTGCTGTTTGTTGTGCAGGCGCTACTATCAATGTTTGGAGTATTTATTTTGGTAGCATTAGGCCTGAGCGTGAGTGTTCAACTTTCTTATTTTATTTCCGGTGGAGGATATGCTCTATTGGCTGTTTGTTGGGCAATGCTTGCCATGCAGGCAAACAATAAGGCTACACGTTTGGCGATGTTGATTATGGCTGGAGTTGATATAGTATTTGTTTTTGTGCTTTTCCTAAACTTCCAGCAGCTCATAGTGGGTGCTGTCATTAATGCAATATGCTTATTAGCAGTTCTTTACTCATTAAGTCTTGTTATGACCAATGCTCAATTGTCTCAAAACAATAAAAAATGGGTGAATGTTGTTGTTGCAATAAATTGTATCTCATTATCTTTTAGTACTGTTAATATTTTCGTTGGCGATTACTTGTCTATGCTGTTTAAAGGTGATAACTTTCTTGCACACTATTACTTTTCAGGTGGCTACCTGAATTATTGGGTTTGGGTGACAACTGTGTTGCATGTTATAGGATTATGTAAATTGGCGCGCTCTGAAGCTTTTGGAGGTAAATACGATGAGACAGCAGAACCAAATCTCTCTCCATTCAACAGGTGGATGGCGGCGGCGTTTGTAGTTCCTTCTATAGTGACGCTTGCCATATATTTGTTGTATGCCAATAGTAATTTATTCATTTAAAAACAATTTACAGATATGAGTATCAATGACAAGATAACATTTTTCTATACACTGGAAGAGAGTATATGGAACAATAAGGTAGATGCCAACAAATATTTGGCAACACTGAGCATATTATTTATAGCTGTCCTCGGAGGACTGGCTGGTGGCGGTTCTACATTAGAGAGTTTTTTCAACTGGGACACCGCCCCCTCACTTCTGGCAATCATCGCCTCGTGTGTTTTCATCTGGGGCACGAATGTGGCAGAATCTATAATTGTATCGACTAATCCACTGGTGGCATTGCTGCGGTCGCTGCTGCTTCTGGTGGTTATGGCTGCGTCCTTTGTGGCAGGTTATGTGCTGGCAGTGGTTGTGATAGTTATTGTGTGCATTACGCTTGTTCTGCTCTTCTGCACGGGAGCGTTGAAGGGCGCTTTGTCTGGTGGAGGAGGCGGTTCTTCAAGCAGTACCAGCAGTGACGATAAGGAAGTGCTGGATTTCGGAATGGGAGACAGGGAAACTGGTACGTCTTCGTGGGACAAGAACACATTCTATGGCGACTCGGGCAGAGTGTACGACCGTCAGGATGATGGCAGCTGGACTCAAAGATAATCCGATAAGCAGCTTATCTTACAAAATATAAATGACAATATAATTAGACTTTTATGCAAATAAGTAAATATCAGATATACATGACCGCTCTTGTGGCTGCCATTGTGATAATATGTTTTGGCATAGTGCTGTATGGCACGCGTAATGTTAAAAAGGAGATAAATCAGGAAGAGACAGAGACCGTGATTGAGTCGGAAACATGTGCTGAGTCAGCAGGTGAAGACGAGTGGTCGGCAGAGCGTACTGAACAATTAAGATTAGACGTTTCAAAGGATAATATCCATCCGTATGATGTGGCATGTGAGCGCAAATTGACAGAAGATGATTTGGCAGGCATGAGCAAGAAGGAACTGCGCCTTATGCGTAACTGGATATTTGCCCGCCATGGATATATCTTCAGTACGACTGAGATGAGAAACTATTTTGAACAGCAGCCCTGGTATCAAGGGCGTTATAGCAATGTCACCTCCATGCTTACGGATATTGAGAAATATAATATTAATTTTATAAAGGAACACGAATAATCGGGTTCCTTTACACTTAAATCGGTCATTAGAAATTTGACTCTCTAATGACCGATTTGGGTTTAAGCTTATTTGTTTTGCATCATCTTCGCCCTCATTTGTTTTAGCAGGTCGCTGGCAAAGATAAAGTCTGTGAGTTTCTGATTTGTTGAACTCATGATGTCAGCACTTACACCCTGCCATTCCTTTTTGCCTTCATATATGAAGATAATGTTCTCGCCAATGGTTGTCACGGAGTTCATGTCGTGAGTGTTGATGATGGTGGTGATGTTGAAGTCGTGGGTGATTCCACTCAGCAACTCGTCAATTACAAGCGATGTCTTGGGGTCAAGGCCAGAGTTTGGCTCGTCGCAGAACAGATATTTTGGATTAAGAGCGATGGCCCGGGCTATCGCCACGCGCTTCTGCATACCGCCGGATATTTCTCCTGGATACTTCTTTTCTGCCCCCACAAGGTTTACGCGGTCAAGACATTCCAAAGCCCTCTTGGTGCGCTCACGCAGGTTCATGTTTGAGAACATATCAAGCGGAAACATCACATTCTCAAGAACCGTTTGTGAGTCAAATAAAGCAGCGCTCTGGAATATCATTCCCATCTCGCGGCGCATCATCACCTTCTCGTGTTTGGTCATTGACACAAAATCACGGCCGTCATAAAGAATTTCGCCTGATGTGGGCTCGAGCAGACCAACAAGGTTTTTCATCAGCACAGTCTTTCCGCTTCCGCTTTGACCAATGATAAGGTTGGTCTTTCCATCCTCAAAAACGGTGCTGATATTTTTCAGAACCTCCTTGTCGTCAAATGACTTGTAGAGATTTTTTATTTCAATCATTGCTTTTCCCTTTTTTGTTAAAACAGACTAACTAAGCAACTGTGTCAGGAACACGTCGCTACACAGAATGAGCACACTTGAGCAAACAACAGCATCGGTAGAGGCCTTGCCCACATTTACGGAACCGCCCTCAACGGTATAACCGAAATAAGACGCTACACTTGATATGATGAAGGCGAAAAACAAACTCTTGATGATACTCATCCAAACAAACCAAGTGTTGAAATTATGCTGCAGACCCAAAGTAAGGTCTTCAGGGGAGAGCACATGACCAACGTATGCAGTGGCATAAGCTCCAAGAATACCTGTGGCAGAAGAGAAGATTACGAGGAACGGCATGATGGTAATCATACCAAGAATCTTGGGTAGTATAAGATAGCATGCAGAGTTGACACCCATGATGTCGAGAGCGTCAATCTGCTGTGTTACCCTCATAGTTCCTATCTCAGAAGCAATGTTGGAACCAACCTTGCCGGCAAGAATCAAGCACATGATGCTTGATGAGAATTCAAGAAGCATAATCTCGCGAGTGGTATATCCTGTAACCCACCTTGGCATCCATGGACTCTGAATATTGAGCTTCATCTGAATGCAGATAACAGCTCCGATAAAGAAAGAGATTAGAAGGACTATGCCAATGGAGTTGACGCCAAGCTGTGCCATCTCCTTTATATATTCCTTGCCAAACATTCTCATTCGCTCTGGCTTTGAAAAGGTGCGCCCCATTAATAAAAGGTAACTGCCAAGAGTCTCGAGATATTTATTTATGAGCATTTTGTATCCTGTTTTGTTATTGCGGTGCAAAGTTACTATTAATAAGTGAAAAGCGAAAAATGAAAGGTGAAAAATATTTTCGTTGATAAAGTTTTTAAATATTTTTATTAGACTATGGTCTTCATATTACATTAAAATAACTACCTTTGCACTAAATATTAAGGATAATATGGACGAAATCAAGAATAAAGATAGTGAAGGCATGGTGCTCAGAACCGAAGGACTGGTCAAGATCTACGGCAAGAGAACAGTTGTCAACGATGTGTCAATACATGTAAAGCAAGGAGAAATAGTTGGATTGTTAGGCCCGAACGGCGCTGGCAAGACCACTTCTTTCTATATGACCACAGGTCTTGTTGTGCCAAATGCCGGACATATATACTTGGACGATCTCGATATAACCAATTATCCTGTGTATAAACGTGCTCGTGCAGGTGTGGGGTATCTGGCTCAAGAGGCTTCGGTGTTTCGCAAGATGAGTACCGAGGATAATATCATGAGCGTGCTCGAGATGCGAAAAGACTTGACTAAGGAACAGCGCGAGGAAAAACTGGAAAGTCTGCTGAGTGAGTTTAGTTTGAATAAGGTACGCAAGAACATGGGCGACCGCCTTTCTGGAGGTGAGCGCAGGCGCACTGAGATAGCACGCTGTCTTGCTATTGAACCTAAGTTTATTATGCTCGATGAACCATTTGCCGGTGTAGACCCTATTGCCGTAGAGGAGATTCAGCAGGTGGTATGGAAGCTTAAGGACCGTAATATAGGTATTCTTATTACCGACCATAACGTTCAGGAAACACTAACTATTACCGATCGTGCCTATCTGTTGTTTGAGGGAAGAATATTGTTCCAAGGCAACCCAGAGGAATTGTCAGAAAACCCAATAGTGCGTGAGAAATATCTTGGTACAGGTTTTGTGCTTCGCAAAAAAGATTTCCAATTGCTTGAAGAGGAGCGTCTGGCCAAGTTGGCAGCAGAGGAAAAATATTAATACTTACTCTTTTTATAAAGTCGACAGGTTTTTAACAATGCTTAATGTTAATTTTTCAAAAACATTAGGCAGTTCGCCTATTTATCAGTAATTTTGCGCTCTAAAAGCAAAAAGCATTTATAGAATATTAATTAATTATTAAATAATAAGATGAAAATTTTATTTGAAAACAATGACAAGGTTAATGGTTTGCTGACATTGACCATTGAGAAAGATGACTATCAGCCAGAAGTGGATAAGACACTTAAGGACTACCGCAAGAAGGCCAATATACCTGGTTTCCGTCCAGGTCAGGCACCAGCTTCATTGATTAAGCGCCAGTATGGCACTGCTGTTAAGGTTGACGTTGTTAACAAGATGCTTGGTGAGAAGATTTACGAATATATCCGTGAGAACAAGATACAGATGCTCGGAGAGCCACTGCCTAACACAGAGAAGCAGAAGGAGATAGACATGGAGAAGGACGAGGTGTTTGAGTTCGTATTCGATATCGCTGTGGCACCTGAGTTCAATATTGAACTGAACAATAATGATTCAATCGATTACTATGATGTAGAGGTTGACGACAAACTCGTAGACCAGCAGATTGATATGTTCGCTTCACGTTCAGGAAAATATGAGAAGGTAGAAGAGTATGATGCAGCACAGAACGATATGCTTAAGGGTGATATCCGTGAGCTCGATGCTGACGGCAACACCAAAGAAGACGGTATAGTAGTAGAGGGCGCAGTGCTCATGCCAAGCTATATTAAGGTTGACGAGCAGAAGGCTTTGTTTGATGGCGCTAAGCTTGGCAATATCATAACATTCAACCCAAGAAAGGCATATCCAGAGAATGATGTTGAGGTGTCTTCACTGCTCAAGGTTGATAAGGAGAAGGTTGCTGACCTTACATCTGACTTCACATATCAGATTACAGAAATCTCACGCTATACAAAGGCTGAGGTAAACCAGGCTCTCTTCGATCAGGTTTATGGTGATGGTACAGTAACAGACGAGAAGGCTTTCCGCGAGAAGGTTGCAGAGGGCATTAAGCTCCAGCTCCAGGGCGATCAGGACTATAAGTTCCTGGTAGATGCTCGTGCTTACGCTGAGGCTAAGGTTGGTGAGCTTCAATTCCCAACAGAACTTCTCAAGAAGGTTATGCTCAACAACAATAAGGACAAGGGCGAGAAGTTTGTAGAAGAGAACTTCGATGCAAGCATCAAGGAGCTTAAGTGGCATCTTATCAAGGAGCAGCTAGTAGCAGCTAACCAGATTAAGATTGAGGATGCCGATGTTAAGGCAGTAGCAAAGTTGGCTGCACGCGCTCAGTTCGCTCAGTATGGCATGACAAATATCCCAGAGGAGTATCTTGAGAATTATGCAGAGAGCATGCTCAAGGACCGTAAGAATATTGACAGCCTTGTTGACCGTGCTGTTGATATGAAACTTACAGCTGCCCTGAAGAGCGTAGTCAAGCTTAACGAGAAGAAAGTTTCGCTTGATGAGTTCAACAAGTTGTTTGCATAAAAAATAATATTTTTTTGAAAAAATAATCTCAATTATAAGGAGGTTATCGACTTTTTTTACTAATTTTGTTCCTACGAACAGAATTGTAAGGTCGATAACCTTCTTTTTTTACTTGTATCTAAACTAAGATTAAAAACGCAATTATGAAAGATTTCAGGAAATATGCAACAAAACATTTAGGCATCAATGGAATGGTGCTTGACGATGTGATAAGCGTTCAGTCGCAATACCTTAACCCATATATACTAGAGGAAAGACAGCTGAATGTGACACAGATGGATGTGTTCTCAAGACTGATGATGGACAGAATAATCTTCTTGGGAACCCAGATAGACGACTATACAGCTAATACGCTGCAGGCACAGCTGTTGTATCTCGACTCGGTAGATCCAGGAAAAGACATATCTATATATATTAACTCACCAGGCGGAAGCGTTACCGCTGGTCTTGGTATCTATGACACTATGCAGTTTATTAGCAGTGACGTTGCTACCATTTGTACAGGTATGGCTGCTTCAATGGGTGCTGTGCTCCTAGTAGCTGGCGCAGAAGGTAAGCGCTCTGCATTGCCACACAGCCGTGTGATGATTCACCAGCCATTAGGCGGTGTGCAGGGTCAGGCATCAGACATTGAGATAGAAGCAAAGGAAATTCGTAAATTCAAAGAAGAACTTTACACAATCATTTCAGAACACTCGCATACTCCATTTGATAAGGTATGGGCAGACTCTGACCGTAACTATTGGATGACAGCAGAAGAGGCGAAGGAGTATGGTATGATAGACAACGTGCTTAAGAAGAAATGAAGAAAACGTGCAATTTTTGCGGAAGAGGTGAAAAAGAAGTAGGACTGCTTATAACAGGACTTAATGGATTTATCTGTGAGGACTGCTCATTGCGGGCTTATGAGATTCTTCAGGAGTCAGGAATTCTTCATCCGAAGAAAAAAGATGATGGCGGCAAGTTTCAGTTGAAAAAGGTGCCAAAGCCTAAAGATATAAAGAAACATCTTGATGACTATGTCATAGGACAGGATGAGGCAAAGAAATATCTGTCGGTGGCTGTGTATAATCACTATAAGCGATTGCAGCAACCGGTTGACGAGAATGGCGTAGAGATAGAAAAGAGCAATATAATTATGGTGGGAAGCACAGGTACGGGAAAAACCCTTCTGGCGCGCACTATAGCAAAATTGCTTGACGTGCCTTTTACGATTGTAGACGCAACGGTGTTTACTGAGGCCGGATACGTTGGAGAGGATGTTGAGAGTATTCTCTCGCGCTTGCTGCAAGTGGCAGACTATGATGTTAAAGCTGCCGAACGCGGAATCGTGTTTATTGATGAGATAGATAAGATAGCCCGCAAGAGCGATAACCCGTCTATCACCCGTGACGTAAGCGGAGAGGGTGTACAGCAGGGGTTGCTTAAACTTCTTGAGGGCACAATGGTAAACGTGCCGCCAAAGGGCGGACGAAAACATCCCGACCAGGATTACATCCATGTCGACACAAGAAACATCCTGTTTATCTGCGGTGGTGCCTTCGACGGTATTGAACGCAAGATTGCGCAGCGTATGAATACACATGTGGTAGGATATAACTCTGTGCAGAATGTTCGCAAGATAGACAAGGGCGACCTTATGAAATATATTGTGCCACAAGACTTGAAGTCTTTTGGCCTTATACCAGAGATTATCGGTCGCTTGCCTGTGCTGACATACCTTAACCCACTTGATAGAGAGGCGCTTGGTAAGATATTGAAAGAGCCTAAAAACTCTATAGTGCGCCAGTATGAGAAACTGTTCAGTATGGATGGCATTACCCTCACATTTACTGATGATGCGCTTGACCTGATAGTTGACAAGGCCGTAGAGTATAAGCTTGGTGCCAGAGGGTTGCGCTCGATCGTGGAAAGCGTGATGACAGACGCAATGTTTGAGTTGCCATCAAAGAGGGCAAAGTCGTTCGAGGTAACACGCGATTATGCGCAACAGCAGATAGAAAAATCTAATTTGAGCGTAGTTAATGAAAGTTGATTGCTGACAATATATGACAAACAACATTAATCTTACAGAAGCACTGAAGAAGCATTTCGGTTTCGACAAGTTCAAAGGCGACCAGCAGGCGATAATACAAAACCTGCTCGATGGTAATGACACATTTGTTCTGATGCCAACAGGCGGCGGAAAATCATTATGCTACCAGTTGCCGTCACTGTTGATGGACGGTACGGCAATAGTCATTTCTCCTTTGATAGCGCTGATGAAAAACCAAGTGGATGTTATCAGTCATCTTAGTGCAGAGGATGGTGTGGCACACTATCTTAACTCTTCGCTGAACAAGGCTGCTATTGATCAGGTAAAGGCTGATGTTCGTGCTGGTAAGACTAAATTGTTGTATGTAGCGCCAGAGTCGCTTACCAAAGAAGATAATGTTGATTTTCTCAAGACAGTAAAGATTTCATTCTATGCTGTAGATGAGGCTCATTGCATCTCAGAGTGGGGACATGATTTCCGTCCAGAGTATCGTCGCATCCGACCTATAATAAACGAGATAGGAAATGCTCCAGTAATAGCCTTGACGGCAACAGCAACAGATAAGGTGCGCACTGATATAAAGAAGAGTCTTGGCATGGTAGATGCGGCAGAGTTTAAAAGCTCTTTCAACAGACCAAACCTTTATTATGAGGTACGCCCAAAAACAAAAGATGTTGACAAGGATATCATTAAGTTTATCAAGCAGCATCCTAATAAGAGTGGCATAATTTATTGCCTCTCACGTAAGAAGGTAGAGGAACTTGCTGCTATTCTCTGTGCAAATGATATTAAGGCTTGTGCATATCATGCTGGACTTGACTCCGTGACACGCACACAGGCACAGGATGATTTCCTGCTTGAGAAGATTGATGTTATTGTGGCAACCATTGCCTTTGGCATGGGTATAGATAAACCGGATGTGAGATTTGTAATTCATTATGACATACCTAAGAGTCTTGAAGGATACTATCAGGAAACAGGACGATCAGGCCGTGATGGTGGCGAAGGTCTCTGTGTGGCATTCTATGCGCATAAGGATTTGCAGAAGCTCGATAAATTCATGGAGGGCAAACCTGTGGCAGAGCAGGATATCGGCCGCCAGCTATTGCAGGAAACAGCTGCTTATGCTGAAACCTCAGTGTGCAGGCGAAAGATGCTGATGCATTACTTTGGAGAAACCTACGAACAGGATAATTGCGGAAACTGTGATAACTGTGTTCGTCCTACAACAAAGATTGAGGGAGAAAAGCAACTGGTGGTAGCATTAACATCAATCCTGGCAATAAAGGAGAACTTCAGGACAGATTATGTCATTGACTTTGTGATGGGAAGGGAAACCAACGAGATTGTTGCCCACAGACACAACCAATTGGAAGAATTTGGCAGTGGTGAGGACTTTGGCGAAAAGATATGGAATCCGCTCATCAGACAGGCACTAATAGCTGGATATATTAAAAAAGAAGTAGAGAATTATGGGCTTCTGAAAGTAACATCAGAAGGCAAAAAGTTTATAAAGAAACCTAAATCATTTATGATTGTTGAAGATAAAGAATTTAATGAGGATGACGAGATAGTAGTAGATCAAGAGGGAGGAACTTGTGCGTTGGACCCTACACTTAATGCAATGCTGGTAGATCTACGAAAGAAAGTGGCAAAAAAGATGGAAAGGCCACCATATGTAATATTCCAGGATGCATCGCTTGAGCAGATGGCAACCGATTACCCAGTGACTCTGGATGAACTGAAAAGTATTCAGGGGGTTGGTGAAGGAAAAATCAAGCATTCATATGCGAAGGAGTTTGTTGAGCTTATTAAACGCTACTGTGAAGAAAATGAGATAGTAAGGCAGGTTGACCTGCGTGTGCGCACCGTTGCAAAGAAATCTGAGAAGAAGGTGAGCATAATAAACAGCATTGACAGACAGATTGCCCTTGATGATATTGCAAACGCAAAGGGCATTGAGTTTGAGGAATTGCTAGACGAACTCGAGACTATCGTTTATTCAGGAACAAAGTTAAATATTAATTATTTCCTTGAGGATGTGATGGATGATGACATCATTGACGATATTTACTCATATTTCCAGGAGTCAGAGACAGATGACTTGGCTACTGCCTTGGAAGAACTGGGAGATGATTACTCTGAGGATGAGATACGTCTTGTAAGGATAAAGTTTATTTCAGAAATGGCGAACTGATTTTATATGAGAAAAATATTTTTAAAGACATTTATAATAGCTTTGGGATTGAGCATTGTGCCTATAAAGGCAGATGCTCAATTCTTTAAGAAATTATTTGGTAAGAAAAAAGAAAAAGAAGTTGAAAGGGTAGAGAAGGCACCTGAGCAGCAGACAGTGATGCTCGACCCCGCAACGTTAGAGGATAACAGTAACAACAGAAATGGTTTTATGGGAATTCCTCTCGGTGTCGATGCTGAAGTGTTTGATAAGAGAATGAAGGAACTTGGTTTTACTGCCATTGAACAAAAAGAAAAGCAAACATCAAAGACATACAAATATGAGGGTGATGTGTTTGGCGTGAAAAGCTTTGTGACATTGAGCACGTCAGAAAAGACGAATATCGTATATGCAGTTGATGTTGTGGACCCAACTGTCTACAGCACAGAAAAGGCTGTGACAAAGAGAAACACAGAACTAAAGAATGAGTTTGTAAAGACTTATGGTAAAGGTTATGTGAATAAGGGCGGTGAATGTTATACCATTATAACGCAATTAGGCAGTGTAAACCTTCATTATGAGCGCATAACCATAGGTGGCGGATTTAATATTGGATTTGTTGTTGACGATGCCAAGGCTTATAAGGTTGCATACGATGAAATGGCAGACAAAGACTTTGAAGTATCTCCGCGAGAGATAGTAAAAGGATTGGCGCCAGTTTGCAATCATATTGATGTTGTAGGGGTAGGCGTAAAAATAATGGAGGAACAATTGTACAGCAAAGCCCGTACTACGCTTACAAAGCACGACTATGTGTTGGGTAAGGCCACATCAAAAGCATTAACTGCAACATATAAGTTGCCAGCGGATTATTCATGTGTGTTGACTCTTGGGCGCAAAGGCAGCAAAGTTAATACTGTTACAATAACAGCTAATGAAGATAAAGACCTTGTTATGCAGGACCTTAAACGTTGTGGATTTGAGGAGATAGGCAAAAATACGTATAAAAGTGGCAGATTGCGCTTGACATGGACGGAGGATAAGCAGGGAAGACAAGTGCTGAAATTCTCTTCTTCTCTTCGTTAAATCGTATTAATTCAAAAAGAAATTGTGAAAATATACATATAATGTGAATTTTTTGTGCTAAATTTGCACGCAATAATTTTTAAAATAACCAATATGTCATCATTTATTGCAGATAAAATCGTGATGGACGGTCTGACATACGACGATGTCCTACTCATTCCAGCTTATTCTGAAGTATTACCAAAGACGGTAGAGTTGAAAACAAAGTTCTCTCGTAATATTGAACTGAATATTCCTTTTGTTACTGCTGCAATGGATACTGTTACTGAATCACAGATGGCTATTGCCATCGCTCGTGAAGGAGGTATTGGTGTCATTCATAAAAATATGTCTATAGAGGAGCAGGCTCGTCAAGTGGCTATCGTAAAGCGCGCCGAGAATGGTATGATTTACGATCCTGTGACAATCAAGCGCGGTTCTTCTGTTGCCGATGCTCTGGCTATGATGGCTGAGTATCATATTGGTGGTATACCAGTTGTTGATGAGGAAAACCATCTTGTGGGAATTGTTACTAATCGTGACTTGCGTTTCGAACGTCATTTGGACAAGAAGGTTGATGATATAATGTCTAAGGACAATTTGGTAACAACCGACCAAAAAACAGACTTAACTGCAGCTGCACAGATTCTTCAGGAAAACAAGATTGAGAAATTGCCTGTAGTAGATAAGGAAAATCATTTGGTTGGCCTTATCACATACAAAGATATCACAAAGGCTAAGGACAAGCCAATGGCATGCAAGGATGCTAAAGGACGTCTGCGTGTTGCTGCCGGCGTTGGTGTAACAGCTGATACCATTGAGCGTATGCAGGCATTAGTAGATGCAGGAGCTGATGCTATCATTATTGATACAGCTCACGGACACTCTAAGTTTGTTATCGAGAAACTTGTTGAGGCCAAGAAACTGTTCCCAGGCGTAGACATCGTTGTTGGTAATGTCGCAACAGGAGAAGCTGCGAGAATGCTTGTTGAAAATGGTGCTGATGCTGTTAAGGTTGGTATTGGTCCTGGCTCAATCTGCACAACACGTGTTGTAGCAGGTGTGGGCGTGCCTCAGTTGAGTGCCGTGTATGATGTTTACAATGCACTGAAGGATACTGGTGTGCCATTGATTGCTGATGGTGGTCTTCGCTATTCTGGTGATGTTGTTAAGGCATTGGCAGCAGGTGGAAGCTCTGTTATGATTGGATCGCTTGTGGCTGGTACAGAAGAAAGTCCTGGTGAAACAATCATCTTCAACGGACGTAAGTTTAAGAGCTATCGCGGCATGGGCTCTCTTGAGGCAATGGAGCAGAAGCATGGCTCTAAGGACCGCTATTTCCAGGGAGACACTAAGGAGGCGAAGAAACTTGTGCCAGAAGGTATCGCAGGTCGTGTGCCATATAAGGGAACAGTTCAGGAGGTAATCTATCAGCTTGTAGGTGGTTTGCGCTCTGGTATGGGATATTGTGGTGCCAACAGCATAGCTGCGCTTAACAATGCTAAGTTTACTCGTATCACTAATGCTGGTGTGATGGAGAGTCATCCACATGATATCTCAATAACAAGTGAGGCTCCTAACTATTCAAGACCAAACGATTGATTATGAAATTTAAGATAGCATTATTTGGATTGCTGATAAATGCGTCTGTAGCATTAGCTCAGTCAGCAGATCCAGTGATAATGAAAATAAACGGTACTCCTGTCTTGCGCTCAGAGTTTGAGTATTCTTACAATAAGAATAATTCAGAGGGTGTCATTGACAAGAAGACGGTTGAAGATTATGTAGACCTTTTTATTAACTATAAGCTAAAGGTCGTTGCGGCTTTAGATGCAAAGCTTGATACTCTTACCTCGTTTAAAAATGAATTTGCACAGTATAGGGACCAGCAGTTGCGTCCATCTTTTATTACTGATGCCGATGTAGAAAACGAGGCAAGAAAAATATATGAGAATACTAAAAACAGTATCGGTCCTAATGGTCTGATACGTCCAGCTCATATATTCATGCGTTTGTTGCAACAAGCCACAGCCAGTGATCAGCAGCGTGCCAAGAATCGTATTGATTCTATTTACAATGCCTTGCAGGCTGGTGCTGACTTCGCTGAACTGGCAACGAAATTGTCAGAAGACCCAGGCTCTGCAAGAGAAGGCGGTTTGTTGCCATGGATTGGTCCTAACCAGACACTAAAGGAGTTTGAGGATCAAGCCTATGCGCTTCAGGTAGGTGAGATGAGCAAACCATTCCTATCGCCAGCTGGTTATCATATAATTCTGATGAAGGAAAGGAAGCAGCTTGAACCGTTTGACTCACTTAGAGCAAATATCATGCGCTTTATAGAGCAGCGTAATCTTCGAGAGAATATTATCGAGCAAAAGATAGAAGACCTTCTTAAGCAGTCAGGAGGTTTGCTTACCAAGGAACAGCTTATGGAGCGTCGTGCCGATTCACTTCAGAATGTTGACTCTGATCTCAAAAATCTTATCAAAGAATATCATGATGGTTTGTTGTTGTATGAGATTAGCAACCGTCTGATATGGGATTTGGCTTCTAAGGATGAAGAAGGATTGCAGAAGTTCTTTAAGAAGAATAAGAAAAAATATAATTGGGAAGAACCAAGATTTAAAGGCATTGCATATCATGTAAAGGTGCAGAGCGATGTTCAGGCAGTGAAAGACTGTGTGAAGAAACTTAAGTTCGACGACTGGGCTCCAGCGTTGCGTAAGGCATTCAACAATGATTCTCTTATTCGTATTCGCGTAGAAAAAGGACTCTTTAAGAAAGGTGACAATGCTCTTATCGACAGAGAAGTATTTAAAACAGATGCTAAGGTTACTTCTAATCCAGACTATCCTATTGATGCTGTTTATGGAAAACTGCTGAAAAAAGGACCAGAGGATTTCTCTGATGTTCGTGGTTTGGTAACAGCAGACTATCAGGATTACTTAGAGAAATCGTGGGTGGAGGAACTGCGTCGCAAATATCCTGTCGAAGTATATGAGGACATATTGAAGACTGTAAATAAGCATTAATGATGGCTAAGATATCATCGGTTATAAGAAATAATATTTTATTTTTGTCCCTGCTTGTTGGTTCCAATATTCAGGCACAAACTGTGTCGTCGGCAAAGAATATTGTTGACGAGGTGGTTTGGGTTGTTGGTGATGAGGCAATCTTAAAGTCAGATATTGAAACAATGCGCTTACAGGCACTTCAGGAGGGAACCGTATGGAATGGTGATCCTGATTGTGTTATTCCAGAGCAGTTGGCTGTTCAGAAGCTTTTTCTCAATCAAGCTGAGCTTGACAGTATAGAGGTTACAGATTCTGAGGTGGCTGCACAGGCAGAAAGCCGTTTAGAAGCATGGATAGAACAGGTTGGCTCTCGTGAGAAACTGGAAGAATATAGGAAGGTTAGCATAAGTCAGATTCGTAATGAACTTCGCGATGCTATCCGTAATATGATGATAGTACAGAAGGTGCGTGAGCATCTTGTATCAGATGTTAAAGTTTCTCCGGCCGATGTACGCCGTTATTTTAAGAATCTTCCGCAAGACAGTATACCATTTGTGCCTACAGAAGTAGAGGTTCAGATTATTACACAGACCCCGAGGATAGAACAGGAAGAGATAAACCGTGTAAAGGACGAACTGAGGGATTATACAGAGCGCATCAACAATGGTTCTACATCATTTGCCACTTTGGCGCGATTCTATTCAGAAGACCCGGGTTCAGCTCGTACAGGAGGTGAGATGGACTACATAGGACGTGGTTCTCTCGACCCTGCATTCGCAACTGTAGCCTTCAACCTTACCGACCCGCAGAAGATATCTAAGATTGTTGAGTCTGAATTTGGTTTCCATATTATACAGTTGATAGATAAGCGTGGTGATAAGATTAAGGTAAGGCATATCCTTAAAAAACCAGTTGTTTCTGACAGCGCAGTTACTCAATGCCTTGCGCGTTTGGATTCAATCCGTGTGGAGATAGTTAAGGGCACTTTTACTTTTGAAGAAGGTGCTACCCATATCTCAGACGATAAAGACACTCGTAATAATTATGGATTGATGGCCAATACATCAAATGGTTACAGCAGGACATCTAAGTTTAAGATGCAGGATCTTCCTCCAGAGGTAGCTATGGTAGTCGATACGATGAAGATAGGTCAGGTGTCAGCGCCTTTCCAGATGATTAACTCGCGAGGCAAAACCGTTTGTGTGATAGCGAAACTTAAAAACCGTATTGATGGTCATAAGGCAACTATAACGGAGGATTTCCAAATAATGAAAGATGTTGTTCATAACAAGCGATGTGAGGAACACATCAATAAGTGGGTAACTGAAAAGATAAAAACTACGTACGTTAGGATTAGCGACCGTTACAAGAATTGCAATTTTGAATATCAAGGTTGGATTAGATGATAAAAAGACTGATGTTAAAAATATCATTATACGAGCATAGAATCACAGTGAAGGTGATTCTATGTCTTTTATTGTATGTTTGTGTCACACCTTCCTTCTCACAGGAACGCGTGGCAAGAGGTACGGCTGATGACGGAAGAGTTCATCTAGTGCATACAGATAAGTTAAGTTTTGACCAGTATAAGAATCCTGAGGCCCAGATTTTAAATGGAAATGTTGCATTTTATCATCAGGGAGCAGAACTATATTGCGACAGTGCGCATTTTTATGAGAAATCAAATTCTTTTGAGGCTTTCGGTGACGTAAGAATGTTTCAGGGCGATACCCTGTCGTTATTTAGCGACTATGCCTTCTATGACGGCAATGAGCAAATGGCTCAAGTACGCTATGATGTGGTGCTTAAACACCGTGAGACAACGCTCTATACAGATAGTCTTAATTACGACCGTATCTTAAATGTTGGATATTTCTTTGATGGAGGCCGATTGGTAGATAACACAGCAGAACTCACCTCTGACTGGGGAGAATACAACACCAGCACCAAGATAGCAATATTTAATTATGATGTGAGATTAAAAGACAACCAGTCTGTTTTGCTCTCTGATACCCTGCATTACAATACAGCACTCTCAGAGGCGCATGTTGTTGGACCGTCAAATCTGACATCGGGCAGCAGCCATATATATTCTGAAGATGGATACTATAATACCAAGACTGAAAAGGCCCGTCTTTATTCCCGCTCAGTGGTGCGCGATGGAGCAAAGGTTATTGTTGCTGATACCCTTCTGCATGATGTAAAGGCTGGAACGAGTGAAGGATTCGTTAATGTGGAATATAATGACACCGTCAACCAAAACATTTTTAAGTGTGATTATTTCTGGTATGATGACAGCATAGGATATGCCATGGCAACCCGACAAGCCTTGGCTATAGACTATTCGCAGGGCGACTCATTGTTTATGCATGCCGACACATTTAAGATTTTTACATACAACATAAGAACAGATTCTGTATATCGCATTGTTCATGCATATAACAAGGTTCGTGCATACCGTACTGATGTGCAGGCTGTATGCGACTCTCTCGTGTTTAATAGTCTTGACTCTTGCATGACAATGTATCGCGACCCAATAGTTTGGAATTTTAATCAGCAGTTGTTGGGTGAGCAGATAAAAGTCTATATGAACGACTCAACCATAAGCCGTGCCCATGTGATAGACCAGGCTTTGTCTATTGAGCAGATGTTTGACTCGGTGCATTTTAATCAGGTCTCTTCTAAGGAAATGGTTGCATTTTTTGTTGGCGGTGAGATTTCAGAGGCACAAGCCAACGATAATGTAATGGTGATATATCATATTATTGACGACAGCGACAGCTCGTTTATAGCGCAGAATAATATGGAAACAAGCCAGCTTCGTCTGTTTCTTGAAAACAGGAAAATGAAGCGCATCTGGGCACCAAGGTCAGAAGGTGTGATGTATCCAATGTCGCAGATTCCTCCCGAAAAGAAATTTTTGCCAAACTATGTATGGTTTGACTATGTCCGCCCATTGGATAAATATGACATTTTCAACTGGCGTGGCAAGAAAGCAGGAACGGAACTGAAAGAACAGAAGCGAAGAGAGCAACCTCAGCGTAGTATTGCAGCAAAAGGTGGAGTAGGCATTAATGGCTCCGGTTTAGATATAAAGTAAAATAATATGAGTGATATCATACAATTACTGCCCGATTCAGTGGCCAATCAGATTGCCGCTGGAGAGGTTATACAGCGGCCGGCGTCTGTTATTAAAGAACTTGTTGAGAACGCCGTTGATGCCGGTGCTAAAACGATAAATGTCTTGGTGGTTGACGCAGGACGCACTTCTATACAAGTGATTGACGATGGCAAGGGCATGTCTGACACCGACGCACGCCTGTCATTTGAGCGTCATGCCACTTCTAAAATCCGTAAGGCCGACGATCTTTTTGCTCTTCATACCATGGGCTTCCGTGGTGAGGCTCTTGCTTCTATTGCTGCTGTAGCTCAGGTGGAATTACGCACGCGCACTGCCGATTCTGAAATAGGCACACAGTTATTGGTAGCAGGTTCTCGAGTAGAAGAGCAGCAGCCTGTATCCTGTCCCGTAGGCAGTAACTTCAAAGTGGAAAACCTGTTTTATAATGTTCCTGCCAGACGTAAGTTCCTTAAGTCTAACAGCACAGAACTGAATAATATCATAACCGCCTTTGAGAGGATAGTGCTTGTGTATCCTCAAATAGGGTTTACGCTCCATAGCAATGGCACCGAACTCATGAATCTCAGGGCAGGCAGTTATCATCAGCGTATATCTGATGTGTTTGGAAAGCGCTTTAATCAAGATTTATTGTCGCTTGGCGTGGAAACATCAATGTGTAAAATATCTGGTTTTGTAGGTAAACCGGAAACAGCCCGCAAAAAAGGAGTACATGAGTATTTCTTTGTTAATGGCCGTTATATGCGACATCCATATTTTCATAAGGCTGTCATTAATGCTTACGAACGACTGATTCCAGCAGGCATGCAAGTGCCTTATTTCATATACTTCGATGTAGAGCCAGGAGATATTGATGTTAATATACATCCAACAAAGACTGAGATAAAGTTTGAAAACGAACAGGCCATCTGGCAGATACTTACGGCTACAGTTAAAGATGCATTAGGACGTTTCTGCGATATTCCTACTATTGATTTTGATACAGAAGGAAAACCGGATATTCCTGTCTTTGGCAATGATGACAATCCTGTTCAGCCGTCCATTGATTACAATCCGTCGTATAATCCATTTAAGTCGGGCAATACCAGCAAACCCAAAGTAATAAATAATTGGGAGAGTTTGTATTCATTTTCTTCTAACGACAATTCTGTTCAGAAAGATATGTTTTCTAATCTGCCAAAGGAACCTGCTGATAGTGGACTGTTTGGCAATACGGATAATCTTGTGGTAGAAGACAAATCGCCCACTCACTATCAGTATAAAGGAACATATATCATGACAGCCGTTAAGTCTGGCTTGATGATAATCGACCAGCATAGGGCAGATGTAAGGATTCGCTATGAGCGTTATTTAGCGCAGCAGAACCAGCACGCATCTGTGTCGCAAAGAATTTTGTTTCCAGAAACAGTACAGTTGCCGCTGTCTGATGTTGTGTTGCTAGAGAAGATTCTTCCTGAACTCACCAATCTTGGTTTCGAACTGACAGACCTTGGCAATAATTGTTATGCTATTATAGGAGTACCAGCCGGAATTGAGGGTCTTAATCCTAAGTCCCTGCTGTTAGACATGGTTCATGATGTGATGAATGGTGACGACTCTGTTGCGGAAATAAAAAAGAACCTTTCAATCAGTCTTGCACGCAATGCGGCATTGCCCAAAGGACAGTTGTTAAGCAACGCAGAGATGGAGGAACTGATAAACGGACTTTTTTCATGTTCCAACATGAATTACACTCCTGATGGCGAACCTATTTTGAGTATTTTGCCACAGCGCGACATAGAGCAACTTCTGTTATAAATGGGGCTATATATTATATGATTAAAGCGCTGATAAACCAAAAAACACATAGAAATAAATCAAATATGTTAAAAAATGTATTTTTAGTATATGTTATAATGTGTTATTGTTGGTTAATCGAGAATAATTATCTAATTTTGCAGAAACTAAGTTAGTATATTGTTTAAGTATAATTATATTTTAAGTATGAAAAAACTTTTATTGATGTTGGCTATTGCCAGCTTTTCTGTAGCAGGTATGGCTCAGAATGAGTCTGAGACACCAGCTCTCAAGCACAGTGTTGCTACAAATTCTTTCTGGAGCAACTGGTTTATTCAGGCTAACGTATCAGGAACAGCATTCTGGGGTAGCCAGGAGGAAGGTATGGATTTGGATAACAGTCCATTGAAGGGTTTCCGTAACAACCTCGGTTTCTCTGTTGCTCTTGGTAAGTGGTTTACACCAGGTCTCGGTCTTCGTACAAAGCTCAACGGCGTTTGGGGTAGAACAGTTATCTCTGACGACCAGGCTGAAAATGCAAACAAGTACTGGACATTGAGCGAGCAGGTTCTTTTCAACGTAAGCAACATGATTTGTGGTTACAATGAGAACCGTGTTTGGAACTTCATTCCTTACGTAGGTGCTGGTGTTAGCCGTAACATGTCTTACAATCGCTATGCTATGGGCGTAACTGCAGGTCTTTTGAACCAGTTCCGTTTGAGCAATAAGTTGGCTGTTAACCTCGACCTTTCTTATGGTGTACACGAGGATCAGTTCGATGGTTGCGACATCGTTGGTGATACAGAGTTCAGCAAACTCCACAACCAGGATCGTACTCTCAACGTAGAAGTTGGTTTGACATACAACCTTGGCAAGGCTAAGTGGAACAAGACTCCAGACGTAGACGCTATCAAGGCTCTCTCACAGAACCAGATCGACGCTCTTAACGCACAGCTTGCTGACGCTAACAACGAGAATGCTCGCCTGAAGAACATGCTCGCTAACCAGAAGCCAAAGGAAATCGTTAAGACTGTTAAGGAAGTAATGGTTGCTCCTGTATCTGTATTCTTCAACATTGGCAAGTCTAGAATCGCTTCTAAGAAGGATCTTCAGAATGTTAAGGAGATTGCAGAGATTGCTAAGGACAAGAACGCTAAGATCGTTGTTACAGGTTATGCTGACAGCAAGACTGGTAGCGCAAGCTTCAACCAGACTCTGAGCGAGAAGCGTGCTAACACTGTTAAGGCTGAGCTCGTTAAGATGGGCGTAAGCGAGTCTAACATCGAGGTTGTTGCAGCTGGTGGTGTTGATACACTTTCTCCAATCTCTTACAACCGTCGTGCTACTGTTGCTATCAAGTAATAGAATAATACGAAAATATCTCAAGGGCTGTGTGAAAACACAGCCCTTTTTGTTTATTGTACTACTGCCTGCAAATTTTTCAAAAAAATCTGAACATCTGAACTCTCGATTAGAAGGTTTGAATGTCAGGGAGTTACAGATGTGCAGATTGTGTGCAGAGGTGTGCAGATGGGTAGGGAAACTAGTTCCCTCAAAATTATGAATTATGAATTTTGAATTATGACTATGATGCAGATTAATCTCATAATCTTAAATGCCTCTCCCTCCGCCCTCTCCCTGGAGAGGGAACCTTAACACCTCACAACCTTACAAATCGTTTTGTTATCTGCATGAGATTCTGACGTAATCTACATGAGATTCTGATGTAATCTTCATGAGATTACAAAAGTATTTGGTGCATATACCGCGGCGTTTTGGTGCTCGTTGTTTTGACAAGAGCGCAATAAGATTTTTGACAAGAGTACAAAAGGACTTTTATTCTAAGTATTTTGGAATTTAATGGATTTTATTTTCCATAAAGAAATTAAAGAAATAGGTTGCAACTGAACCCATCTTAACACAATCTGAACGTC
>JAZLCN010000046.1:0-43575 GCA_045614255.1 Prevotella sp.
CCTGAATCAAATGTAACCTTAACTGCCTGCAATCCGTTTGCATCAGTTACTTCTTGAACTTGTGCATTCTGAACGGCTTCAGCCTCTGCCTTAACCTTATCCATCTTCTTGCCAATAAGAACACCAGCACCAGTACCTACAGCAGCACCTACAGCAGCACCCACAGCTGTGTTACCTGCAAGTTTGCCAACTAAAGCACCTAATAAAGCACCACCACCAGCACCAATAGCTGCGCCCTTCTGGGTGTTATTACATGCTGCAAATACAATACCTACGCAAAGCGCTAAAGCAATAACTTTTAAATTCTTCATTGTTTTATACATTTTAATTGGTTAAAAATCTATTTTTGTTATGCAAAGATAATCTATTTATTTAAAAAAATGATATAATTTACAACTTTTTTTGTACTTTTGCATTTAAAATTAAAGAATATAGGCAATAATATTATGGCTAAAGAACTGAAAGATTTGACAAAAAGGGCTGATAATTACAGCCAATGGTATAATGACCTTATTGTAAAGGCTGACTTGGCAGAGCAGTCTGCCGTTAGAGGATGTATGGTAATCAAGCCTTATGGCTATGCTATATGGGAGAAGATGCAGGCACAGATGGACAAGATGTTCAAGGAAACTGGTGTGCAGAATGCATATTTCCCACTTCTTATTCCAAAGTCATTCCTCTCTCGTGAAGCTGAACATGTTGAGGGATTTGCAAAAGAATGTGCCGTTGTAACCCATTACCGCCTTCGCGCTAAGGAAGATAAGAGTGGTGTTGAGGTTGACCCAACAGCTAAACTTGAAGAGGAACTTATTGTTCGTCCTACATCAGAGACAATTATCTGGAACACTTATAAAAACTGGATACAATCATATCGCGACCTTCCATTACTTTGCAATCAGTGGTGCAATGTAATGCGTTGGGAGATGCGCACACGTCCATTCCTACGCACATCTGAATTCTTGTGGCAAGAAGGTCACACAGCTCATGCAACAAAAGAAGAGGCAGAGGAAGAAGCACAGAAGATGCTTAAGGTATATGCTGACTTTGCAGAGAACTGGATGGCTGTTCCTGTACTTCAGGGAGTAAAGAGTGAGACAGAGCGTTTTGCTGGTGCTCTTGATACATATACTATTGAGGCTATGATGCAGGATGGCAAGGCTTTGCAAAGTGGAACATCACACTTCCTCGGACAGAATTTTGCTAAGGCTTTTGATGTTACATTCTTGAACAAGGAAAACAAACCAGAATATGTTTGGGCTACATCATGGGGAGTATCAACACGTCTGATAGGTGCACTTATCATGACTCACTCTGATGATAATGGTCTTGTGCTTCCTCCACGTCTTGCACCAATTCAGGTTGTTATTGTTCCTATTACCAAGGGCGCAGAACAATTAGCAGCAATCACAGAAAAACTTACTCCAATAATTGATGAATTACGTAAGAAAGGTATCAGCGTGAAATATGATGATGCAGATAACAAGCGCCCAGGATTCAAGTTTGCTGATTATGAGCTTAAGGGTGTTCCTGTACGCCTTGTAATGGGTGGACGTGACCTTGAGAATGGTACAGTTGAGGTTATGCGCCGTGATACTCTTGAGAAAGAAACACGCCAGTTAGACGGTATTGTTGAGTATGTTGAGCAGTTACTTGACGATATACAGAAGAACATATTTGAGAAAGCACGCAAGTACCGTGATGAGCGAGTATATGAATGTGATAACTACGAAGAGTTCAAGGAGAAAGTTAAGGATGGTGGTTTCTTCTTATGCCACTGGGACGGCACAGCTGAGACTGAGGCTAAGATAAAGGAAGAAACACAGGCAACAATACGTTGCGTTCCTTTTGCATATGAGCAAACGCCAGGTATTGACATGGTAAGCGGAAAACCTGCAAAATGCAGAGTAATCATTGCAAGAAGCTATTAAAATAAATAATATGGTATCGTACAATCTTTAATAGAATTTGTGCGGTACCATTATTCTATATAATAACTGTTTTAATCTGATAACTAAACAATCAAATAAGTATGGAAAAAACATGGAGATGGTTTGGCAAGAATGATAAGATAACACTTGCCATGCTAAAAGAAATCGGTGTAGAGGGTATTGTGACAGCCTTGCACGATGTTCCATTGGGAGAGGTATGGACACGTGAGAAAATTCGTGATTTACGCGAGTACATTGAAAGTTATGGCATGCGCTGGAGTGTTGTTGAATCACTTCCAGTTGTTGAGACAATAAAATATGGCGGTCCAGACCGCGACCATCAGATTGAGGTATACAAAGAGAGTCTGCGTAACCTATCTGCAGAAGGCATTCATACCATATGCTATAATTTCATGCCTGTGCTTGATTGGGCAAGAACAGACCTCACCCACCCTAACCCAAATGGCACAACAAACCTATATTTCTCATATTCAGAATTCGCATATTTTGACATATATATATTAGGTCGTGAAGGTGCTAAAGAGGAATGGGCAACATTCAAAGTGCCTGGATGCACCTGCGAGCGTGATATCTTGGCAGAGGTGGAGGAACTCCGCAAGAAGATGACTCCTGAAGATGAGCACAAGCTGGTAGAGAACATTATAATTAAAACTCAAGGCTTTGTCAGCGGTAATATACGTGAGGACGATGAGCATCCAATAGAGTTGTTCAGACAATTGCTCGCTAACTACCAAAACATAACAAAAGACCAATTGAGGGAAAATATGAAGTACTTCCTCAATGCTATTATGCCTACTTGTGAGGAATGTGGCATGTATATGTGTGTACATCCAGACGATCCCCCATTTGCTATCCTTGGTTTGCCTCGCATCGTTACATGTGATGAAGATATTGAATGGTTCCTAAACGCAGTAGACAACCCACATAATGGTTTCACATTCTGTGCAGGTTCTTTATCTGCTGGCGCTCACAACAATGTAGTAGAAATGGCTAAGAAGTATGCTAACCGTACTTGGTTCGTACACCTTCGCTCATGCCATATCTTTGAGAATGGCGACTTTACAGAAGCTTCTCACCTTGGTGGACGTGCTGATATTATTGAGTTGGCAAGAATTTTTGAGAAAGCAAATCCTAATCTCCCAATGCGCGTTGACCATGGCATGACGATGCTTGGTGATGAGAACAGAGGATATAATGCTGGTTACTCATTCCTTGGACGAATGTTTGCTTTAGGTCAGGTACAAGGAATACTTGCAACTGTTGACCGTGAATTAGGTATAGAATATAAACAACCAGGTTTCTATGAATAATCTTTTTAATATCAAGGACAATGTGACCGTTATTACTGGCGGTACAGGTGTATTAGGACGCGCAATAGCAAAGTATCTTGCTCTTGAAGGTGCTAAAGTAATAATTCTCGGACGCAAGGAAGAAATAGGCAATGCCATTGTTGAGGAAATAACAAAGGAAGGCGGCTGCTGTGAGTTTATGAAAACCGATGTTATGGACAAGGCCGTAGTTCAGCAGAATTGTGATGATATTATTGCTAAGTATGGCCGTATAGACACACTTCTGAATGCAGCAGGCGGCAATATGCCAGGTGCAACAATTACTCCCGACCAGACATTCTTTGACTTGCAGAGCGAGCAGTTTGAAAAAGTTCTCAACCTGAACCTTACAGGCACTGTTATTCCTACACAGATATTCCTCAAGCCAATGGTTGAACAAGGCAAGGGAAGCATCATCAACTTCTCTTCAATGGCTGCATTCCGCCCAATGACACGTGTATGTGGATATGCAGCAGCAAAGGCTGGTATTAGCAATTTTACTGCTTACATGGCTACAGAATGTGCAAAGAAGTTTGGTGAAGGCATCCGTGTAAATGCTATTGCTCCAGGTTTCTTTATTACTGAGCAAAACCGCTCACTACTCACCAATCCAGATGGCACATACACACAACGTGGTCAGGATGTAATCCGCCAGACTCCATTTGGAAGAATGGGAGACCCAGAAGAACTCTGTGGCACAGTGCATTATCTGATGTCAGACGCATCAAAATTCGTTACTGGCACAGTAGCTGTTGTTGATGGAGGTTTCAACACATTTGCAATGTAAAAATCAGAATAACTAAAGATGTAATTTATTCGTAAACGTTAACGTTTCTTATTTTTTAAATAATATGCGTTAATATATGAAATAATTACTATCTTTGCAAACAACGAACAATAAATCTAATAAATATTTTTAGTACATGAAACCATTAAACAAACAATTCGCTCCTAAGAGCGTTATGCCTGAAAAGGTGATTCAGTTTGGTGAGGGTAACTTCCTTCGCGCATTTGTTGATTGGATTATCTGGAACATGAACCAGAAAACAGACTTCAACGGTTCTGTAGTAGTTGTACAGCCTATAGCACAGGGTATGGCAGACTGGCTCAATGGACAGGATTGCCTTTATCATGTTAATCTGCAAGGACGTGAGAACGGTCAGCCTGTAAATACACTCGAGCGTATCGATTGTATCAGCCGTGCATTGAACCCATATACACAGAATCAAGCTTTCATGGCTCTTGCTGATCAGCCTGAGATTCGTTTTGTTATCTCTAACACAACAGAGGCTGGTATTGCTTTTGACCCAGAGTGCAAACTTGAGGATGCTCCTGCTTCTTCTTATCCTGGCAAACTCGTACAGTTGCTCTACCGTCGTTGGCAGACATTTAATGGCGACCCATCAAAGGGACTTATCATCTTCCCATGCGAATTGATTTTCCTCAATGGTCACGTTCTGAAAGACTGCATCAACAAATATATTGAACTTTGGAAACTTCCAAAGGAATTCAAGCAGTGGTTTGATGACAATTGTGGTGTTTACGCTACACTTGTTGACCGTATTGTACCTGGTTTCCCACGTAAGGAGATTGCAGAGATTCAGGAGAAGATTTCTTACCGTGACAACCTCGTTGTACAGGCTGAGACATTCCACCTCTGGGTTATCGAAGCTCCAAAAGAAGTTGCTAAGGAATTCCCAGCAGACAAGGCTGGTTTGCATGTTCTTTTCGTACCATCTGAAGAGCCATACCACAAGCGCAAGGTTACTCTGCTTAATGGTCCTCACACTGTACTTTCTCCAGTTGCATTCCTCTCAGGTGTAAACATTGTTCGTGACGCTTGCAACCATGAGGTAATCAGCAAGTACATCCACAAGGTACAGTTCGACGAGCTTATGCAGACACTTGACCTTCCAATGGAAGAGTTGGAGAAGTTTGCAGCTGATGTGCTTGAGCGTTTCGACAATCCATATGTAGACCATCAGGTAACAAGTATCATGCTCAACTCATTCCCTAAGTTCCAGGCACGTGACCTCCCAGGAGTAAAGACTTTCCTCGAGCGTAAGGGTGAGCTTCCAAAGGGTCTTGTATTCGGTCTTGCTGCTATCATCACATACTACAAGGGTGGTAAGCGTGAGGATGGTGCAGAAATTGTTCCAAACGATGACCAGAAGATTATGGATCTGCTTAAGGAACTTTGGGCTACAGGTGACACACAGAAGGTTGCTGATGGTGTTCTTGGCGCTGAGTTTATTTGGGCAGAAGACCTCAATAAGATTCCTGGTCTTAATGCTATGGTTAAGCAGTTCTTGGATATCATTCAGGACAAGGGCATGCTCGAAGCTGTTAAGACAATACTTTAATTGTAAGTTAACTTTATACAGATTGGCAAAGGGGAAACTCTTTGCCAATTTGCATTTAATACTATATTCACTATGTGCGATGATATATTAATAGACTTATCAAATAGATATGAAAATGCTAATTTTTTAAATGGAGACCCAAGTTGGTTCATGCATCAGGTTTCAGGTAAAGCCAATATGGAAATAATGGCTTTGATAGCATCTTCACTAAGCTATGGTTCAAGAAAACAATTCATTCCTAAAATTCAATATATACTAGATTCTTCACAAGGTGATTTATATAACTGGATATTAAGTGGAAGATATAATATTGACATACCAAATGATGATGTCTGTTATTATCGACTACACACAAGAAAATGCATGAATATTTTCTTGAGTGGCATAAAAGATATGCTTGCTGAATACAATTCCATAGGAGAATATGTAAAAGAAAATGCCTCAAATGGATTAGAAGCAACAAAGGCCATAACCAACTGGTTTTCAAAATATAAAGAAAACAAACTTATACCAAAAGATACAACATCAGCCTGTAAGCGCATTTGTATGTTTTTGCGCTGGATGGTAAGAGATAATTCACCAGTTGACCTTGGACTATGGTCGGATTTTATAGACAAGCGTACACTTATAATTCCCATGGATACACATGTGGTTAAGGAAGCAATCGCATTAAAACTAATTGACAGTCCAAGTACTTCAATGGCAAATGCAATAAAACTAACCAAAAGATTATCAAAGACCTTTCCAGATGACCCACTAAAAGGTGACTTTGCGCTTTTTGGTTATGGAGTGAACAAGTAATTTGTTAATTATTTGGGTATTCTACAAAAAGTATATAACTTTGCTTGAAAATATTGAAAGCAAAGATGAATAATGATATAGAAATAAAAGGCGCCAAGGTAAACAACCTTAAAAATATTGACATAAAACTACCACGTGACAAATTTATTGTCATAACAGGAGTCAGTGGTTCTGGTAAATCATCTCTTGCATTCGATACCCTTTATGCAGAAGGTCAACGTAGATATGTTGAAAGTCTGTCATCATATGCACGACAGTTCTTAGGCAGAATGAACAAACCTGAATGTGATTACATTAAAGGTTTGCCTCCTGCTATAGCTATTGAGCAGAAAGTTACAACAAGAAATCCACGATCAACTGTTGGCACTTCAACAGAAATTTATGAATACCTTCGACTTCTTTATTCAAGAATTGGCCATACTTTTTCTCCAATAAACGGTACGGAAGTTAAAAAGCATACTCCAGATGACATACTAAATTGTGTAAAAAGTTATGCAAATGGAACAAAATTTGTTCTATTGACGCCATTACAAATACCTGAAGGCCGAACACTTGAAGAACAACTCAAAGCATCTGTTATTAAAGGCTTTTCAAGAGTATTC
Organism: Prevotella sp.; assembly: GCA_045614255.1. GTDB lineage: Bacteria > Bacteroidota > Bacteroidia > Bacteroidales > Bacteroidaceae > Prevotella. Next base: position 7,044 of record JAZLCN010000046.1, read on the forward strand.
GTAAATGGAGATTTTTATAGGATTGATGATGTAATAGAAAATATAAATCAATACCAAAGTATATCTAATGACTTTTTTATTGTTATTGACCGTCTATCAATTGATGACACTAAAGAAAGCATATCCAGATTGTATGATTCTGTTGAAACAGCTTTCTTTGAAGGTTCAGGCAAATGCAGATTAATGTTTTTGCCATCAATGTTATCATATGATTTCTCAACAACTTTTGAGGCTGATGGCATAGTATTCGAGGAACCTACCGAAAATCTTTTCTCATTTAATTCCCCAATTGGAGCATGTCCCGAATGCCAAGGTTTTGGAAGCATAATTGGTATAGATGAAAAACTAGTCATACCAAACACTACTTTGAGTGTTTATGAGGGCTGTGTAGTGTGTTGGAATGGAGAGAAAATGAAGATTTGGAAAGAGGAATTCTGCCGAAGAGCAGCCAAAGATAAATTCCCTATATTTGAACCATACCTAAATTTAACACAACAACAAAAAGACTGGCTGTGGCATGGTTTGCCATCTGACAAAAACAGACCAAAAGAAGAAAGAGTTAGCATAGACGAGTTCTTCAGAATGGTCAAAGAAAATCAGTATAAAATACAATATAGGGTGATGCTTAGCAGATATCGCGGTAAGACTATATGTCCTATCTGCCATGGAACACGCCTCAAACCTGAAGCCGGTTATGTAAAAATATCAGGCAAAAGCATTAATGACTTAGTGCAAATACCTATTGTAAGACTTAAGGAGTGGTTTGATTCGCTAAGGCTATCTGAGCATGAGGCAATAATTGGCAAAAGACTTCTATCTGAAATTAATACAAGATTGCAATTCCTTGTAAATGTTGGACTTGGATATCTTACATTAAATCGTTTATCTAACACCCTTTCTGGCGGAGAAAGTCAGAGAATAAATCTAACAACTTCTCTTGGAAGTTCGTTGGTTGGTTCTTTGTATATACTTGATGAGCCAAGCATTGGACTACATAGTCGTGATACAGACAGGCTTATAAAAGTACTGAAAGAATTAAACAATATTGGCAATACAGTTGTCATCGTTGAACATGACGAGGATATAATGAATGCTGCCGATTATATTGTTGATATAGGTCCAGATGCAGGAACATTAGGTGGTGAAATTGTTTTCCAAGGTAACACTACAAAAATCAACGAAACATCACTAGACAAATACCCCAATAGTCATACACTTCGATATCTGACAGGCAAAGATGCTGTTCCGTTACCTAAAGGCAGGCGTAAATGGAACATGGGAATTACCATTAAAGGAGCCCGTATGAACAATTTGAAAGGGATAGACGTTGTTTTTCCATTAAACATCCTAACTGTAGTTACTGGTGTTAGCGGAAGCGGCAAGTCTTCGCTAGTAAAAGGAACACTCTACCCTGCCCTTAAGAGACGTATTGGAGATGTAAGTGACGCGCCTGGCGAACATTTATCATTAGAAGGCGATATAAATGCAATTAAGCATGTAGAGTTTGTAGACCAAAATCCAATAGGAAAATCTTCACGTTCCAACCCTTCAACATATGTCAAGGCATATGATGCTATAAGAGACCTGTTTGCAGAGCAACAGCTTAGCCAACAAATGGGATACACATCACAGTATTTTTCATTTAATGCAGATGGAGGACGATGCGATGAATGTAAAGGTGCAGGTGTCATTACGGTTGAGATGCAATTTATGGCAGACCTTATATTAGAATGTGAAGCTTGTCATGGCAAACGTTTTAAGAAAGAGATACTTGAGGTTAGATTCGCTGGAAAGAACATAAACGACGTGCTTAACATGTCCGTAAGTGAAGCAATAGATTTCTTTACTGAAAACAACCAGAAACATATTGTTAAAAGACTAAAGCCCCTTTATGACGTTGGTTTAGGTTATATTAAGCTTGGGCAAAGTTCTTCAACACTATCTGGTGGTGAAAACCAGCGAGTAAAACTAGCATATTACATTGGGCAGGAGAAACAAGAACCTACAATGTTCATATTCGACGAACCAACTACAGGTTTGCATTATCATGATATCACAAAACTAATGTCTGCATTTAATGCATTAATTAATCGAGGTCATACAATAGTTGTTATTGAACATAATCTTGAAGTGATAAAATGTGCAGACCATATAATTGACATAGGCCCTGAAGGTGGTGACCTTGGTGGTTATGTTGTTGCCTGTGGAACACCAGAAATGCTAAGTGGCAATGAAAAGAGCATAACAGGACAATATTTAAAAGCTAAGCTCTATTAGCATTTAACTAATTTTATCATTGAAGCCACTAGATTTAAATTTAAAAGTATTAACTTTGCATTGCAAAAAAAGAAGAGTTATTGAAAAGCCGATATGGCTCAGTTGGTAGAGCAACGCATTCGTAATGCGTGGGTCACGAGTTCGAGTCTCGTTATCGGCTCTTCTTTTTTTATAAAAATCATTTATATTTTATTGCGGAATTAGCTCAGCTGGTAGAGCATTGGCTTCCCAAGCCGAGGGTCGCGGGTTCGAGTCCCGTATTCCGCTCTTTAATTAATAATCAATATCTTATTAAATCTAATTTATGAGAATTGCAATATACGGAGCCGGATCATTAGGAACAATTCTTGGCGCATTCATTAGCAAAGCTGGAGTTAACATTGAGCTTATTAATAGAAACAAGGCACATATTGAAGCTTTAAGAAACAACGGTGCTCAAATTGTTGGAACATTAAAGTTTTCACAACCCGTAATTGCATATACTCCTGATGAGATGAAAGGAGAATACGATATTATATTCTTAATGACTAAGCAACAGCACAACAAAGAAGTTGTAGAAATGCTGAAAAACTATCTAAAAACAGATGGAGCATTAGTAACTTTTCAGAATGGACTGCCAGAATTGAAAATTGCCAACATATTAGGTGAGCAAAGAGTAATTGGCTGCACTGTAGCCTGGGGTGCCACGATGGTTTCTCCTGGTGTTTGCGAATTAACTAGTGAACCCGATGCTCTTTCATTTTCTTTAGGTTCAGTATCAAAGGTGCGTAACAAACATTTTGATAAGGTTGCAGAGCTACTTAGACTAATGGGCAATGTAGAAATTGAAGAAAATTTCATTGGCACGAGATGGAGCAAACTCTTAATAAATTCATCTTTTTCAGGAATGAGCGCTGTACTTGGATGCACATTTGGTGAAGCAGCAGGACCTCATAATTCACGTCGCATAGTTCAGGCAATAATAAAAGAATGTATTGATGTTTGCAAATGTGGTGGTATTAAAATAGAACCAGTTCAAGGCAAAGATATAGTTAAGTTGCTAAACTATAGTAATAGATTTAAAAAACTTTTCTCATTCTTTATTATACCTATAGCAATACGTAAACATGCGAAATTAAAAGCCAGTATGCTTCAAGATATTGAAAACGGCAAACTAACAGAGGTTGATGCTATTAATGGAGCTGTTTCGGATTTTGGCCGTAGAGTAAAATGCCCTACTCCAATGAACGACCGCGTGGTAGAGATAATTCATAAAATAGAAAAAGGCGAACTTAAACCATGCCGAGATAACATTAAATACTTCTACATGTAATCTACACACATTAAATGGGCGGTTTACCACAGCTAAACGATAGGTTTAGCATCAATAAACGCACCATTTAATTATGCTAATATGCTAAGTTATTAATTTACAGTTATCAAAGTGTCAACAATATATCCTCCGGCCTCGTCTGGTATACCTATTGTTGCCTGATAGTGAAAACCGCGTGAATCTAATTTTAGCAATTTCATATTGCCCAACACACACTGCACGAAAACTTCATGTGGAATATGTGTCTTAAACATATGTTTGTTAAAATCACAGGAATAGAGGCGGTTAGAACTTTTATAAATTGATATGTTTATAATATTGTCGTAATATATATTATCAACCTTCAACCCGTCATCATTATGCGTGGTTTTGTAAATTTTGAATGTTGTGGGATTAATGGTTGAATAAGAATGATAGCGTTGATTATTAAAATAAACAACAGTATCTGACTTAACTAATTCACCAACAAAAATAGCATTAGGTGCCATCTTGGTAAATGCCAATGTATCAGACGGTTCGATGCTTTTTGCTAATTTAATTGTTTCACCTGCGTGATTAACAAACCAAATAACATTTGCAGACTGACGCTCAATAAGATATTTGTCAACTCCCATAACAAGCGTATCTTTAAAAATCTTAAAACAAACAGGTACGCTTGTAGAATCAGGAAAGTATATAGTATCACCTTCAGCCTTCATTACCACATCACCTGTTAGTTCGTCTGACCATATTCCATGCAGTAATATCTTTGCCTGTTTACTTTCTTGTTCTATAAGATTAATATTGTCATCATTATTAGTTTTCTTACTACATGAAATAAGAAATAAAAATGACAAAGAAATAAAGAAATAAATTTTATATTTAAACAGATACATATTTAATTAAAATAATTCAGCATCCTTTAAAAGACTGGCACATTTGTCTTTATCACTAAGTATCATTTCATCGTTAGATATTGGCCACTCTATACCTAATTCTGGGTCATTATATAATATTGAGGCCTCACTATGTGGCGCATATTGATTATCAACCTTATAAGTAAATATTGCGTCATCGCTTAAAACCAGAAATCCATGAGCAAACCCACGAGGTATAAATAGCTGACGCTTATTCTCTTCGTTAAGCTCAACCATAATATGCTTGCCAAATGTAGGACTATTTTTTCTTATATCAACAGCTACATCTAGAACCTTACCTTTTATTACCCTAACAAGTTTAGCCTGAGAATATTGTCCCTTTTGATAATGCAACCCGCGCAAAACGCCATAGGAAGATTTTGATTCATTATCTTGAATAAAATTAATCTCACCAATTTCTTTAGCAAACAAATCTTTTTTCCATGATTCCATGAAATATCCTCTGGGATCATTGAAAACACGTGGTTCAATAATAACGACTCCTTCTATATCTGTTCTGATAAATTTCATAATTTAATATTTTTTGCAAAATTACAAATTAATAATCAAACAGAGTTGTATTTTGAATTTTTTATTCTTAGATTTATTTGTTGATGTGCTAAAAAATAATTAACTTTGCACTCATGATTGAACTTGGAAGACATATAGAAATATTACTTCTGACAAATGATTGTGTCATTGTCCCTGGTCTTGGAGGTTTTATGGCACATCATGTTGAAGCGAGATTTGACAGTAGGGATAATATGTTCCTGCCTCCTTATCGTACGCTTGGGTTTAATCCAAAACTATCCATAAACGACTCTCTTTTAGTGCAATCATATGTAGAAGCATATGATATTAGTTATCCTGATGCACTGCAACGTATAGAGAATGAAGTTTGCGAAATAAAACAACATATTTCCATAAATGGAAGTTATATATTAAGCAACATTGGTGAGTTATCAATGAATAGTGATGGCAATTATGTATTTGAGCCATGCATGTCAGGCGTATTAACTCCTGCATTTTATGGTTTAAGTTCATTTGAAGCCACACCTTCTAATATTACTAAAGAATTAGCCAAGGAAACAATATCAATAATCAATGATGATGTTTTTGAAGATGTTAATGACACCAATGATGATGTATTAGATAATAATGACAATAACGTCATTAAGATTAAAGTTGCTTGGATTAGAAATACAGTAGCTGTCGCAGCGGCCATAATTTCATTCTTTTTAATTACCACACCTATTTCTAATAAAATAGACAACGTAATTTTAAGTGACATTAGTAGCATTATTACTTTAACATCACTTGATAAAGTAGATAATAATCATAATATAAATATTGACAAAACATCTTTATTAAAGAAAGAAGTCACAGTTAAAAAAGAAGCCGTTGACACTTTAGCAAAAACAGCAATTGTTAAGCAAGAAAAAATAAACAAAGCAGAAGACAATGAACCTGCATTTAGAATTATTCTTGCCAGTTATATAACTCAAAAAAATGCTAAAGAGTTTGTTGACAAACTTCACAAGCAGGGATATGACAAAGCATATATGTACGTTAAAAATAATGTAGTTAGAGTTGCTTATGGAGCATATCCTACTGAAAATGATGCATATAACGACCTTAGACTGATTCATAAGAATAAACAACTTTCTAAATCTTGGGTTTATAAAAGATGAAAAGAGTAAGATGTCCTAAATGTGATAATTACATCACATTCGACGAAACAAAATATGAAAACGGCCAGTCACTTGTTTTTGAATGTCATGAATGCGGCAAACAGTTTGCTATTCGTATAGGGACATCAAAGATTAGAGCAACACAGAAAGAAGAATTGCTTGATGAAAATGCCAATGAGAAGGGATGCGGTTCAATAGTTGTTATAGAAAATGTGTTCCATTACAAACAAGTGATACCGCTTCAAATGGGTGATAATATTATTGGCCGCTATATGAAGGGCAGCAAAGCTAATACTCCAATTGAAACAAATGATCCAAGTATTGATATCTGTCATTGTGTTATAAACGTAAGTCACGACAAGCGTGGTGGTCTAAAATACACACTTAAAGATGGCCCAAGTTTTACAGGCACATTTGTAGATAATGAAATACTTGGTGATAAGGAGAGAAGAATCATTGAAGATGGAACATTATTTACAATTGGAGCAACAAGTATAATCTTAAGAAGTGCTGATAATCAATAAGCGATATTTTGCAATAATTGATACTAAATTATCAAAAAATCATATCATAATATCACAATTTGGCAATAAAATGTGTCATTTTGTGATATTTTTCTTTATATATCGCACTATAACAATTTTTTTTTGTAATTTTGCAGATTATATATAAAACAATAGTAATAAAATATCAAAAAACTAATAAATGAAACCAACGGCAATACTGCTTCTTCATTGCCCTGACCAAACAGGTATTATAACAGAAGTAACAAAGTTTATTACCGATAATCAGGGTAACATTGTATACCTAGACCAATATGTAGACAGACAAGACGGAATGTTTTTTATGCGTATAGAATGGGAACTTGACGCCTTTCTAATACCGCGTAATAAAATTAATGAATATATTGAAACGTTGTATGCTCAACGTTATCAGATGCAATTCAATCTTTATTTCAACGACGAACGTCCAAGAATGGCCATCTTTGTAAGTAAAATGAGCCATTGTCTGTATGATTTACTTGCAAGATATCGTGCAGGTGAATGGGAAGTTGACATACCTTGCATAGTAAGCAACCATGAAGACTTGAGGTATGTTGCTGAACAATTTGACATTCCATATTATGTTTGGTCAATTAATAAGGACCACTCGAATAAGGCAGAAGTTGAAGCTGCCGAAATGGAATTACTAAAGAAAGAAGGTGTCACAAGCATTGTTTTAGCAAGGTATATGCAAATTATAAGTGATGAGATGATTAAAGCATATCCTAATAAGATAATAAACATCCACCACTCTTTTCTCCCAGCTTTCATTGGAGCAAAACCATATCATCAAGCCTGGATGCGAGGTGTTAAAATTATCGGAGCAACTAGTCATTATGTAACGGCAGAATTAGACGCCGGTCCAATTATTGAACAGGATGTAGTCCGTATAAGTCATAAAGATACCCCCGAAAGCCTTGTATTAAAAGGCAGAGACCTCGAAAAGATAGTACTTTCACGAGCTGTTACAAAACATATTGAAAGAAAGATTCTAACATATCACAACAAGACAATTATATTCAGCTGATGAATGTTGCAATAGTAAAATACAATGCAGGAAATATATACTCAGTGATAAATGCATTGAGAAGACTAAATATTGAACCTACTCTTACAGATTCACCAGAAGAACTACTAAAGGCCGATAAAGTATTGTTCCCAGGACAGGGTGAATCTCGTAGTGCTATGGAATATCTCAAATCCAGACAACTTGATGAGGTTATAAAAAACCTAAAGCAACCAGTGTTTGGTATTTGCGTGGGTCAACAATTATTATGTAAACATTCTGAAGAAGGAAATACAGATTGCATAGGTATATTCAATGCGGATGTAAAGCTTTTCCAGCCCATTAACCATGTGGATAAGGTGCCTGCTATGGGCTGGAACTCAATATATGACACAAAATCTCCTTTGTTCAAAGGGTTTAAAGGAGATGAGTTTGTTTATTTTGTACATAGTTATTATGTGCCTGTATGCGATGAGACAATAGCTAAAGCCGATTACATTCACCCATACAGCGCTGCATTATGTAAGGATAACTTCTATGCTACACAGTTTCACCCAGAGAAAAGCGGTGATATTGGAGAGTTAATTTTAAAAAACTTCCTCGACTTATGATTGAACTTATACCTGCTATTGATATCATTGATGGTAAGTGTGTACGACTTACTAAAGGTGATTATAATAATAAGAAAATTTATAACGAGAATCCCATTACCGTTGCTCAGGATTTCGAGAAACAAGGATTTAGAAGACTCCATATAGTAGATTTAGATGGCGCTAAGTCTAATCATATTGTAAATGTAGATGTTTTAAGACGTATCACCTCAGAAACAAACCTTATAGTAGATTTTGGTGGCGGCATAAAGACTGATAATGATATAGAACTTGCATTTGAAAATGGTGCCTCAATGGTAACTATTGGTTCTATTGCAGTAACACAACCGAAACTTTTTGTTTCATGGATAGACAAATATGGTCCAGAAAGAATAATATTAGGCGCAGATGTTCGTAACGGCAAAATATCTATAAACGGTTGGAAAGAAGATTCAACCGAAGAGCTTCTTCCATTCCTTAAATATTATATAGATAAAGGTATAAACAAAGTGCTATGTACTGACATAACTAAAGACGGCATGCTGCAGGGAACGGCAATCGAGTTGTATAAGAGTGTTATGAGAGAATATCCCTCACTGCAACTTATAGCAAGTGGCGGAGTGTCATGTTTGTCTGATATAATAGAATTAGAAAAGAATGGAATCCCTGCTGTAGTATTTGGCAAAGCCATATACGAAGGTAAAATAAATCTCAATGAATTATGGGAGTGGCAAAACGCATAATACCATGTCTTGACGTAAAAGATGGCGAGACAGTAAAAGGTACAAACTTTATAAATCTCCGCAAAGCTGGCGATCCAGTGGAATTGGGTAAAGCTTACAGTAAAGCTGGAGCCGACGAATTGGTATATCTTGATATTACAGCCAGTTATGAAGGGCGAAAGACCTTTACTGAAATGGTGACAAGAGTTGCAGCAGAGATAAACATACCATTCACGGTTGGTGGTGGTATCAATGAACTTTCAGATGTTGAACGATTGTTATACGCAGGTGCTGATAAAGTGAGCATAAATAGTGCAGCAATAAGAAACCCAGAACTTATCGATACCATTGCCAACAGGTTTGGTTCGCAAGTATGTGTATGTGCAATTGATGCACGGTTTGAAGATAATGGTCATTGGGTTTGTTATCTTAAAGGTGGAAGAGAAAAAACTAGCATTAAGTTATTTGACTGGGCACATGAAGTTCAAGAAAGAGGTGCTGGTGAAATTCTATTCACAAGTATGAATCACGATGGGGTTAAAGATGGCTATGCAAATGAAGCTCTTGCAACTCTTGCAGACAAACTATCAATTCCAATAATAGCAAGCGGTGGTGCTGGATGTAAAGAACATTTCTTTGATGTTTTCAACATCGGTCATGCAGATGCAGCTTTAGCAGCAAGTGTATTTCATTTTGGAGAGATTAAAATTGCAGAATTAAAACAATATTTAAAAGATAACGGTATTAAAGTTCGATTGTAAATTAGTAATGAAAATAGATTTTGAAAAATGTGGCGGACTTGTACCCGCTATTGTTCAGGATGCGACAACTAAGAATGTCCTGATGATGGGATATATGAATCAAGAGGCACTCTTGAAAACTATTGAGACAAAAAAGGTTACATTTTATAGCCGTAGCCGTCAGTGTTTGTGGACAAAAGGAGAGACATCTGGCAATTTCCTCGATTTAGTGAGTATTGCTATTGATTGTGATAACGACACTTTACTTGTAAAGGTAAATCCTCATGGTCCAACATGCCATACTGGTAATGATACATGTTGGGGAGAAACAAATGATGCTAATCCCCTACTCTTCTTAACTTACATACAAGATTTCATAAATAAACGTAAAGACGAAATGCCTGAAGGCAGTTATACAACATCACTTTTTAAAGATGGTATTAACAAAATTGCACAAAAAGTAGGTGAAGAAGCGCTTGAAACTGTTATTGAGGCAACAAATGGAACAAATGAACGTTTAATATATGAGGGTGCTGATATGTTATATCATCTTGTCGTAATGCTTACAGCCAAAGGACTGCGAATAGAAGACTTGGCTAAGGAACTTCAAGAAAGGCATGACCCAAACTGGCGGAAACATTAAATTAAACATTAATAATATATGCTCATAAATTTTGAAAATGTCAACATATACCAGCAAACAGACAACTTAGTTCTGTCTAATGTGAATTTCCATGTAGACAAAGGGGAGTTTGTGTATATAATTGGCAAAGTAGGCTCTGGAAAAAGTTCTCTTTTAAAATCTATTTATCTGGAATTAGATATCGACGAAGCCGAAACTGTAGAGATATTTGATGAAAATATATGCAATATAAAAAGTCGCAACATCCCAACACTACGCAGACAAATGGGAATTATTTTCCAGGATTTTCAACTGTTAAGTGATAGAACTGTAAGAAAAAACCTTACGTTTGTTCTTAAAGCAACTGGCTGGGATGATAAAGAATTAATTAATGAGCGTATTGAAGAAGTACTGAATGAAGTTGGCATGCTGGAAAAGGCAGATAAAATGCCACATGAATTATCGGGAGGTGAACAGCAGAGAGTTGCGATAGCAAGAGCAATGCTAAATAATCCCCAACTGATTGTGGCAGATGAGCCAACAGGCAATCTTGATCCAGAAACAGCAGTTGCAATTATTAAACTTTTAAGAAATATTGTTGACAATGGCGCATCTGTTGTGATGAGCACTCATAACATCAATATTATTGAACAATATCCTGGAATTGTTTACAGATGTTTTGACGGCAAGATAGAAAATGTAACAGATACATTTAATTCCCAAATATTGAATACTGAAAAATTAAATACAGATGAAACAACATCTGAAAATGATTTCGATACAATAACATTTTAATTAAAAGACAACTTTATAAAATATTATATTATGAAAGTGATGAAGTTCGGAGGCACCTCGGTTGGCTCTCCATCAAGAATGAAAGAAGTTACAAAGTTAGCAACAACATCTGGCGAACCAGTATTTCTGGTATTGTCAGCTATGTCTGGTACAACAAACTCACTTGTTGAAATATCTGATTATTTATACAAGAAAAATCCTGATGGTGCAAATGAGGTGATTAATGCACTTGAGCAAAAATACATGCGACATGTAGAGGAACTTTACTCAACTGATGAATGGAAAGAAAAAACAAGAAATTTCCTTCGCGACGAGTTTAACTATTTGCGCTCATTTACAAAAGAGCTTTTTACAAGTTTTGAAGAAAAGAGCATCGTCGCACAAGGTGAGGTGATGTCAACCAATATGGTTGTAAACTACATGAAAGAAATGGGTTATAATGCTGTCCTGCTAAATGCTTTAGACTTTATGCGCACAGATAAGAACTCTGAACCCGACCCATTATATATTAAGGAAAAGATAACCAAAACATTACAAGAAAATTCTGGAGCTCAGATTTACATTACTCAAGGATTTATTTGCCGTAATGCTTATGGAGAAATTGATAATCTTCAGCGTGGCGGTAGTGATTATACAGCATCGCTAATTGGAGCAGCAATAAATGCAGAGGAAATTCAGATATGGACAGATATTGATGGCATGCACAATAACGACCCTCGAATTGTAGAGAAAACAGAGCCAGTTAATCAACTGCACTTTGAAGAAGCTGCTGAGCTTGCTTATTTTGGAGCAAAGATACTTCATCCAACATGTGTACAACCTGCAAAATATGCTAGTATACCTGTACGTTTGCTAAACACTATGGACCCAACAGCAAAGGGTACAACAATCAGCAACAAGACAGAATATGGCAAAATCAAAGCTGTAGCTGCAAAAGACAACATTACTGCTATTAAGATTAAATCAAGTAGAATGCTTTTGGCCACAGGTTTCCTTCGTAAAGTATTTGAGATATTCGAAAGTTATCAAACTCCTATTGACATGGTTTGCACTTCAGAGGTTGGAGTATCAATGAGTATTGATAATGATGCGCACCTATCAGAAATAGTTAATGAACTAAAGAAATATGGAACTGTTTCTGTAGATAAAGATATGTGTATAATTTGCGTTGTTGGAGACCTTGACTGGAGTAATGTTGGTTTTGAAACTCTTACAATGGACGCAATGAAGAATATACCTGTAAGAATGATTTCTTATGGTGGTAGCAACTATAACATATCTTTCTTGATTAAAGAAGAAGACAAGAAGAGAGCGTTGCAAAGTCTTAGTGACACATTATTTAATTAAAATCATAATCACAGAGCATTATGAAAGGTATATTCCCTGTTGATAAATTTCATAACATACAAACCCCTTTTTATTATTATGACACAGAATTGTTAAGACAAACACTTTGTGAAATTAATAATGAAGCGGGCAGATATGAAAATTTTGTCGTACACTATGCAATTAAGGCAAATGCCAACCCTAAGATTCTTAAAATTATCAAAGATGCTGGATTAGGTGCTGATTGCGTAAGCGGCGGTGAAATTGAAGCCTCTATTAAAGCAGGTTTTAATCATAATAAGATTGTATATGCAGGTGTTGGCAAAAGTGACTGGGAGATTAACCTTGGTTTAGATAATGATATTTGCTGCTTTAATGTAGAAAGCATTGAAGAACTTGAAGTAATCAATTCACTTGCTGAATTAAAGAACAAGACCGCAAATGTTGCTTTCAGAATCAATCCAGATGTAGGGGCGCATACCCATGCTAATATAACAACTGGATTAGCCGAAAACAAATTTGGCATTTCTATGCACGACATGGTTAGCATCATTAACAGGTCATATGAATTAAAGAATATAAAGTTTATTGGTCTTCATTTCCATATTGGTTCTCAGATACTTGACATGTGTGACTTCAAGGCTTTATGCAATAGAATTAATGACCTTCAAGATATCCTAGAGCGTCAACACATCAAAGTTGAGCATATAAATGTTGGTGGTGGATTAGGAATAGATTATGCGCATCCTAATAGAGTGCCAATGGCTGATTTTAAATCTTATTTCAGCACATACGCAAAACACCTCAAATTGCGTCCTGGTCAAAAGCTCCACTTTGAATTAGGCCGTTCTGTTGTCGCTCCATGCGGTTCACTTATAACCAAAGTATTATATATTAAAAAGGGAACTAATAAAAATTTTGTAATTGTTGATGCAGGTATGACAGATTTAATTCGACCAGCACTATATCAAGCATATCACAAAATAGAAAATATATCAAGTGACAAATCCAATGAGACATATGACATTGTTGGACCAATTTGCGAATCTAGCGATGTCTTTGGCAAGCAAATAGATTTAAATCAATCTCAACGTAATGATCTGATAGCCATACGCTCAGCTGGTGCTTATGGTGAGATAATGGCATCAGGTTATAATTGCCGTAGATTACCTATTGGATATCTAAGTGAAGAAATTTAATAATATTGATGACATGAAAACCACAGACATGCAGTATCTTAACTTGTTATCGCAATCTTTTCCAACGATTGCAGATGCAAGTGCAGAGATAATTAATCTCGAGGCCATATTACATCTGCCAAAAGGCACTGAACATTATTTGGCTGATATCCATGGAGAAAGTGAAGCATTCAGACATGTATTGAAAAATGCATCTGGTAATATTAAGAGAAAGGTTAATGAACTATTTTCTGATGAGTTGAGTGACGATGCAATAAAAGAGTTATGCACTTTAATTTATTACCCAGAGCACAAGATACAATTAGTAAAAGCATCTGAGCTTAATATTGATGATTGGTATCACGTTACTATTCATCAGTTAGTGAAAATATGCCGCGATGTATCAAGCAAATACACACGCTCAAAAGTGAGAAAGGCATTGCCAAAAGATTTCAGTTATATAATTGAAGAATTGCTTCATGAGCGTAAAGATGACACAAACAAAGGTTTATATGTAAGTGTAATTGTTGATACAATTATCAGTACAGGAAGAGCAGACGATTTTATAATTGCGATATGTAATGTGATACAGCATCTTGCAATAGACCAGTTGCATATACTTGGCGATATCTATGACCGTGGTAGTGGTGCTCACACTGTTATGGAAACATTAAGAAATTATCATTCATGGGATATTGTTTGGGGCAACCATGACATCTTATGGATGGGCGCATGTGCAGGCAACAACGCATGCATATGTAATGTATTACGTCTTTCCTTAAGATATGCCAATTTAAACACCTTAGAGGAATACGGAATTAATCTTGTACCATTAGCAACGTTCGCCATGGACACTTATGGTAATGATAATTGTTCTGAATTCCAACCCGTATTCCTCAAAGAGGTTAATATGGATGAAAAAACAAAAATGCTGACAGCACGCATGCATAAGGCCATAAGTATTATACAATTCAAAGAAGAAGCTCGTATTTTTAAGCGCAGACCTCAATGGAATATGAGTGACAGATGCTTATTGGATTATATTGATTTTGATAATCATACTTGCAATATTGGCGATAATAAATATGCAATGCGAGAGTGCACATTGCCTACCGTAGATCCTTCATGTCCAAACAAGCTTACCCCAGATGAAGAGTTACTTATAAACAGATTGCATCATTCTTTTATAACATCAGAGAAACTTCGCAAGCATATAAAATCACTGCTAAGTCATGGATGTATGTATGCTGTTTACAACTCTAACTTGTTATTCCACGCATCGATACCATTAAACGAGGATGGGTCGCTGAAGGAAGTTGAGATATCAGAAGGAAAAAAATACAAAGGAAAAGAATTGATGCATCAGATAGGAACTCTTATCCGTTCTGCTTTTGTCAGGGACACACCTAAGGAAGAACGGGAATATGCCATTGATTATTTCCTATATCTATGGTGCGGAAAGGATTCTCCGCTGTTCGACAAACTTAAAATGGCAACATTTGAAAGGTATTTCCTTGAAGACAAAACTACATTCAAAGAAGAGAAAGGCCATTATTATCAACTTAGAAATTCAGAACAGATTTGCGACTCTATATTAGACGCTTTCGAAGTTGATGGTAAAAACCGTCATATAATTAATGGACATGTTCCTGTACATGCTTCACGCGGAGAAAATCCTATTAAAGCCAATGGCAAACTAATGGTTATTGATGGTGGATTCAGCGAAGCCTATCACAAGGAAACAGGTATAGCTGGATATACTTTAGTTTATCATAGTAGAGGTTTTGAATTAGTACAACATGAGCCATTCACATCTGCAAGTGAAGCTATTGAGCATGGAAATGACATTAAGAGCACAACACAAATTGTAGAAATGAGCGGACGCCGACTACTAGTTAGTGATACAGATCAAGGAAAAGCAATAAAAAAGCAGACAGAAGACCTTAAGAAACTTCTAAAAGCATATAGACATGGCGACATAAAGGAAAAACAAAAATATTAGAATAATAGAATCCCTCGGGATTCTATTTTTTATTTGTTGACTATAGCTGCCATTTATGACGTATAAACCTATCATTTATGACTCGTAAATGGTGCATTTAGACAGCCTAAACGATATGTTTATAGAAAGTGAATTATACAAAAAAATATGGTGTGCCTGAAAGAGACACACCATATAATTATTTGATTCAACAATATTAATCCTCAGCATCTTCAGATTCATGCTCCTTAATGAGCTGATTCTGAATATCATTAGGAACAAGTTCGTAACTAGCAAACTTAGTTGTAAACGAAGCACGTCCTCCAGTGATAGAACTGAGAGAGATACTGTAGTTAGCAAGTTCCTTAAGAGGAATCTTTGCCTGCAATTTCTGATATCCGGCCTCACTGTCCATACCCATAATAAGAGCACGTCTTCCCTGTAGGTCACTCATAACATCACCCATAAAGTCTGCTGGAACATAAACCTCAAGGTCATAGATTGGCTCAAGAATCTTTGGAGCAGCCTCTTTAAATGCCAATGAGAACGCATTACGAGCAGCAAGCATAAATGAAAGTTCGTTAGAATCTACTGGATGCATCTTACCATCGTAAACAATAACACGTACATCACGCGCATAGCTGCCAGTAAGTGGACCACGTTCCATACGCTCCATTACACCCTTTAAGATTGCTGGCATAAAGCGTGTGTCGATAGCACCACCAACAACTGAGTTGATGAATACCAACTTACCACCCCACTCTAAGTCAATCTCTTCCTTACCCTTAATGTTCATGCGGAACTCCTGGTTGCCAAACTTAAACATTGTTGGATCAGGCATGCCTTCAGCATATGGTTCTACAATCATATGAACCTCACCAAACTGTCCTGCACCACCAGATTGCTTCTTGTGACGATAGTCAGCACGAGAAGCTTTTGTTATAGTCTCACGATATGGAATCTTTGGTTCGTCATACTTAACCTGAATCTTCTCATTATTTTCCAAACGCCACTTCAATGTGCGGAGATGGAACTCACCCTGACCATGAACGATTGTCTGACGCAATTCCTTTGACTGCTCAACAACCCATGTAGGATCTTCCTGGCGCATCTTAACCAAAGCAACCATAAGTTTCTCCATCTCTGCCTCATTAACAGCCTTTACAGCACGAGAATATTTAGAGTTAGGATACTTAATAAAGTCATATCTATGATCACAATCTTTTGCATTAAGCGCATTACCTGTCTTAACGTCTTTCAACTTAACAGTACATCCTATATCACCAGCATGGAGTTCATCAACAGCAATACGGTTTGCACCAGCACATACATAAAGCTGTGCAATTCTTTCCTTTGAGCCGCGATCTGCATTTGCAAGGTCTGCACCAGCCTTAACTACGCCGCTCATAACTTTAAAGTAACTAACTTCACCGATATGTGGT
Organism: Prevotella sp.; assembly: GCA_045614255.1. Taxonomy (GTDB): domain Bacteria; phylum Bacteroidota; class Bacteroidia; order Bacteroidales; family Bacteroidaceae; genus Prevotella. Next base: position 24,164 of record JAZLCN010000046.1, read on the forward strand.
TCAACACCTGTTTTAAAGAAATAAAGTGATGTAGGAGCTGTGCTATCTGCTGCTACTTCCTCACCGCGTGTATTATGAATCTTTGGCATTTCGCTAACAAAAGGAACTACATTGCCAAGGAACTCCATAAGACGGCGAACACCCATATCCTTACCTGCACATACGCAGAAAACAGGGAAAATAGAGCGTGTTACCAAACCTTTACGGATACCTTCACGAAGCTCATCCTCTGTAAGGCTTTCTTCTTCGAAGAATTTCTCCATCAATGATTCATCATTCTCAGCTGCAGCTTCAACAAGTGCTTTGTGTAATTCCATAGCCTTATCCATCTCCTCTGCAGGAATATCCTCAATAGTAGGTGCTCCGCCATCAGGTCCCCATGAATACTTCTTCATAAGAAGAACGTCAATAAGAGCATTGAAACCAGGACCAGTTTGAATTGGATACTGGATTTGAACGCACTTTGGACCATAAATCTCTTGCATATTAGAGATAATAGTCTCGAAGTCACATTTGTCTGAGTCCAATTGGTTTACGAGGAATATAACTGGTTTTTTCAGTTTCTCTGTATAACGGAAACTGTTTTGTGTACCAACCTCTGGTCCATATTGGCCATTGATAAGGATAACAGCCTGATCAGTAACGTTGAGAGCGGTAATTGCACCACCAACAAAGTCATCACTACCAGGACAGTCGATAATATTGAGCTTCTTGTTATTCCACTCAGCATGAAAAACTGTTGAGAAAACAGAATAACCATATTCCTGCTCAACTGGGAAATAATCGCTTACTGTATTCTTTGCTTCTACAGAGCCGCGACGTTTGATAATACCTGCTTCAAAAAGCATTGATTCGGCAAGAGTAGTCTTGCCGCTACCCGCACTGCCAAGCAATGCGATGTTCTTGATTTCGTTTGTCTGATATACTCTCATATCGTTTTTAGTTTAAGTTTTTAGTTTTATCTATAAGATTTTTTTAATCGGCACTAAAATTATATATTTTCTTTGAATTACGCAAAATATTAACCAACAAAAGTAATAATTGTTAAACAATATTAGTAATTTTGCATTAAATTCTCTATTTATGGCAGGTTTATACATACATATTCCCTTTTGTAAAAGCCGTTGTATTTATTGTGGTTTCTATTCAACAACGCATACAAATTTAAAGCAAAAATACGTAGATTCGCTATGCTGCGAGATTAAATTGAGGGCAGAAGAAATATCTAACTCTAAAAATAAGAAGAATTTAGGTAGTTTTGTAAACAATAAGTTATTAATTGACACGATTTATTTTGGCGGTGGCACTCCATCTCAATTAGAAGAAAATCAGTTAATACAATTATTTAATAATATCAATGATAAATTTGCCATATCACCTTCTGCCGAAATAACAATTGAGTGTAATCCAGATGACATAACGGAAGATTATTCTAAGGTTTTAAGCAATCTGCCAATCAACAGAGTTAGTCTTGGAGTACAGACTTTCAACGAGGAACAACTGAAATTTATCAGAAGGCGCCATGACAAGAATGCTATTTTTTATGCTGTTGAGCAATTAAGGCATATTGGCATTGGCAACATTAGTATTGACCTAATGTATGGTTTTCCCGGAGAAACAATTGACAACTGGGAATATGACATAAAGAATGCCTTAAGTCTAAACATAGAGCACATATCAGCTTACAGTCTTATGTACGAAGAGGGCACTCCCCTACACCACCTGTTGAAACAAGGTATTATAAAAGAGACTGATGAAGATACTAGTTATAATATGTATAACATACTAACAGACCGTCTTAAAGAAGCTGGTTACGAACATTATGAGATTAGCAACTTTGCAATTAAAGGTTTTCACTCTCGCCATAATAGCAGTTACTGGGAAGGAATACCATATATTGGCGTAGGTGCTTCTGCTCATTCATATGACATATTTACAAGACAATGGAATGTTTCTGATGTTGAAACATATATTAATAGTATAGAAAAAGGATGCATTCCTATGGAATTTGAATTGATTGATGAAGACACAAGATATAACGATAGTATAACAACAAGCTTACGTACTTCTAAAGGACTTGATATTTCAAGCTTGAGCGATAAACACCGAAAATTCTGTCTTGACTGTGCTGCAGATTTTATAAAACAAGGTTATGTAGAGATAATAAATAATCGCTTACGAATAACGAAGAATGGGTTATTCATAAGCGATATGATAATGAGTGAACTAATGTTTGTATAACTTATATTGAATTAGCTGACATATCCAAGGATTGAATTCTTCCAAGTAAAACTGTTGCGTCAACCTTATATGAATGGAAAGCCTTCTTTTTCTTGTCTGTTCTCTTAAACTTGTAATCTACGGTAAAGTTTACATTGAAAGATTTTTTTCCATTAGATGATTGTGTTTTCGTTAATTTCCAGTCATCAAGAATTAAGAACGAAACTTCATTCACATCTTTAGCATAAAGTCGCTGCATATATGAAATAACATCTGAAATCCTGGCATTTGGTTTAGATAAAAAACTTGTTATATTTAAAGTAAAACACTTTTTTAGCATTTCAGCATCTTTATCTGACAATGCTTTGTAATAATCATTAAATAGTTTAACCACCATAAGGCTGTCAGACTTGCTTATGATTTTAGAATCTCTTAGATTAAATAAATTTTGAGCTTCATCTACATACATTCCATCAGGATTGTTTTCCAAATAGAACTTATATGATTCAGCATCATCATTAGTTTTTGCTGTTATCCAATCTATTGAATCTAGTCTTTGTTTAGCATCTATTACATAATCACTATTTGGATAATCATCAATAAAATCTGAATATGACTCACGAGAACCATTTTTACATGTTTCAAGCCAAACCGAATCAACTATAAAAAAATTATTTAAAACAGCAACAACTGAATCATGATGTGAAATATCATAACTACCATATTTATTTAGATAGTCTTGTAAGATTACAGGCGAATTGCTATTTATTGCATTATTATATGCTTCTGTCTCAGTTTGTGTTTTTACATGTATATAAAAATAAACAGAAACACCTACTAACAAAAGTGAAAGCAATAAGACCAAAAGCCAAAATGTTATATTATTCTTTTTATTAACTGGTTTTTTCTCTTTCTGCTTAACTGTGTTTTTACTTTTCTCAGTTGATATTTTTTGTCCAGGCAAAGTACCGCAATCAGGACATTTTGCCTCTTCTTTAAGATATATGTTATAACAGCGCTGGCATTGTATAACATTTCCTGCTATATCAACACCACAATTAGGACATGTCTTAGCCTTATCACTCACGTCATGTCCGCATTCTGGACATTTAATTATTGCCATATTTAAACTCTAGATTTATAATTTTATGCAAAGATACAAACTATTCATAAAAAAAGTGTAACTTTGCATTTAATTAGATTTAAATTATGAATTATTTATACCCACTTTTATGTTTAGTTTTGTTTTTTACATCATGTAAAGAAAACAAGATATACAATACTGAAAAAGCCAAACGCACAGTAATAATATATATGTCAGCAGAAAACAACCTTAGTGACTTTGCTATTGATGATATTAATGAAATGGTTGAGGGTTCAAAGAAAATGCCTGCCAATACAAATTTTATAGCTTTTGTTGACCTTGCGGATAAAACAAATCCTCCATATGTTCTAAGATTCGAAAATGGAAAGAGCCAGATAGACACAGACATCACATTTAATGAAGATTTCTATGCTAGTGACCCCAATATGATGCATGATGTTTTAAGCAGAATAATATTAAAGTATCCTGCAGATAGTTATGGTTTAGTGTTATGGGGTCATGCTAATGGTTGGTTTGTAGAAAATAATTCTATAGATTTCAACAAAGGGGGCAAACGTAGAGCTTATGGCGGTGACACTGGAAATAACACAAATTATAATGCCGGCAAGTATTGGATGAATATACCCGATATGGCAAAATGCCTAGAACGGCTGCCTATCAAATTTGACTACATTTTTGCAGATTGTTGCAATTTCCAATGTGTTGAAGTTGCATACGAACTAAGAAATACAGCTGATTATATTATAGGTTCACCAGCAGAGATACCTGGTAATGGAGCTCCCTATGACAAATTATTGCCATGTTTATTAAACACAAATGAATTATATTACAAAGATATAGTAGATGTATATTATAATCACTATTACCAAAAGGAAAGCGGCAATTATCCAAACGTCGATATTGGCGTTCCCTTATCTGTTATATCAACAAAAGACATCTCAGCTTTAGCTTCTGCAACAAATTATATAAGTCAAGAATTATTCTCAGCAGAAATCAATATAGATAATGCTATTTACTATTATAAATGGCCCGAAAAAGTAATGTTTGATGCTAAATCACTTGTCCTTAACAACTTTTCTTTAAATGCTGGTATTAAAACATGGCTAAATGCACTCGAAAAAACTGTAGTATATAAAAAAAGATGTTCTTCTTGGATTACAACATATAATATCTACTTTTCAGATTTCAATGTTACTGATGATAATTATGGCGGCATAAGCTTGTTTATACCATTGGAAATATACGATACAAAATTTATGGAATACAACCAAAAAATATCTAATTTGCAATGGTATTATGACTCTGGCATAAACGAGTATTATAATAAAAATAACAATTTATAGCGATTAAATGCAACTTAATAATATTTTATTATTAACTTTGCATTTTAAGAATTAAGAAAATTAAATAATTTAAAATATATGATTGAGAATACAGACAAAACTAACGAAGAGAAGAAAAGTCTTAGTTTCGTTGAGCAAATTGTTGAGGGTGATTTATCTAAGGGCAAGAATGGAAGTAAAATACAGACACGATTCCCACCAGAGCCAAACGGATATATACATATTGGTCATGCCAAGGCTATATGCATGGACTTCGGTGTAGCAGAAAATTATGGCGGTGTGTGTAACCTGCGCTTTGATGATACTAATCCATCAAAGGAAAACACTGAGTATGTTGACTCTATTCTGAATGACATTCAGTGGCTGGGATTCCAATGGGGTAATGTTTATTATGCTTCTGATTATTTTCCAAAGCTATGGGACTTTGCCGTTTGGATGATAAAGAACGGACTCGCATATATTGATGAGCAAACATCTGAGCAGATTGCAGCACAAAAAGGCACTCCGACTACTCCAGGTATTGCAAGTCCTTATCGTGACAGACCAGTGGAAGAGAGTCTTGAATTGTTTAATAAAATGAATACTCCAGAAGCTGTTGAGGGTTCAATGGTACTTCGTGCGAAGTTGGATATGGCAAACCCAAACATGCACTTCCGTGATCCTGTGATATATCGTATCATCCACACTCCACATCATCGCACTGGAACACAATGGCATGCGTACCCTATGTATGACTTCGCACATGGACAAAGCGACTACTTTGAGGGTGTTACACATTCTATTTGTACTTTGGAATTTGTTCCTCACCGCCCATTGTATGACAAGTTTATTGATTTGCTAAAGGAATATGAGGGTAAGGCTGATGATTTAAATGACAACAGACCAAGACAGATAGAGTTTAACCGTTTGAACCTCACATATACTGTGATGAGCAAACGCAAATTGCACACCCTTGTTGATGAGAAACTTGTAAACGGATGGGATGACCCACGAATGCCAACAGTATGTGGTATGCGCAGAAGAGGATATTCGGCACAGAGTATACGTAATTTCATTGATTCTATCGGTTATACTAAGTTTGATGCTCTCAACGACTATGCACTGCTTGAAGCAGCTGTACGTGATGATCTTAACAAGAAGGCATGCCGTGTATCTGCAGTATTAAACCCTGTAAAACTTATCATCACTAACTATCCTGAAGGACAAACAGAAGAACTTGAGGCTATTAATAACCCAGAAAACGAGAATGATGGAACACATAAGATAACCTTCAGTCGTGAACTATGGATTGAAAGAGATGATTTCATGGAGGATGCTCCTAAGAAGTTCTTCCGTCTGAGTCCAGGTAAGGAGGTAAGACTTAAGAACGCATATATTGTAATGTGCACCGGATGTAAGAAAAACGAGAACGGTGAGATTGAGGAGATTTATGCAGAATACGATCCTACAAGCAAGAGCGGAATGGAAGGCGCAAACCGTAAGGTTAAGGGTACACTCCATTGGTTGAGTACAGCTCACTGTCTGCCTGCTGAGGTAAGACTCTATGACAGACTCTTTAATGTGGAGAATCCTTCTGCAGATGAGCGTGACTTCCGTGAGCTGCTTAATCCTGATTCACTTACAGTACTAACAAATTGTTATGTAGAAGAGTATCTTAAGGAAAGAAAAGCGGGTGATTTCCTCCAGTTCCAGCGTATTGGATATTTTACAATAGACTCTGACACAACAGAAAACCTAATTGTATTCAATAGAACAGTAGGTCTTAAAGACACCTGGGCAAAAATCAACAAATAATTAATGCTTACAGGCGACGATTATTTTGACAGCAATGAATTCAGAGACTTATTAAAGTCATATGAAGAATCAGTAAGGTCAGGGGTACCGATATTTTTCGATACCGATGACCTTACTGATATTGCTGATTATTATCAACTAATAGGTAATAACAAATCTGCCAACAAGGCAATTGAGAATGCCCTTGAAATTGATTCAGGAGCAGTTTTGCCATTGATTTTTAAAATCCGACAAGCTTTGCAGAATTACGACATAAAAACTGCAAAGCGTTATTTCTATCAAATCACAGACAAAGATAATCCTGACTATAAATTCATCAAAGCAGAAATCTTTTTATATCAAAATCAAATTGATGAAGCTGATAAGTATTTACAAGATTATTTTAAGGAAATACCCAACGAGGATAATGAGGATTTTATCATTGATATTGCCAACTTATATTTAGAGTATAATCAAAACAATAAAGCCTTAAAATGGTTGCATCTCTCTAATAGGCAGCAAGATATAGTAATTAAAGAACTTACTGCACGTGCTCTTTTTGGATTAGGCAAATATAAGGAATGTGAAAGTTTATTTAATGAACTACTTGACATAAATCCATATTCTCAAAAATACTGGAATGCTCTTTCATGCACACAGTTTATGCTTGAGGATTACAATGCCTCACTTACAAGCAGTGAATATGCAATTGCAATAAATCCAAATGACGGAGAAAGTGTTTTATCTAAAGCAAATGTGTTGTTTAAACTTGAAAATTACAAAGAGGCATTAGATTATTACAAGAGATACAGTAAGATTGAGCCTAATGATGAGTTTGGTGAGTTGAATATTGGTACATGCTTAATTAATCAAGGTAAATATACAGACGCAATTGAACATCTAAAAAAAAGCGAACTCATTGCCTCACATGATTCACATTACTTAATACAGATTTATAAAGAATTAGCATTTGCCTTTAGTGCTTTAAAAGATAAAGAGGAAGCCTTATCTTACATTAATAAAATTGAAGTTCATGAAAATCAAGAACTTAATCATGACTTTTCAATACTAAAGGGTCATATATATCTTGAAAATGGCCTAAGAGAAGAAGCACAAGAGGTATTTAAAAATGTAATAATATCATCAGATCACTCACCATACGTTATACTTAGGGTTATAGTGTCGCTTTATGATAATAAATATGTGAATACGGCTTACACTTTGTTTAAAGACATTTATGAGCCGTCATGCAAAAACATACAAGAAGGATATTCTTATATGGCATTATGCTGCTGGGATTTAAAGAAATGGGATGAATGTTTACATTATCTTAACTTAGCAATTAAGGTAAATCCTAATGAGGCAAAGAAAGTTCTCATTGACCTCTTTCCAAATGATCTTAATCCATCTGAGTATTTAATTCATATAAAATCTCTATTAGACAGATTTAAAATTCAAAATAATGATTTAAATTAAATTATAAATATAAAATCATATATTATGGTTAACAAGAATAATCACTTAGTAATTATGGCAGGAGGCGTTGGTAGCCGATTCTGGCCTATGAGCACTTCTGAGAAACCGAAACAATTTATCGATGTGCTTGGTGTTGGCAAATCATTACTACAATTAACAGTTGAGCGTTTTGAAAGCATATGCAAAACTGACAACGTATGGATAGTTACAAATAAGTCGTATGTTGACATTGTAAAAGAACAGCTTCCTAAAATACCAGCAGATCATATTCTTTGTGAGCCTTGCCGCCGTAATACTGCGCCTTGCATAGCATATGTGAGCTGGAAGATTAAATCAAAAAATCCAAAGGCAAATATTGTTGTATCTCCAAGTGACCATATTGTTACTAATGAGACCGAGTTTCGCCGTGTTATAAATGACTGCCTTAAATTTACATCCGACACTGATGCAATTGTTACATTAGGCATGAAACCATCACGACCAGAAACAGGATATGGTTATATACAAGCTGACCTAGCCTCACCTTCTTTAAGAAATAAAGAAGTATTCAGAGTAGACTCTTTCCGCGAGAAACCTGATTTAGAGACAGCTAATCAATATATAAAGAAAAACAACTATTTCTGGAATGCTGGTATTTTTGTTTGGAATGTAAATACTATTGTTAATGCTTTTAGGATTTATCAGCCAGCAATTGCAAAAATATTTGAATCACTAAATCCAGTATATGGCAAAGAAAATGAACAGGCAGAGATAGATGCTAAGTTCCCTGAATGTGAAAGCATCTCTGTTGACTATGCCATCATGGAAAAGGCAGATGAGATATTCGTATGCCCTTCGGATTTTGGTTGGAGTGACCTTGGCACATGGGGGTCACTGCTTGTTCAAACAAAGAAAGACCTTTACGGAAATAGTTGCATAGGTAACGACATTAATGTTTTTGAGACATCCAACTGCATGATACACACAACACAAGAAAAGAAAGTTGTTATCCAAGGACTCGACGGATATATCATAGCAGAAAACGATAACACATTGTTAATTTGCAAACTCTCTGAAGAACAAAGAATCAAGCAATTCTCTGGTCAAGATAAATAAACCTAACTACACTTATATAAATATGGAAAAAAAAGTTGCTCTAATTACTGGTATCACTGGTCAAGATGGATCATATCTGGCTGAGTTTTTAATTGAAAAAGGTTATGAAGTGCATGGTCTGCTAAGACGCTCATCATCATTCAATACAGGAAGAATTGAACATCTGTATCTTGATGAGTGGGTGCGTGACATGAAGAAAACACGCCTTGTCAACCTGCATTGGGCAGATATGACTGACTCATCATCATTGATAAGAATCATTGCTGAAACAAAACCAACTGAGATTTACAACTTGGCAGCTCAAAGTCACGTGAAGGTTTCATTTGATGTACCAGAATATACAGCGGAGACTGATGCTGTAGGTACACTGAGACTGCTTGAGGCTGTGCGCATCTGCGGTTTGGAAAATACTTGCCGTATATATCAGGCTTCAACATCTGAATTGTATGGTAAGGTACAAGAGGTTCCACAGAAAGAGACTACCCCATTCTACCCTCGCTCACCTTATGCAGTTGCTAAACTCTATGGCTTCTGGATAATGAAAAACTATCGCGAGTCATATAATATGTACTGCTGTAACGGTATTCTTTTTAATCATGAGAGTGAGCGTCGAGGCGAGAACTTCGTAACAAGAAAGATTACTCTGGCTGCAGCACGTATTACACAAGGTTATCAGGACAAACTGTATCTGGGTAATTTGAACTCACTGCGCGACTGGGGTTATGCTAAAGACTATGTTGAATGCATGTGGCTTATTTTGCAGCAACCAGAACCAGATGACTTCGTTATCGCAACAGGAGAATATCATACTGTGCGTGAGTTTGCCACACTGGCTTTCAAGGAAGTTGGCATCGAACTGGAATGGAAAGGCGAAGGTGTTGATGAGAAAGGTTATGATGTTAAGACAGGTAAGGCCATCGTTGAGGTTGATCCAAAATATTTCCGTCCTGCTGAAGTTGACCAGTTGCTTGGTGATCCAACAAAGGCAAAGAAAACACTTGGTTGGAACCCATGCAAGACACCATTCCCTGAACTGGTTCGCATAATGGTACAGCATGATATGAAATTCGTAAAGAAACTGTTCCTTAAGGCACAAATAGACAAAGAATAATGAGTTTAAACAAAAATAGCAAAATCTATATAGCGGGACACAACGGACTGGTGGGTTCCGCTATATGGAATAACCTAAAAGCAAGAGGTTATAACAATCTTGTTGGCAGGAGTCACAAGGAACTGGACCTGACCAATCAACAAGCAGTGAAAGACTTCTTTGAAAAGGAAAAACCAGAGGCCGTTGTCTTGGCTGCGGCATTTGTAGGTGGTATAATGGCAAACTCATTATACAGGGCAGACTTCATAATGCAAAACATGTTAATGCAATGCAATGTGATTGGTTCTGCCTATGAGACAGGAGTAAAGAAACTGCTGTTTCTGGGTTCTACATGTATTTACCCCAAAAATGCGCCACAGCCAATGACCGAGGAGGCCTTGCTTACTTCACCATTGGAGTACAGCAATGAGGAATACGCCATTGCAAAGATTGCAGGACTGAAGATGTGCGAGAGCTACAACTTGCAGTATGGCACCAATTATATTGCCGTTATGCCAACAAACCTTTATGGTCCGAACGACAACTTCCATCTAGAGAACAGTCATGTGATGCCTGCCATGATGAGAAAAATTTTTCTGGCGAAACTTATACATGATAACAACTGGCAAGCTATAAAGGCAGACATGAACAAGCGTCCTGTTGAAGGCATTACCGGTGAATCTTCTAAAGAAGAAATTATAAATATTCTGGCTAAGTATGGAATAGAAAACAATAAGGTTACGCTATGGGGAACTGGTAGTCCGTTAAGAGAATTCTTGTGGAGCGAAGATATGGCAGATGCAAGCGTACACGTTCTCTTGAATGTTGACTTCAAGGATATTATCGGAATTGAAAAGTATTCATCTGTAATGTATGGAGCAAAAGCAGATGGACTTGTTGACAGAAATCATTCTGCAGGTAGAGGCGGAGCAATCCCTGCTCTTGGTGAAATAAGAAACTGTCATATTAATGTTGGAACAGGTAAAGAGTTGACGATAAAAGAATTGTCACAACTCGTTGTAAAAGCCGTTGATTTCAAAGGCGTTATTGAGTTTGACTCAAGCAAACCTGATGGAACACCAAGAAAACTTATTGATGTGTCTAAACTACATTCTCTTGGTTGGAAACATAAGGTTGAAATTGACGAAGGAGTAAAGAAACTTTTTGAGTGGTATAAGAAGAGCCTGATCTAAAGGCTCTCTTATACTTAGAAGCCTACTAATTGACAACTAACTAACTTTATAATATAATGAAGAATAAGAAGTCACTTTTTTCAACAATTTTAGCAACAATGTTTGCTATAACTGTTAATGCATTAGACTATCACGACATAACATCGTCATATCTGTCTAATCATGGTTTTAACGAGAATTTCAACTACACGGTGTCAGAAACCGGTAATGTAGCAAAAGAGATTTTAGAAATTGACGGATGGACAAAAAACATCAATGTTGATTACACCATTACTGGTGTTTATCAATTTGGAACAGCAAAGACTTTTAATGGTGTTGGAGTACCTGCTACTGGTCAGGATGGCACTGCCAATGGTGGTTGTCTTGCCTTAAGTACAGGTTGGGGAGAGTCGCTTCTTTATCATCAAGAAGTAAAACTGCCTGCAGGAAAATACGCCATTGTCACAGCCATTTATAACTGTGAAACAACAAAGACTGCAGGAACAAGTAAGGTAGGCTGGATTCCAACTAAAGGAACATCTGCAATGTCTGCTATAAAATCTTTCCCATGCGGCACATGGATAGTAGATACTATTAAGTTTGAACTGAAAGAAATATCCGCTGGAAAGATACAGATTGGCTACACATCAACGAGCGGTGGTTCAGCAAACTCAGCAAAGATTGTTTTTGACTACATAAAACTACTTAGAGACACACCATATGGTGAGACTGACATGGCAGTATTTAAGAGTGAACTTAATGATGCTATTAACCAGGCAAAGGCATTATATGGTGATGGTACAGGTGTTAATGCATCAGCTCTTAATGATGCCATAACCAAAGCGCAGTCTGTATACGATGACAACGCAGCCACAAAGGAATCTATCAACAATGCTTTAGAAGAGATTAGCAAAGCAATCGAGGCATACAATTGGGATAACCCTACAGGTCCTGTACCAACAGTAAAAACCGACGAGAGATTTGCACGTGGCGCAACAATGGCATTTGCCCGAATGACTGCCACTGGCACTGGCATAACAGAACGTGGCATCTGTTGGTCTGAAAATCCAGAGCCAACCATTAAAGATAATAAGACAACAAAATATCTGTCTAATAATGGTAACATCTATTGGTTGGAATCTCTCAAGCCCGGAACAAAATATTATATGCGTGCATACGCAATAACAACAGGCAAACAGGTTGGATATGGAGAAACCATTAAGTTCTATACCATTCCTATGGGTACTATGGGATATACTGTTCGTCAAGATGGTGACGCTGCAACATTACAAAGAATTACAAATGCAGTGCAAACTGCTGCTTACTGGTGGCAAAACCTCACTGAGATAAAACATTATCACAGCAGCGTTGGTTTTGTAGATGGTACACCTACTGCCGATTGTTCTTATGGTGGTTGGGTTCGCGTTGGCAATAATCAGGCGTACCAGAAAACAGGAACAATCCTTCACGAGTGGTTACATGGAGTAGGCGTTATTCCATGGGCTGACACTGAATGGTCGCGCCATAATCTCCGAGCTAGCGTAAACGGCGATGGATTCGGCACAGGCCAATGGCTTGGCGACCGTGTGACTGCTGTTGTACGTTTCCTTGACAATAATACAACTGGAACACTTAACGGAGATTACCAGCACATGTGGCCATACGGAATTAACGGCGCAAATGAAGATAATGGCTCAGATATTCTCTATATCGGCAACTCACTTATCTGTCAGGCACTTGGAGAGGATGGTCTTCAGCATACATCAAAAGAATTCGCACAGCCATATTATGCTCTTAATCAAGAGGATAACATAAAATACTATATTAAGAGCGAGTCAACAGATTTTGGTTTATATAGCTCATATCTTACAATAAATGAGGCTGGTAATTTGGTTTGGAAAGCTGTTACTAACGAACAACTGTTGAATAATGACAGTTGCGCATGGTATGTAACGTTTACTCCAGACAACCAATACTATCAGATACGTAATGCAGCCACAAACAGATATATAACTTACACCGGCACAGGAAGCAATGGGTTTAAGACTATAGCGAAATCTTCTCCTGATAAGAATGAGGATTTACATATCATGCGCAGCAGAATTAATGTACAAGCAGGTAGTTCAACTCTACAGCATAGAGGATACTGGATTATTCACCCTACAGAGAACTGGACTCCTCCATGTCTGTCACCTGCGGCGAATGGCACAACTACAACAGCCACATTCAACATCGCCAACACTGCAAACAACCAGAGATGGCTTGTGTTAAGTGCAGATGAAGTTCTCGGATTTGAAAACGTTGCACTTGGTGGCATCAAAAAAGAGATAAGCACAGCACTTTCTCACTTGAAAACCTTATATGCCGTACCTCATATTGAAGATATAGATGGCATAGACAAGCAAATAGAAGAAATTATCACACAAACAGAGCAACTTCTTAGTGGTACTGGAACATTTGAAGACTATCAGCAACAACTAACAAACATTTCAAATGCAGCAAAACATTTCCTCTGTAATGCTACCCCAAGTGACATTACAAAACCTTTCGACCTGACAAACCTGCTACAGAATACTGGCATGGATGTTAACACCGGATGGTCAGCGACACCTTCTGTTGACCATTCTACAGGAGAGTTCTATCAGGCAACTTTTGATATGAACCAGGTAATCAGAGATATTCCAGCAGGTACATATCAGTTCTGTGCACAAACTTTCCATCGTCCAGGTCCTTCTGCTGATTCATATAATGCATACATAAAAGGAACTAACAATGTATCAGCATATATGTATGCAGGAGCAAAGAGTCAGAAGGTTATGCACATTGCTGAATGTGCACAAGCAACAAAAATTGGCATCGGCAATGAATCTACAGTAGGTTCACCTGCAAGATACATGCCTAATGACCGTAAGAGCGCAAGGGCATATTTTGACAAGGGACTTTACGAGAACAAGGTTACCACTACAGTTGATAGTGACGGAGGACTATTAAAGATTGGTATACGTAGTGGAAACATGGCAAGTAATTACTGGTGCTGTTTCGATAATTTCCGCCTTTATTTCTATGGAAGCATTTCACTCGATGAGGTAAATGCTATCGAAGATGTTAATATCAGTAATAATAAAAATGAAAAACAATATATCTACACTCTAGATGGGCGTAGATTACCATATGATACTGCTACTCTTAAACCAGGCATATATATCATAAATGGTAAAAAAGTTGTGAAGTAATAAAACAAAGAGTGAAGAAGAAAAATTCTTCACTCTTCTTTCTTAAATGTTCTTATAAAATAGTAACTTTGCAATCAGATTTAGGATAATATAAATTTAAAATATAAAACAATGAAAAAAGACAACCAGATTTTCGAACTAATCGAGAAAGAGCATCAGCGTCAGTTAAAAGGCATTGAGCTAATTGCAAGTGAAAACTTCGTTAGCGACCAGGTTATGGAAGCAATGGGGTCTTACCTTACTAATAAATATGCCGAGGGCTATCCTGGCAAGCGTTATTACGGAGGCTGTCAGGTTGTAGACCAGGTAGAGCAGTTGGCTATTGATCGCGTTTGCCAGTTATTTGGTGCAGAATATGCTAACGTACAACCTCACTCAGGTGCTCAGGCTAATGCAGCAGTACTTTTAGCTGTCTTAAACCCAGGTGATACATTCATGGGACTTAATCTAGCTCATGGTGGCCACCTTTCTCATGGTTCATTAGTCAATACATCTGGTATATTATACAAAGCTGTGGGATATGACCTTAACCAAGAAACAGGTCGTGTTGATTATGACCAAATGGAACAACTGGCCATTGAGCACAAACCAAAACTTATCATTGGTGGAGGTTCTGCCTATAGTCGTGAATGGGACTACAAGAGGATGCGTGAAATAGCTGATAAAGTTGGCGCTCTGCTCATGATTGATATGGCACACCCTGCAGGACTCATTGCTGCTGGATTACTCGATAATCCTGTAAAGTATGCCCACATTGTAACATCAACTACACATAAGACTCTACGCGGACCTCGTGGAGGTATCATACTTATGGGTAAGGACTTTGAAAATCCATGGGGTCTTACAACACCAAAAGGTCAGGTAAAGATGATGTCTGCCCTTCTTAACAGTGCTGTATTCCCAGGTCAGCAAGGTGGTCCATTAGAACATGTCATTGCGGCAAAGGCTGTAGCATTTGGCGAGGCACTTCAACCAGAATTCAAGGAATGGGCATCACAAGTTCAGAAAAATGCGAAAGTATTGGCAGAGGAACTCGTTAAGCGTGGATTTACAATTGTAAGTGGTGGCACAGACAACCACTCAATGCTTGTAGATCTAAGAAGCAAGTACCCAGAACTAACAGGTAAGGTTGCAGAAAATGCACTTGTTGCAGCTGATATCACTGTAAACAAGAACATGGTACCATTTGATAGCCGTTCAGCATTCCAGACTAGCGGTATACGTTTAGGAACACCTGCCATCACAACACGTGGAGCTAAGGAAGACCTTATGGTAGAGATTGCAGCTCTAATTGAGGAGGTACTGAACGATCCTGAAAACGAGCAAGTAATAACAAGTGTACGTGAGCGTGTCAATGAGCGCATGAAGGAATATCCTTTGTTTGCATATTAATAAAAAGATTCCATTAAGATATTCACTAGGGCAGAAATTAATTTCTGCCCTTTTTTATCGACATACATATTAAGACTAGTTTAAACATTTAAATAATGTATTTAAACTTTTCGTTAGTTAGTGTTTCTATATATAAATACACTAAATAATATATATATAAACATTGTTAGTTAATAATATAGAAAAGAAAAAGGACGACCTAAGTCGTCCTTTAATAATTATTTAATTGTTAGGAAATTACGCTTCCTCGCTCCAGTCCATCTTTGTCTGACGAACATAGCTCTGGTAACGCTTCTTAGCCATTACCTCAGCCTGCTGGAAGAGTTCCTCAGCCTCGTTTGGATAAGCCTTCTTAACAGAGAGGTAACGAACCTCACCCATCAAGAAGTCGCGGAACTTACTCCAATCTGGCTCCTTAGAGTCGAGCTGGAATGGGTTCTTGCCCTCTTCTGCCATCATTGGGTTGTAACGCCACAAGTGCCAGTAACCGCACTCAACAGCCTTAGCCTCCTCAGCCTGGCTCTTGCCCATGCCACCCTTAGCCTTCAAACCGTGGTTGATACATGGAGCGTAAGCAATAACGAGTGATGGTCCAGGATAAGCCTCTGCCTCGCGGATAGCCTTGAGAGTCTGAGCCTGATCAGCGCCCATAGCAATCTGAGCTACGTAAACATAACCGTAGGTTGTTGCAATCATACCAAGATCCTTCTTGCGGATGCGCTTACCCTGAGCAGCGAACTGTGCAATAGCACCGAGAGGTGTAGCCTTAGAAGCCTGACCACCAGTGTTAGAGTAAACCTCTGTATCGATAACAAAGATGTTTACATCCTCGCCAGAAGCGATAACGTGGTCAAGACCGCCGTAACCGATATCGTAAGAAGCACCGTCACCACCGATAATCCACTGTGAGCGTTTGATGAGGTAGTGATCGAGGGTCTGCAATTCCTTGCAAATCTCGCAACCAGACTCAGCACAAGCAGCAATCAGTGGCTTTAGCTTAGCTGCTGCTACCTTAGAAGCATCTGCATCATCCTTACCAGCGATCCACTCTTCAGCTGCAGCCTTGAACTCATCAGAAACGTTGCACTTAGCAAGAGCCTCGTTGAGCAACATAACGATGCGCTCCTTCATCTTCTTGTTACCAAGAGCCATACCCATACCAAACTCGCAGAAGTCCTCGAACAATGAGTTGTCGAATGCTGGACCCTGACCCTTCTCGTTTGTTGTATATGGTGTAGATGGGATAGAAGCTGAATAAATTGAAGAACAACCTGTTGCGTTTGCGATCATCTGACGGTCACCGAAGAGCTGTGAGATAAGCTTAACGTAAGGTGTCTCACCGCAACCAGAGCAAGCTCCTGAGAACTCAAACAATGGCTTAGCGAACTGAGAGTTCTTAACGTTAGAACGGATGTCAACAAGGTGCTGCTTTGAAGGAACCTTAACAAGGTTATCCCAATCAGCAGCCATCTTCTTCATCTCAGCTGCATCTGGGTTGAATGGAACCATCTTAAGAGCCTTACCACCAAGCTTAGGATTGCCTGGACAAACATCAGCACAGTTGCCACAACCGAGACAGTCGAGAACAGATGGTTCGATAACAAAGTGCATACCCTTCATAGCTGCAGGAGCCTTCATCTCGATAGATGTAATGTCGAAGTTAGCAAGTTCTTCGTCAGTAAGAACGAATGGACGGATTGCTGCGTGAGGACAAACGTAAGCACACTTGTTACACTGGATACAGTTTTCAGCATCCCATACAGGAACGAATGCCTCTACACCGCGCTTCTCATAAGCAGAAGAGCCAACCATCCAGCTACCGTCAACTGTATCATGCTTAACGAAGTCAGAAACCTTGAGAAGGTCACCAGCTTGTGCGTTGATAGGACGAACGAGTTCCTTGATGAATGCTGGAGCATCGTCTTCTACAGCAGCATCATCAGCAAGGTTTGCCCATGAAGGATCGATAGCAAGCTGCTTGTACTCGTTACCTCGGTCAACAGCTGCGTAGTTCATGTTAACGATATCCTCACCCTTATTGCCATAAGACTTAACGATGAACTTCTTCATCTGCTCAACGGCAAGTTCTACTGGGATAACACCTGTGATACGGAAGAATGCACTCTGAAGGATTGTGTTTGTACGGTTTCCGAGACCAATCTCCTGAGCAATCTTAGTAGCGTTGATATAGTAAACAGTGATATTGTTCTGAGCGAAGTGACGCTTAACCTTGTTAGGAATGAAGTTAACAAGTTCTTCGCCATCGAAGATTGTGTTCAGAAGGAATGTACCATTCTTCTGCAAACCACGTGTAACATCGTACATGTTCAGATAAGCCTGAACGTGGCATGCAACAAAGTTTGGTGTGTTAACCAAATATGTAGAACGGATTGGTGTATCACCGAAACGGAGGTGAGAACATGTGAAACCACCAGACTTCTTAGAGTCGTAAGAGAAGTATGCCTGGCAGTACTTGTCTGTGTTATCACCGATAATCTTAACCGAGTTCTTGTTAGCACCTACAGTACCGTCTGCACCAAGACCATAGAACTTAGCCTCGAATGTACCCTTGCCGCCGAGTGGCATTTCCTCAACCTGTGGAAGACTTGTGAATGTAACGTCGTCTACGATACCAACAGTGAAGTGGTTCTTTGGCTCTGGAAGAGCGAGGTTGTTGAATACAGAAATGATCTGAGCTGGTGTGGTGTCACGGCTACCGAGACCATAACGGCCACCAACGATAACTGGACGATCCTCAACATCATAATAAGCATCCTTAACATCGAGATACAATGGCTCGCCATTTGCACCTGGTTCCTTAGTACGGTCAAGAACAGCAATCTTCTTAACTGTCTTAGGAACAGAAGCAAGCAGATGCTTAACAGAGAATGGACGATAGAGGTGAACGCTGATCATACCAACCTTCTCACCATTTGCGTTGAGGTGGTCGATAGCCTCGCGAGCAGCCTCTGTAGCACTACCCATAAGGATAATCATGCGGTCTGCATCTTCTGCACCATAGTAAGAGAAGAGGTGATACTCACGACCTGTAATCTTAGAGATTTCAGCGAGATAGTTCTCAACAACTTCTGGTACTCTGTCATAGTATGGGTTACATGCCTCACGGTGTGTGAAGAATGTTTCTGGGTTCTCAGCTGTACCACGAGTAACTGGGCGCTCTGGAGTGAGGGCACGGTCACGGAAACGCTTAACATCTGCCTCGTCAACCAAAGGACGAATGTCTTCCATATCCATAACCTCGATCTTGTGGTACTCATGTGATGTACGGAAACCATCGAAGAAGTTGATGAATGGAACACATGTCTTCAATGTTGCAAGGTGAGCAACAGCAGTGAGGTCCATAACCTCCTGTACTGAACCTTCGCAAAGCATTGCAAAACCAGTCTGACGGCAAGCCATCACGTCCTGATGGTCACCGAAGATACAGAGTGAGTGTGAAGCAAGTGTACGGGCAGAAACGTCAAGCACACATGGCAGGAGTTCACCTGCTAT
>JAZLCN010000047.1:0-37994 GCA_045614255.1 Prevotella sp.
CAGCCGATTTAGCCTTGAAGTGCTTTATTGGCTTCAATATTCTGATGGCGGTGCGTAACTGGAAGTTTGCGCGATACATCAGTTCCTTATTGCCAGTGAACGACACCATGCGTCGTCCTATCTGTATGTCATTTGCTCCTAACTGTGTTAGCTCCTTTGCCAATACAGGCTCCAAACCCATGAATGTTTTGGCAATCAATTCAAATTCTTTCATTAGTTATGTATGTCTAATATTTGTTGTCTATATTTTTTTTGCTAAGCCCAATCGCTTATTTCTTCACCTTTTTTGTGTTTGGCTCCATGTCCTCTGTTACCCAGATATTAGCACCAATCACCGACCCCTCGCCAATGGTGATGCGTCCAAGGATTGTGGCATTAGAATAAACAATAACATTGTCTTCCAAGATAGGGTGTCTGTCAATGCCTTTGATTGGGTTGCCGTCTTTGTCGAGAGGGAAACTCTTAGCGCCAAGTGTGACTCCCTGATACAGTTTAACGTTATTGCCAATGATGCAAGTAGCCCCTATCACAACACCAGTGCCATGGTCTATTGTGAAATGATGGCCAATGCGTGCTCCTGGGTGTATGTCTATTCCTGTCTCTGAATGAGCCATCTCTGTGATAATTCTTGGAATGAGAGGAACACCCAGTGACATAAGCTCATGGGCAATGCGGTAATTGGTTATGGCTTTGATTACAGGATAACAAGATATTATCTCGCCATAACTAACTGCTGCTGGGTCGCCATTGTATGCTGCCTCGACATCAGTAGCAAGAATGTTTCTAATCTGGGGCAGTCTTTCAATAAGTTGTGCAGAAATGTTTTCTGCCTTATCTCTAAGTTGTGAATGTCTTGTATCGCTTTCACTGTCGTTAGAGGCAAAGCATAGGCCTGCCATGACTTGGTCGGTGAGCAACTTGTGCAGACGCTCAATGTTTACACCTATATGATAGCGTATAGTGCGGGTGTTTACAGATGATTTTCCAAAATAACCAGGGAAAATAATCGCACGCGACAGGCTGATAATCTCGTCAAGTGCTTTGCTTGAAGGTAATGGGTCGCCATCGTTGTGCTGGTAAAAAAGTCCTTCGAGCGATTTCGGTTCTGATAACTCCTCAACCGTTCTGGTCAGTATATGAGTGTAATTAAGATTACTCATCTGTCGTTGTGTCAATAATTATGGCTACAAAGTTACTGTAAAGCGCTCAAATATCAAAAATTAATATCGTTTTTTTTCATTATTAAAAATATATTGTGTAATTTTGCAAATATATACGGCTTATAAACAACAACCATAAGACAACAATGAACTACACCATGTTGCTTTTATTTATCCAAACCGGCCACTCCCTTAGCTATGTGTTTCTATGGGGAATTGGTTTGGTTGTCTTGATTACTCTTGTGCTGATGTTAGTATGGCAGCACCGCCAAGGCAAGATAATAAACGAGGAAATGAACTCTCTGGAGAAAATCCAAAGACACACCATTGAGCATGAGATGGTGCTGAAGGCTATGCGCTTGTCAGCATGGCGACTGGATGCTCATACACGCGAAATAACCTATGAAAGTGATTATAGGGATGCCGTAGACAGTTATACACCTGCTCCAGGAGAGAAGATAGAGGATTTTGTTAAGCACCTTACACCTGAATATGCTGATAAGATGTATAAGCTTCTTAACTCTATTTGTAACGGAGAAATAGATGAATATAATATTCAGTATCAAGTTAAGATAGGCAACTCAGGCAGAACTTACTGGGCAGAAACTTATGCCTCAGTGGCTGAGCGCGATGATAATGGCAAACCTGTGATGATAGTGGGAGCATCGATGCGTATTGATAAGCGCAAGGAACTTGAAGATGAACTCATCAACGCCCGTATTAAGGCGGAGGAGAGTGACAGACTGAAGTCAAACTTCCTTGCCAGCATAAGTCATGAGATAAGAACTCCGCTTAATGCTATTGTGGGTTTCTCTGAGGTGCTTCCTATGATGGATGATGCAGAGGAGCGTCAGAAACTAATAGGACTGATACGGGAAAACAACGCCAAGCTTCTGAGAATATTCGAGAATGTTGTAACCATGTCGAAAGTTGAGGCTGGCAACCTGAACCTAAAGAAAGAACCGTTTGCTCTTAACGCTACTATTGAGGATATTGCCAAAAAGTATGCTGGCGATTTAGACGGCAAACCTATTGAGATGCATTGCGATGTGCCAGAGGAGGGAATTGTCCTGACATCCGACAAAGAGCGCATATCAGTAATATTAGGACATTTCGTTAGCAATGCCGTGAAATATACCGATCGCGGAAGCATCACTATAGGATATTTTGTTAAACCCGACAATCAGTTGCGTATTTTTGTCAAAGACACAGGTTGCGGTATTCCGGAGGAAGAATTTGAGCATGTGTTCGACCGCTTCATAAAACTTGACACCTTTGTTCCAGGCATCGGACTCGGTTTGTCTGTATGTCGTTCTTATGCCAATATCCTTGGCGGAAATGTTGGTGTTGACTCTATGGTAGGTGCGGGCTCTACATTCTGGTTAGACTTGCCGATGGAGTAGTGTGACAGAAATTGTAACATAATTGAAACATCTGCTTAAACATCTTGTAATATCCATTTAATACTTTTGCACCGGAATTTTAATCCAACAAAAGTATATTTATGGAATACGTTTATTTAATTGTTGTAGGTTTCTTGCTGCTGTTGGCAGTGTTTGACCTTTTTGCAGGCGTTAGTAATGACGCTGTAAACTTTATGAACTCAGCCATTGGCGCAAAGGTGGCTCGCTTTAAAACAATTATGATTGTGGCGGCGGCTGGTGTGCTTGTTGGAGCGCTAATGAGTTCGGGTATGATGGATGTGGCTCGCAATGGTATATTGCAACCTGCCAGTTATACATTTCATGAGGTAATGATAGTCTTTTTGGCGGCAATGGTGGCAGACGTCATTATTCTTGATGTGTTTAATACATTAGGCATGCCTACCTCAACCACTGTTTCCCTTGTGTTCGAGTTGCTTGGAGCAACCTTTATCCTTGCGCTGATAAAGATGGCGGGCGATGATACGCTCACTTTTGATATGCTGCTTAACAGCGACAAGGCGCTCAGTGTAACTATTGCCATTTTTGTAAGTGTGGCCATCGCGTTCTTTTTCGGTGTTGTTGTGCAATGGATATCACGCCTTATATTTACATTTAATTATAAGAAAAACCTTAATTATACTATAGGTGTTTTTGGTGGAATCGCTTTTACCTTTCTTTCTTATTTTATCTTCATTAAGGGCTTGAAGGGTTCGCCTTTTGTGCCAGAGGAAATGCGTGCTTGGATAAATACCAATACATCTATGCTATTGGCAATAGTGTTTGTGGCTTCAACAATATTGATGCAGTTGCTGCACTTTGTTAAAGTTAATGTATTCAAGATTATTGTTCTTATGGGCACATTTGCACTTGCTATGGCATTCGCAAGCAACGACCTTGTCAACTTTATTGGTATGCCTCTTGCTGGTCTTGATGCCTATCTTGATTTCTCTGCTAACGGAAATAATAATCCTGATTCTTATATGATGACATCACTCATGACCAGTGCAAAGACTCCTTTGCTCTATCTAACCATTGCTGGTGTTATAATGATTATAGCTATGGCTACATCTAAAAAAGCCCAGAATGTGGTTAAGACCAGTGTTGACCTTTCTAGACAGGATGAGGGTGACGAAATGTTTGGCTCTTCAAAGGCAGCGCGTAGTATTGTGCGAATGACTCAGGATAGCAATAGCAAGATTATGCGTTACATGCCAAAGCGAATGCTAAAATGGATAGATGGAAGATTCTGCAAGGAGGAAGCAATAATTGCCGATGGCGCAGCTTTTGATGTGATACGTGCATCGGTAAACCTTGTTCTTGCCGCAACACTTATTGTAATAGGAACAAACTATAAACTCCCACTGTCTACAACATATGTAACCTTCATGGTGGCAATGGGCTCAAGTCTTGCAGACCGTGCATGGAGCCGTGAAAGCGCAGTATTCCGTGTTACAGGTGTGCTTAGTGTTATCGGTGGTTGGTTTATTACAGGTGGTGCTGCTTTTGCTGTTGGTGCGTTGGTGTGTGCTATAATGTATTATGGTGGCTTCGTGGCAATGTTTATTGCGATGGCTGTTGTTGTTTACATCTTCATCCAGAGTAATGTAAAAGCAGAGGATAAGTCAAAGAGCAAGAAAGGCGACGATGTGTTCCGTCTGATGATGCGTGCCCGTGACCCAGAGATTGTTTGGGATCTGCTGCAAAAGCATGTGTCTCGCACTCAGAGTTTTGTCAACCGTTTCGCATTTGAACAGTATAATAAGATACTCGATGGTTTGGCAAAAGAAAGCATTAGTATGCTGGGCAAGAGTCACCGCGAACTCAGAGACGAGCAGGAACAGCTTAAGAAGTTCCGTCGCAAGGAACTGCTTGCTTTCCGCCGTGTGCCAGTGTCTATAGCTGTTGAGCGCAATACATGGTATCACCTTGGTGTTAATAGTGATGAGCAGTTTATTTACTGTCTCAAACGTATGCTTGAGCCAATTAAGGAGCATGTTGACAATAACTTTAACCCATTGCCACAA
Source organism: Prevotella sp. (assembly GCA_045614255.1). Classification (GTDB taxonomy): domain Bacteria; phylum Bacteroidota; class Bacteroidia; order Bacteroidales; family Bacteroidaceae; genus Prevotella. The sequence continues at coordinate 4,609 of JAZLCN010000047.1, forward strand.
TTATATGTAGATGAATTAGCTCCTATACGCAAGAGTGTGGCAGAGCTTATGGGCCGCACGGAGAAAATGCTCACATCATGTGACTTTAAGGGCTACGAGCAGGTGCTTATTGATGCCGATAAGGTAAAAGATGAGTTGTCTGTAATCCGCAAGCGTCATTACGACCGTATGCATAGCGACCATGACGATAAGAATATCAAGATTTCTCTTGTTTACCTCAATATTATACAGGAAACTCAGGAGTTCTTAAGTATCATGCGCCATCAGTTGCGTGCAGGCAGCCGCTTCTTTGGTAATCTGTAACTTAACAACTTGAAATACATTAAAAACATGGATTTGGTTATCAAGTCCATGTTTTTTGCTTTTGTATAAACCGTTTGATATTCAAAAAGATTTTATTATTTATTAAGAAAAATAAAAAGACTAAAAAAGTTTTCATGATTACTAAATAATAGTTAACTTTGCATCTTGAAAACATAAAAGCAGGTTTGTGTACACCATTGTAGCATTAAGCAGGGCAGAGCGCTTCTCGCCAAATTCGGTGGATAAAGATGCCGCCATACTTGGTTGTGTGTGCAATGAATTAATACATTGCGGATGTGACGTTGAAATCAGGGAAGAGGCAAACCTTGATGTCAGCGCCAATGTTTCGTTGGTACTATCAATGGGTAGACTTCCGCAGACGCTGCACGCCTTGAGCAATATGGAAAACTCTGGCATTAAGGTTGTTAATACGCCTTCCAGTGTGGTGCTCTGTTGCAATAGGCGCCAGCTTAATAATGTGCTTAAAACAGCAGGTATACCTCTTGCTCCTGAAAAAGGTGAGCATGGCTACTGGCTGAAGCGTGCCGATGGTGTAGCAGAAAATATTGGTGATGTGCAATACGCTGCAGATGAGGCAGAGGCTCAGGCAAAAGAAAAGCAGATGCGTGAGGCTGGAGTGGTCGACGTCTTGGTGTGTGCTCATGTGCCAGGCGACCTCATTAAATTCTATGGAGTGCGTGACACTGATTTCTTCCGTTATTACTATCCTGGCGATGATGGTAAATGGAAATTCAGTGATGAGGCCCGTAATGGAATACCACAGCATTATCCGTTCTCAGAGAATGATTTTCGCGCTATTTCAAACAAGGCTGCAGCTGCCGCAGGACTGGATGTTTATGGTGGCGACTGCATTGTGCGCGAAGACGGAACCTTCTGCATTATCGACCTGAACGACTGGCCCAGTTTCTCTAGATGCCGTGAAGAGGCGGCAAAGGCGATAGCTGGTAAGGTTTGTAAGTTGATGAGTTTATAAGTTGATGAGTTTGTAAGTTGATGAGTTTGAAACTAAATAACTCAAAAACTCAAAAACTAAATAACTCAAAAACTGAAAAACTCAGAAACTGAAAAACTCAGAAACTCAAAAAACATGAACATAAAAGGCATAATATTCGACTATGGTGGCACACTTGATACTTGTGGTTGCCATTGGGGTAAGATGATTTGGCACAGCTATGAGCGAAATGGTGTGCCAGTGGATGAACAGTTGTTTCGCGAGGCATACGTCTTTGCAGAGCGCGAGTTGGCAAAGAATCCAATCATTAAGCCCACATATACCTTTCATGATACGCTTTCAGCAAAGATTCGTATAGAGATGGGGTATATAGAAAGCAGAATAGAAGGCTTTGATGCATCAAAATGGTGTGATGCTGTTGTTGAGGACCTTTATTCACTCACAAAGGCGGAGACACAACGCAGTCGTGAGGTGCTTCTGGAGTTGAAGGAACATTACCCGATGGTTCTGGTGAGCAACTTCTACGGCAACATATCCACTGTGCTTAAGGAGTTTGGTTTCGATGGCATGTTTGGACATATAGTAGAGTCTGCGGTGGTAGGTGTCCGCAAGCCCGACCCGCAAATCTTCACACTCGGTGTTGAGGTTCTTGGCATGCACCCCAATGAAGTGCTTGTTGTGGGTGATAGTTATGACAAAGACATTGTGGCAGCCAAGAAAGCAGGTTGCCAGACAATATGGATTAAGGGCGAGGGCTGGACGGATGAAGAACCAGACGGACAGGCAGCTGATATAGTGATTAAGACTTTGGATGAGGTGTTGAGTGTTAAAGTTGACAAGTAGACAAGTAAACGAGTTGACAAGTTGCTTGTTTCATAAACTATTTTTCGCCTTTGCTCAACAACACGTGTCTGAACTCCTTCACTCCTAATTTTGGATGAGGGATGAGAGTTGAGAGATGAGGGATTGCTTGCCAAGCTATTGTCTGAACTCCTGAATAATAGAAAGAAATAAGAACATATACAATAACAAAATAAAATAAACTAATAATGACACAGACTAATGTAAAGCCGGCTGACGGCAAGTTAGGTATTATGGTGGTTGGTTGTGGTGCAGTTTCCACAACATTCATGGTTGGTGTGCTTATGGCACGCCGTGGACTCACTAAGCCTGTTGGCTCTATGACTCAGTACGATAAGATTCGTGTTGGCAAGGGCGACGACAAGAAGTATCTGAAGTACGAGGACATCGTGCCTATGGCAAAGCTCGACGATATCGTGTTTGGCACATGGGATGTTTATCCACAGAATGCTTTCCAGGCTGCTATGTATGCAGAGGTGCTCAAGGAAAAAGACATCCTTCCTGTTAAGGATGAGCTTGAGCAGATTGTTCCTATGAAGGCCGCTTTCGACAAGAACTATGCTAAGCGTCTTGATGGTGACAATGTTAAGGAATGCAAGGACCGCTGGGATATGACAGAGCAGCTCCGTCAGGATATCCGCGACTTCAAAGCTAAGAACAACTGCAGCCGTGTGGTTGTGCTTTGGGCTGCTTCTACAGAAATATATGTGCCAATTAATATGGAGGTACATGGCACTCTCGCGGCTCTTGAGGCAGCAATGAAGGCCGACGACCGTGTTAACATCGCTCCTTCAATGTGCTATGCTTATGCAGCACTGGCAGAGGGCGCTCCATTCATCATGGGTGCTCCAAACACAACTGTTGACATCCCTGCAATGTGGGAGATGGCAGAGAAGACACAGATGCCTATCGCAGGTAAGGACTTCAAGACTGGTCAGACACTCGTTAAGAGTGGTTTTGCTCCAATCATCGGCACACGCTGCCTTGGTCTGAGCGGTTGGTTCTCAACAAATATCCTTGGAAACCGCGACGGTTTGGTGCTCGACGAACCAGCAAACTTCCGTACAAAGGAGGTGAGCAAGCTCTCTACACTTGAGACTATCCTCAAACCAGAAGACCAACCTGATCTCTACGGACATGGCAACGACGAGGATACACAATATTATCACAAGGTGCGTATCAACTATTACCCACCACGCAACGACAATAAGGAAGGATGGGATAACATCGACATCTTCGGATGGATGGGCTATCCAATGCAGGTAAAGATTAACTTCCTTTGCCGCGACTCTATCCTCGCTGCTCCATTGTGTCTCGACCTCTGCTTGCTCAGCGACCTCGCAGCACGTGCAGGACGCTTTGGCACACAGCGCTTCCTCAGCTTCTTCCTGAAGAGTCCACAGCACGACTATACCGTGGGCGAGGAGCCAATCAACAACCTCTATCAGCAGTACACAATGCTGAAGAACGCTATCCGCGAGATGGGTGGCTATGAGGGCGACGAAGAGATTGATTAAAAAAAAAAGCCATAGCCCCTCCCGAGGGGGGAGGGGGTTATTGGATGAGAGATGAGAAATGAGGGATGAGAGATGAGGGATGAGAGTGTGTTTGAACAACAATAAAACTTTCATCCATCACCTTTCATCAATAAAGTCTTTATTAATCAAAACCTCATCCCCCAGCTCTCATCTCCTCACCCTCTTTCTTCAATACACAATTAAGGATAACACAGCATGAACCATTTCACTTTTAAGTATAACACAAGTCATTTTCATCTTGTAATTTTTCCCATCTTGCTTCTTTTCACGGTCCTGCCGCTGAAGGCACAGATTGTAGGTACAGTTACAGACAGTGAGACAGGCGAGGGAGTTCCCTTTGCCAGTGTTATCTATAAAGGACATGGTGTGGCTGTAGCATCTGACATCAACGGACGTTATAAGATTGCAAGGCACAACGGCTGGACCATTACGTTCAGTGCCGTTGGCTATACCTCAAAGACTGTTACCGTAAACCAGAAGGTGGGCGGAACATTAAACATAAAACTGAAACAAGACAACCGCACTCTGCAGGAGGTGACGGTGAAGACCAAGCGCGGACGTTATAGCCGTAAGAATAATCCTGCCGTGGAACTGATGAAGAAGGTTATCGAGAAGAAGAAACAAACCGACCTCGACAATCGCGATTACTATCAGTACAACAAATACCAGAAACTTACACTCGCCTTCAACGATGTGAACGAGGCAAAGCTCGACTCGCCTAAGTTCAAGAAGTTCTCATGGCTGAAAGACCAGATAGAGAAGTGCGAGTACAACAATAAGATGATTCTGCCGCTGTCGGTAGATGAAACCGTGACGCAGAAAATCTACCGCAAGAAACCACATAGCGAGAAAAACATCGTTAAGGGCCAAAACTCAACAGGCGTCAATGACCTGTTCCAGACGGGCGACATACTGACAACAATGATAAAGGATGTGTTTACCGATGTCAATATCTACGACGACCATGTGCGCCTGCTGCAATATCCGTTTATATCGCCTATAGGCAAGGGGGCAATTGCTTTCTATCGCTATTACATTGAAGACACACTATATGTAGATAAAGACAAGTGTATCCATCTGCACTTCCTCCCAAATAATCAGCAAGACTTTGGATTCCGTGGCGATATTTATATCCTTGCCGACTCATCATATCAGGTGAAGCGCTGCGAACTGACAATACCTAAGAAGAGCGGCGTAAACTTTGTTGAGGGACTTACCGTGCAGCAGGAGTTCACCATGCTGCCCGACAGTACTTGGGTGCTCACCGTAGACGATATGGTGGCAGAGTTGAAACTGGCAAACTTCATACAAGAGGCAATAGTGATAAGAACCACGCGCATGAGCGACTATGCTTTCGATGAACTGCCAAAACAACTGTTCCGCGGCAAGACAAAAGATGTGAAAGAGGCCGATGCCATGATGCGCGACGAAGCCTTCTGGAACCAGTACCGACAGGTAAGCCTAACCAAGAGCGAGAGCCGCATGGAGACATTTATCCATAATCTGGAGCAGATAAAAGGATTTAAATACATAATCTTTGGAGCAAAGGCGTTTATCGAGAACTTTGTGGAGACTGGTAACCCGAGCAAGGTGGACATAGGTCCAATCAACACCATGATAACTAGCAACTCGGTAGACGGGCTGCGCACTCGTGTTAGTGCTCAAACCACTGCCAACCTCAATAAAAACTGGTTCCTCAGCGGCTATTATGCCCATGGCTGGGAGAGCAAGAAGAATTATTACAAGGGTGAGCTTACATACTCATTCAACAAGAAAGAGTATCTGCCGCGCGAGTTCCCTAAGCGCACACTCTCGCTGATGTCAACATACGATGTGGCATCGCCGTCAGACAAGTTCATGCGCACCGACAAGGATAATGTGTTCACTGCATTCAAGTGGACTAAGGTTGATGCCATGATGTTCTACAACAAGCAGGAACTAACCTTTGAGCGCGAGGAAGACTGGGGTTTTAAAACCACCGTGGCATTTAAGACGGAGGAGGATGAGGCGGTTGGTTCACTGCGCTTTACCACATTAAATGCCAACAGCACTCTCACAACCTCACATCCTGGTTCGTTCCGCACCACCGAGCTGCGTGCCGAGCTGCGCTTTGCCCCAGGTGAGACATATATCAACACAAAGCAACGCCGACTGAAAGTGAATCTCGACGCCCCAGTGTTTACTTTGGGACATACCATGGGCTTCAAGGGTTTGCTGGGTGGCGACTATAAGTACAACTATACAGAGGCAAGCATCTACAAGCGCTTCTGGATGAACAGCTGGGGAAAGGTAGATATATATGTGCGTGGTGGAATACAGTGGGACAAGGTGCCGTTCCCATTACTCTGCATGCCGGCCACCAACCTGTCATACATAATCCAGGACCAGACATTCCAGTTGATAAACAATATGGAATTCCTAAACGACCGTTTTGTTAGTGCCGATGTGAGCTGGGATTTCAATGGCAAACTGTTCAATCGCATACCGCTCATCAAGAAACTTAAATGGCGTGAGTATATCGCCGTGAAGTGTCTGTGGGGCGACCTCTCAGATAAGAACAATCCGTTCCTGCCGCAGAACGCAGGCGATGCGATACTCATGCACTTCCCTGAAGGCTCACACCTTATGAACCGCCGTGAACCATACGTAGAGATGGCGTTTGGTATTCATAATATCTTCAAGATTATGCATGTGGAGTATGTGCGCCGACTCAACTATCTCGATTTGCCTACAGCAGAGAAAGACGGCATCCGCTTCATGTTCCGAATGACTTTCTAAACAATAGTCATCGGTTTTAATATCACCACTAATTACGCTAATTCCACGAAACATGATAAATTTGTGCAATTAGCTTAATTCGTGGTCTTTTTATTTAATTTTAATTCGCCGTGCAACTTTTTCATATCCTCTTTCGTCTAACATTCAGAACCAAGACAAGATAAGATATGAAAAAGTTTTTTTTATTGTTTACAGTGATGCTCTTCGTAGCCTCATGCGTGGAGATTAAGACAACAACCACAGAAGAGAAACGTGTGACAGAAGAGCGCGACATCAAAGGCTTTAAATATATTAAAGTAGAAGGTGCGCCCAATGTTCATTACAAGCAAGACACTGCGTGGTCGGTAAAAGTCATCGCCCAAAAGGATATTATTAAAAATGTGAGAACAGAGGTGATAGACGGCAGACTTGTTGTATCTCAGTCACCACAAAAATCATTCTTGATAAAAGTAGGTGGCAACACCATTGTCGATGCCAGCAGTGATGTTGACGTGGTTGTTAGTTCTCCCGATATTATAGGCATCAACATGTTAGGCTCAGGCTGTTTTATTGCAACGGGAAATATTAATACCGACAAACTGAATATCTGTTTGCAAGGCTCTGGCGACATAAAATGCTCTGACATAATCTGCGACACGATACATACACAGCTCAAGGGCAGTGGCGACATTGTGGTAAGCAAGGTTGATGCTTTCAGTTCTGACATCTCTCTCATAGGCAGTGGTGATATTAAGCTTGCTCAGCATAATGTGAATACCACTAAAATCAACCTGAAGGGCAGTGGCGACATTGTTGTTAACAGCAACAACTGCGGCAGTGTGGATTGTGAGCTTAATGGCAGTGGCGATATTCGTCTTGCTGGAGATGTGAAGTCTTTGAACAGGAAAACTAATGGCAGTGGAGAGATAAGCTTTACTGGTGAGATAAAAAAATAGGCACAAGAGAATATTGACAAGGTTATTTTTCTTAGATCATATTCACTAAATAATCCCAAATCGGGCGACCGGTTTGGGATTATTTTTGTCAAATTTTTTCGTAGTAAAAAATCCGAAAATTTTTGACAAAATTTTTTTTCATTCTAGAGAGAAAATTTGGGTTTGGAGACAGAAAAAATGGTCTTGAAAAGCAAAAATCACGACTTTATTTTTCAAAAGCATAGGTTTTGAGTTCCGTTTTCTATGCTTTTGAGTTGCAAAACCTATCATCTTGCAAAGCAAAACCTATGCTTTTGGTGAGTAAAACGATAGGTTTTGAAAAAATAAAAGGCGATTTTTCTTGTATAATTTTGCGTACGCGACCTTAAAACCTTGAACCTCAAAACTTTATAGTTTTATGCGTTTTTTGGCGTTTTTTCGGGCAAAATATTTTTTTGTTCAAAATTCTCGAGTTTTGACGCAGTTAATTGGGCATTTTTGCAAACCGTTTGTCAAAAAATTTCGTAGTTGGAAGATGTGTTATATTATAAGAATAGTACGGGCTGTAACACTCACCGCCGTACCGTGTCAGAGCAAATGGGTGCGAGAGTGTTTCGCGAGCCCCAAACATATAACACGATGCAAAGTTATAATTATAATTTTATAAAACCAATAAATTACAAAAAAAAATAATTATATTTGCAGTTGTCTTAAAGTTAGGCAAATTGCTTGTAGGGGCAGATCGGCGTATCTGCCCGATGAGTTGAGATGAGTTGACGCATTTCGGCCCCTACAATAATTTAATATCTACACTCCGGAATTACTAGACGAAATAAATACTAACCAAAATGAAACCATCAATAATTTTTCATCAGTATATATGGATAATCAATACCCTGCGACGTAAGGGGCGATTAACCTTAGAACAGTTAAACGACAGATGGATGAGGGATGGAGTGGCAGATGGCAACCCATTGCCTCGCACAACCTTCAACCGTCATCGCGATGCCATTCTCGATATGTTTGGTGTGGTGATAGAGTGTGATAAATCCAGCGGATATAAATATTATATTGCTAATCCGAGTGTGCTCAACGATGACACCATTGAGCGCTGGATGCTTAGCACGCTCACCGTGGGTAGTGTGTTGAGTGATAGTATCGTTCTGCAAGACCGCATAATACTCGAAGAGGTGCCTGCTGGCGAGGAGTATCTGCAAACGATAATCAGGGCAATGAAGAGCAATCAGAAACTGAAAATGACTTATAAGCGTTTTGACTCACATTCTTATGAGAATATTGTTGCGCCTTATGCTCTGAAATTGTTTCATCAGCGATGGTATGTGCTAACGTTTACTGGTCGTCATTATGCTACATACTCGCTCGACAGAATCCGTTCGTTGCATATTACCGACGAAACTTTTGATATGCCAAAAGATTTCTCGCCACATAGTTATTTCAAAGAGTATTTCGGAGTGCTCACAGATGACACACCGATGGCTCATGTCGTAATACGTGCGTATGATTTCGTACCTAATTATCTTCGTACCTTGCCCCTTCACTCATCACAAAGGGAGACATTGGCAACAGAAGAGTACACGGAATTTACCTACGACATTCGCCCTACCTACGATTTCTGTGACCAGCTGCTGTCATACGGACAGCGCATAGAAGTGCTCCAGCCAGAATCGCTGCGCAATCAGATGAAGCAATGGGTAAAAGAAATGAACCAGCGCTATGAATAATTTTTTATGATGTACCGCTTTTTGGAACAGTAGGGGAGTAGTTTTGTAGGCAATAACAAAAATAAAAAAATAACGATTATGGAAGAAACAAACATTAAATGTCCTAAGTGTGGCAGTGCTAAGATTGTAAAGATTCTTTATGGTGAGCCTACTCTTGAAGCATTTCAAGCATCAGAGCGAGGAGAAGTTGTTTTAGGTGGTTGTTGTATAAGTCCAGATAGTCCTGAATGGGCTTGCTTGGAGTGTGGACATCAGTTCTGAAGTTGAGAACGATTACTAGTATGGAAACGACTCAATTAGAATATAAAGGCTATAAGGCAATTTTGACATTAAATCCAAAAGATAATAGACTTTGGGGTAAAATCTATCCGCCAGAATCTCCTTTGATACCTTTTGATAGTTGGGGGTTTGCAGGGGATAATGTGCTGGAGGCTGAAAGATTATTTCATTCTCAAGTAAATAAAATCATTTCCTACAGGTTATATGAGGAACGATGCGAAGAATGGATAAAGACTACGGATTTTGAAAGCGTGGGTTGTGTATTGAATATTCTTCCAGATGAGTTTAGAAAGCGAATCGAAGAGAATAAATTTGATTACACATTGCTTACATCAGTTAAAGGTGGAGATTACGAGGTTCCACTGTATTATATTACTAAGGCATGGGATATAATATTAAAAGGTCCATTATATCCACTTGATTTTATGATAGGTCCAGAAGAGGAAGAGGATTACACCGATGAAGATATTAAAGAGTTTTTAGAAGAAAAAGAAGCAACAAGAACTCGAACCGAAGCATGTTGTGATAACGATAAGATGAAAGAACTATGGAAGGAAATTTTCAATATTGATATTGATTCTTTGGAAATTGACTTTCTTCAATATAATATGCATCTGCCTCCTAATGTTAGTAATGAAAAATATCTAATCTATTTCACAGATGTACCTGATGGTATTGACGAATGGGTAATGAATGGAATTAATTATCATGACAGTAGGAAAGTTACATACGATTGGGTGTCTGCGCTTATGGAATTTACGGCGGCAACGATTTTAAGACGAAAAGGAGATTTGTTATAGATAATAAATGTAGTTTTTGTTGATAAAATTATAGAAATTCTAACTCTGTACCGCTTTTTGGCACACCGAGACCGTAATTTTGCATTCGTAATCTAAAAAGGAATTGTTATGAAGGCAAAGAATTTATTTTTTATGGAGTGCCATTTGGCTGGCAGGCAGTATCATGACGCTGACTTGGTTTGGGATGAACTGAAAGTGGGGACACCATTGAAACTGGTGCGTGATATGGATAACCGTTATGATGAGAATGCCGTAGCGGTGGTTTATGACAATGGAGAGGAATTTCTCTTAGGCTATATACCTGCACAGCACAATGAGACAATAGCTCAGCTATTGGAAATGGGGTGGACGGATATTTTCAGTTGTCGTATTTGCAAGAAAAACGAGGAGGCTCATTATGAAAACCAGATACGCCTTACTGTTAGGATTAAGCGCAATGGGAAGTGATGAGTTTGTGAGTTGATGAGTTTGTGAGTTTGTAAGTTGATAAGTAGGTGAGATGATAAGTTTATATAAAGAATTTGAGTCCAGGCAGCGTTGACTCAACATACGGGAGGCGGTCTTCGGAGGTAACCCCTTACTGGACTTCGGGTCAGAGTGGTATGTTCACTGCTGACCATTTTTTGTATTCTGATGTTATATAGAAATAATCGGACATATGAAGATTTGCTTTAATGAAAAGAAATGCTGTTTTGAGAAATACAAACCAATGAAAAAAAACTCGATAACATACTTGTTTGGGTATGTTATCGAGTTTTCAAAAACAGTAAGATATTTTATTCTTCTTAGAAGGAAATGTATTTAGGGAGGTTACTCCCAAAGATTCTTCATCCACTCCATTGCCTCGTCGTTGGTCTCAGGGAAACGCCAGTGGCCGTTGGTGGTTGTTGTGGCAAGAGTTTTCGGCGCTGTAATGGCATTATATACGGCGAAGCATGATGTGGGCGAACATGTGTCGTCGCTATATCCGAAAGAATAGAATACAGGACACTTCATGATGCGGGCAAAATTGACAACATCATAGTAGGGCAGTGTATGTTCTGCTCCTGCTTTCTCCTCTTTGTTTTGGAAGAACTTTGGCCAACCGCCTGCACGTCCATGCAAGAAACCGAGCACATCGCTCAAAGCAGGATAGAAGGGAGCGCAGAAGTCTACGTTGGGATTCAGGGCAGCAGTGATGATGGTGAGTGCGCCACCCTGACTGCCACCGGTAACGCCAACGTTCTTGCCGTCCCACTCTGGCAATGTACAGAGGAAATCGACGCAACGTGAACAACCGGCATATACCTCACGGTAATAATATTTCTCTTTATCCTCTATGCCGTTGTGCGTATAGTCATCTGCCACCTTACGCGCCTTGGCAAACTCCTCGTCGCTTAGTTCGGAGTTGCAACCGCTATGTATGTTGATGTTCATGTAGATATAGCCTTGCTCACTATAATATGTTGTCGGTTGTATCTTTGATGAACCAGCTCCAGGCGGACAGAAAAGTACGGGGTGCTTCTTGCCATCCTTTGGTTTTGTCAAGTAACCGTACATGTTGCGACCGTTCTTGCCGACAGTGAGTTTTACAAGCGACACCTCCACCTTATCGGTTGAATATTTAGGCAGTGGGGTTATCTCTGGAGCAAGGTCAATCTTGTTGGTCTCCTTCATTGTCTTCTGCCAGAACTTCTCAAAGTCTTCAGGCATAGGCGTGCATGTCTCAATCCTGAATGGTTCGTAACCAACCTTCAGCAAGTCCTTGTAGGTCTTGTCATACACAGTGAAGCGGTAGTTGCATGCACGGAAACCAGGTTTTTGCATGGTTCCCATCTGTATCGTGGCTATGCCGTTGACAAACTCTACCGAGTCTTCCTTTGCTGGCAGCATCATCTCATCGCCCACACGATAGTAAACCTTTACTCCGTTAAGCGGATTGCCGCCTTTGTATGCCTCGATGGTAAGCATGGCCTGTTCTCCCAGATGGTAGAGGCGTGTGGCATTGTTGGTTTTGGCCAGATACTCCACATATTGCTTGCGAGGTTTTGAGAACTGTGCCTGCGCTGGTGCTATCATCATGGCAAGCAGAAGTAGCGATATTAGTTTTCTCATAGATTCATGTATTCTTTATCCATTGTTTCGGTCATCAGTTGGAAGTATTCCTTTTTCTTGCAGGCTTTCATAAACAGCCCCGCCAATCCATCGGAATCATCAAATGACTTGTCGTCTGCCTCCACATCGCTTAGCAAAACGTTCATAGCATCCAGCGTGAGGCGGAGTATTGACGGCTGGTGGAGCTTGGCATTCTCTTTGCCGCTAAGTTCAATACCCTTGGCGTATGACCTAATGACAACACTAACAGTAAGGCTTATGGCCTTGCCTGTGTCCATGTCGCTGCCGCCACGTGTGTATTCTTTCTCGTGCTCTGCTGCTGTTGGCATGCGTCCAGTAAGCAACCATTCGAAGTTGCGCTTGTATTCGGCAATCATAGCCTCATGCTGCTCATTAGTCTTGCATGCTATTTTCACAAGGTCGGCCATGCTCATTCCCTCCTTATAGTTGTCTTGTATGCACTTTGTTATCTGTTGCTCATCGTCATAGTTGATATGGGCAATAGGGTAGAAGAGCACATCGTGGAATGCTCCCGCTATCTGCTCATATCTCTCCAGCATGATTTTCTTTACCACCTGTGGTTGACGTTTCTCGTGAGCATCGCTAACATGGCAGTCGATGATGCCAGCAGAAAAGGCATTAAAGAATGCCCTTACCATTGCTGCCAGCGTCTTGTGTTTATTTATTTTTCTATTTTCCATGAACTCACCAACTCATGAACTTACCAACTCATTAACTCATCAACTTATTAACTCACAACCCACCAACTTACATATGCGTTATCGAGCAGTTGCAGTCCTCAAGAATCTTTTGGCACATCACGATGTCGTTGGGCCTGATTACTATATTGGCCTTATCGCCCTCGGCAAAGGCATACATATACTCAATGAATATCTGGTTTTCTGCCAGATGCTCGAGTATGGCAGATAGTGAACCAGCCACATTAGGACAACTGATGCAAACCACATCGGTAAGCATCACCGCGAAATTCTCATTGCGAAGAATCTCTACAGCTTTGTCTACCTCGCTTACTATGAGGCGGAGGATGCCAAAGTCTGTTGTCTCAGCCATGCTAAATGCATGCATATTGATATTGTTTTTGCCCAATATCTTTGTTACTTCATTTATTCTTCCTGTTTTATTCTCGAGGAAAACAGATAATTGTTTGATTGTCATATATAAATGTTTTAGGCTTTTATTTTAATATTCGTCTGTCTATCACATGCTTGCTCTTTCCCTGACTGCGCTCAATGCTACCAGGCTCCATCAGTTTGACATCGGCACTGATAGAGAGAACGCTCTTAAGCTTGTCAGAGAGTCCTTTCTTCATGGCCAGCATTCTTCCTATGTCGTCAGAGAAGAAGTCTCTGCGCACCTCAACCTGTACCTGAAGTGTGTCGAGATTATTAATACGGTCAACAACTAGCATGTATTGCGGTTCAAACTCAGGCATCTGCAGAATGACGCTTTCAACCTGTGATGGGAATACGTTAATACCTCGGATGATGAGCATATCGTCGCTGCGTCCCATGATGCGTCCCATGCGTACTGATGTTCTGCCGCAAGGGCATGTGCCTTCCATGAGTGTGCATAAGTCTTTGGTGCGATAGCGCAACACTGGCATTCCCTCCTTGGTAAGAGTGGTGAATACCAGCTCACCCTGCTGACCTCTTGGCAACTGCTCAAGTGTTTCTGGGTTAATAATCTCTGGATAGAAATGGTCTTCATTTATGTGAGAACCATTCTGCTCCTGACATTCGTATGACACACCAGGACCCATTATTTCGCTCAGACCATATATATTATATCCCTTTAGTCCAAGGCGGTCTTCTATTTCCTTTCGCATATTGTCGGTCCAAGGCTCTGCGCCGAAAGCGCCAATGCGTAGTCCGATGTCCTTTTTTGATAGCCCCATCTTGTCAAGAGTCTCGGCAAGATAAAGGGCGTATGATGGTGTGCAGGCAATACCGCTGATTTTCAAGTCGTGTATTAACCTGATATGTTTCTCCGTATTGCCCGTAGAGGTTGGTATTACTGTGGCTCCAAGGTTTTCCACGCCATAGTGGGCGCCAAGTCCTCCTGTGAACAGTCCATATCCGTAGGCAACAGAGAATGTGTCATCGCGTGTTACACCAAATGCTGTAAGACAGCGTGCCATAACTTCCGACCATACAGAAAGGTCCTTCCTTGTATATCCTACGATAGTTGGATTGCCAGTGGTGCCTGATGAGGCATGCACACGCACTATCTCAGATGGAGGCGCTGCCTGCAGACCGTAAGGATAGTTGTCGCGCAGGTCTTGTTTTGTTGTAAATGGCAATTTGGTTATGTCGTCAATACTTCGAATGTCATCAGGTGATATGTCCATTGCCTGCATTTTGTTTCTATAGAATGGCACGTTATGGTAGACGTATGTAACCAGTTTCTGAAGTCTTTTTCCTTGCAAGGCCCTCATTTCATCCTGGCTCATGCATTCTTTATTGGGATTCCAAATCATATTTTCAAATTTTCTATAATCAATTTTAGTTTTTCAGTTTTCCATTAATCACTATTCTAATAAAGAACAGATGATGCGCATAAAAGTGTTTTTGAATATCGCCCGTTCTAATTACCTGTTTGGAATTATAGCGGGTGATCCTCATGGAATGCTTTCATGCGCTCTTCCATGATTGGGTAAAGCTCATCTCTCATTCTCGATGTGCATGCTCTCACGCCTTGCTGCTCGCTGCCAGTGGTGCTAAGTGATATGCTGCTTACACCATAATACAGCAATTCCTTCAACAAGTCGCCTCCGCTCATGTTGCCGTAGCCTATGGTGAAGAAGAAACCATCGCCCACTTTCTGTGTAACGTCATAGTCGTAGACAATATGGAAACCATTATCTGTAAATATCTTCTTCATCTTTTCTGCGCGGATAGCGTATTCGCGTGTATCCTCAACAAAGTTTATTTTGCCCTCTGTCGACAGACGAAGCATCTCAGCATAAGCATATTGTGTGGATGCTGTGCATCCAGATGTAATCATATATAAGATTGATGCAATGAGCGTTTGACCAAATACTCCTGCATCCTTATAGCGTTCTGCCAAAGCCGGGTAGTGGCGCTCAAATAGTTTGTCGCTGATACATGTCAGAGCCATGCGCTGTCCTGCATAACTGAATATCTTTGACGATGAAAGCATCAGTATGTAATTATCAGTATATTTTGCTACAGTTGGAGCAAATGGAGGTTCAAATGGATGACCCATGTTTGTTCTGAAGTCCATGCAGAAATATGCAAGGTCCTCAAGCACAATCACATCATATCTTGTTGCCAGTTCGCCAATGATAGCCAGTTCCTGCTCTTCCAGGCAAATCCAAGCGGGATTGTTGGGGTTGGAGTATATTATAGCGGCAATATCTCCGCCCTGCAGCATACTTTCCAGTTTGTCTTTCAGTGCGTTGCCTCTGTATTTGAATATGTCAAACTCCATCCAGTCGGCTCCTATTATCCTTAACTGTGATTTCTGTATAGGAAAACCTGGGTCGATGAACAGCACCTTGTTCTTCCCGGGTATGCGTTGTGTGCATGCTATGAAAGAACCAAACGAACCTGCCACGCTTCCCGTTGTTGGCACGCATGAACGCTCTGATATATCAATGTCGAGGAATGCCTTAACGAAGCGAGATGCCTCGCGCTTCAACTCGGGCACACCGGCTGCTGCAGGATATTGCGACCCTACGCCACGGTCGAGAGCTGCTTTCTCGGCCTCTACGCCAAATTGGTTGACAGGTAAACCTGGCGAACCTTGATCCATTCGAATGAAAGGAATACCTGTTTTCTTTTCTAAGTGTTGTGCCACGAGCAGCACCTCGCCTATTGTAGCCATCGAGAGGTCGGCCACGTGCAACTCCTGTGCGGTGCTTGCCACCAGTTCTTCACTGAATATTTTCATGTTTGCAGTCTTTTACACGTTAAGTCCTAAGTCGAATGCCTTGAGATTGGCATCCACAATCTTCTCACCTTTGACTGCAAATATGCGCTTGATGCTTTCGCGAAGTTGTTCAGGCGACAATATGCCAATGTATTTTGCTGCCATTCCAAGCAATATTACATTTGCGCTCTTTGGCACCCCATTGTCTTTTGCCAATGCTTCGATGTCTTGCATTGTCAGATTGGGCAGTGTGTTAAGCTCATCTCTTAGAGCACTTTCGTCAGGATAGTTTGGAATATTTTTGAATGGGGCGGCAGATGTTACTACCCATCCCTCCTTGCTTAGATATGGCATGTAGCGCAATGCCTCCATTGGCTCCATTGAAATAATAATGTCTGCGCCCCCTTGCTTTATCAGGTCTGAGTGAATTGTCTCTGTTGACAGGCGCAGGTTAGACTGCACGTCACCGCCGCGCTGGCTCATTCCGTGCACCTCTGCCTGCTTAAGGTTTAGTCCGGCTTGTGTTGCAGCTTCTCCTATTATCGTAGCTATGGTAAGGAGGCCTTGTCCGCCAACACCTGCCAATATTATATCTTTCTTCATTTCTTTTAAAGTCCTGTTTTTCGTTTATAGTTCATCGTTCAACGTTCATCGTTCAACGTTCATCGTTCATCGTTCATCGTTCATCGTTCAACGTTCATCGTTCATCGCTCAACGTTCATCGCTCAACGAGCTTTTCTTAATTTTCTCTGCAGCGTCTGCATGCACTCACGTCGTGGAATGATTACAGATACTCCATTGTATTCTATTTCTTCACGTATTATCTGAGTTATCTCTTCCATATTTTTTGGCAGAGGAACAACCACGCGAACATGTTCCTGTGCTACTCCAAGTCCCAAGCATATTGCCTCAAACTTATTAGTTCCAGCTGAGTCCTGACCGCCAGTCATTGCTGTAGTAAGATTGTCTGAAAGGATAACCGTTATGTTAGCATTGTCGTTGATAGCATCGAGCAGTCCAGTCATGCCAGAGTGGGTAAAGGTTGAGTCGCCAATCACAGCTATGGCAGGGAATACACCAGCATCTGCTGCACCCTTTGCCATTGTTATAGACGCTCCCATGTCTACACAACTGTCTATTGCGCGGAATGGTGGTAATGCTCCAAGAGTGTAGCAGCCTATATCACCAAAGATTCTTGCGTCAGGATACTCTGCTGCCACTTTGTTTAAAGCATCGTAGACGTCGCGATGACCGCAACCCTGACACAATGCGGGTGGTCTTGGCATTACATTCTGTGCGGTGGCGAATGGCTGTTCTGTTGTATACCCTAATGCTTCGCCCACGCAGTCAGGAGTTAATTCCCCCATTCGCGGCAGTTCACCACTTAACCTGCCCCTAACTTTATAATCACTGCCAAGAAGTGCTTTTACCTGTTCTTCAACAAATGGTTGTCCGTCTTCAGCCACAAGTATCTCGTCGCAGTTATTGGCAAACTCCTTTATGGTTGCTGCAGGTATAGGATATTGTGATATTTTAAGCACAGGTAATTGCTCGCACTGGCCAATGTTCTCCATCACATAGTTGTATGCAATGCCACAGGCAATTATTCCTAAACGAGGCTTTGCGTCAGAAGTCGCATGCTGCAGACTATTGTATGGTGATTTCTCGGAAGAGTCTGTAAGCTGTGGCTGCTTTTCCACCAAACTTGCATATTGTTTGCGTGCATTTCCAGGAAGCAGCACCCAGTGAGTGCGCTCGTTGTCTGGACTTAAACTGTTTTGGCTGATTGCTTCTTTTGTGGTTACACCAGCACGTGAGTGTGCAAGACGAGTGACAACACGCATCAGCACAGGCAGTTTGGTCTCTTCTGACAGACTATAAGCATATTGCATCATGTCGTATGCTTCCTGCTGTGTTGATGGCTCAAGTATTGGAATCATGGCAAACTTGCCATAGAAGCGTGAGTCTTGTTCGTTCTGTGATGAGTGCATTGAAGGATCATCGGCAGCAAGAACAACAAGTCCGCCGTTGATACCAGTTATAGCTGAGTTGACAAAGGCATCGGCTGCCACGTTCATGCCCACATGCTTCATGCATACAAGTGCTCTCTTGCCTGCATACGACATGCCAAGTGCAGCTTCCATTGCGGTCTTCTCATTTGTACACCATCTGCTGCGTACGTTGGCGGCATTATTTTGTATGTATTCAGTAATTTCTGTTGATGGAGTGCCAGGATATGCGTATACGCCACTTATCCCGGCATGAATAGCGCCAAGAGCAATAGCCTCGTCACCTAATAATAATATTCTGTCCATTATATATTATTTTTTTATATCATTCTTATAAATCAACAACAATTAATCGCTCATCGTTCAACGCTCAACGCTCAACGCTCATCGTTCAACGCTCAACGTTCATCGCTCAACGTTCATCGCTAATCCGCATCATCCAATACAGGAAATTTCTTGCGGAAAGCATTAAGACTATCCATGTCAATCTCTGCAGTCGCCTCACATTCTGTGTCCCATTCACATTCTGCAATAGTCTTGCCATATGGGTCGATAACAACACTGCCGCCACAATACTGGCATGATGGGTCGGTTCCTACACGGTTGACACCAGCCACATAACATTGATTCTCGATGGCACGAGCCCTAAGCAGTGCGCTCCATGCTTCAACGCGTGGGGTAGGCCAGCTTGCAACATAAAGTATCATATCGTAGTCGCCGCGATTGCGAGCCCATACAGGAAACCTTAAGTCATAGCAAATCTCAAGCAATATGCGAACACCTCGGAATTCAACAACTACGCGTTCTGTGCCCGCAGTAAAGCGGAGGTGCTCACCGCCGTAAGTAAATAGATGGTGCTTGTCATAATGCTGAACCTTGCCGTCTGGATGAACAAAATAGAAACGGTTGTAGAATTTGCTGTTCTCTGTAACAGCCACACTGCCGGCAATGGCAGCATTGGTTTCTTTTGCCTTGTCTTTCATCCATTGCAAGGTGTCGCTGTCTGCAGGTTCGGCAATGCCATCAGGATGAGTGCAGAATCCTGTAGAAAACATCTCAGGAAGAACGTATATGTCTGCTCCGGCATTCCTGTTTATCGCCTCGTCGCATCTTTCTCGGTTGGCTGCAGGATTAGCCCAAGTAATATCTCGTTGCAATATTGTAACTTTCATAATCGCTGTCGAAATTAATAATTAAGATACAAAGGTAACAATTTTTATTTATTTACGTTAACTTATTGGCAAATAAGCACGTTTTTTGTTTAAAATGTAACATAATATTATAAAATACCGCCGTTTTGTGTCATTTTATTTCTCTTATGCTCTTGTATGTTAATGATTAAATGCAAATCGTTTGTTGTTTTGCATTTTTTTTATAACTTTGCAGAAACGATAAATACTTCATCATGAATAATAAATATGTTGAGATGCTGCAAGAGCGTAGCATAAAACCTACGGCCAATCGCCTGTTAATAGTGCGCACTCTGGCTAATGCCGGGCGTCCTTTGTCGATGGCTGAGATAGAATCAGACGCAAAGACAATTGACAAATCGATAATATCCCGCACATTGAGTCTGTTTCGGGATAAACATCTGGTTCATGCCGTTGAGGCAGGAGGCGATAGTGTGAGGTATGAATTGTGCAGAAGTCATTTTGACGATGAACATGATGATATGCATGTGCATTTTTATTGCGAGCGTTGCCATCGCACATTCTGTTTAGACAGTCCTGTGCCATGTGTTGAAGTGCCAGAAGGTTATCAAGTAACCTCTGTTAATTACATGATAAAAGGAGTTTGCCCAGAGTGTGTAGATGATTAGCAATGTGGGGTTTATTCCCTGATGAATGTATAATAATTGAGATAATGGAATAATAAAATGCAGAAATTTTTCGTTTGAGCAACATTTTCTTTATTCATCATTCTTAATTTTTCATTAAAACCATTATCTTTGCATAAGTTAAATTGCATTTCGGTAAAACAGTCAGGCAAATTTGATGTGTTTCTTCTCGATTTGCATTATCTTGCAAAAACTTAATCAATAACAAATAAAACAAATTATGAGCATATTGGAAGGACGCCCCGCACTCAAGGCGGAGGTTGAGAAGATTGCCGAGGTGGCTGGATACCTCTGGCAGAATGGTTGGGCTGAGCGCAACGGTGGTAACATCACTGTAAACGTGACCAAGATGGTTGACGATGAAATCCGTCAGATGCCTGCAATCAGCGAGGTTAAGCAGATTGGTGTAACACTGCCAGCTCTTAAGGGTTGCTATTTCTATTGCAAGGGAACAGGTAAGCGTATGCGCGACTTGGCTCGCTGGCCAATGGATAATGGTAGCATCATTCGTATTCTTGATGACTGCGCAAGCTATGTAATCATTTCAGATAATCCTGTAATGCCTACAAGCGAGTTGCCAAGCCACCTTACTGTTCATGCCGATATGATAGAGAAGGGTAGTGCATACAATGCAACTGTACATACTCACCCAATTGAGCTCGTTGCTATGAGCCACTGCCAGAAGTTCCTTGGCAAGGATGTTCTTACAAATATTCTGTGGAGCATGATTCCTGAGACAAAGGCATTCTGTCCGCTGGGTCTTGGCGTTGTTCCTTACGAGTTGCCAGGCAGCAATAAGTTGGCTGACGCTACATTGAAGGAGTTGGAAGACTATGATGTAGTGCTTTGGGAGAAGCATGGTGTATTTGCAAAGGGGCTTGACGTAATGGATGCCTTCGACCAGATTGATGTTCTTTCAAAGAGCTGCAAGATTTATATCAACTCAAAGTGCATGGGCTTTGAGCCAGAGGGAATGAGCGACGCACAGCTTAAAGAGATGACAGCGGCGTTTAATCTCCCTAAATAAATGTGAGACTACTGACTACATATAATCATTATTACTTACTATTTTAGTGAAAAATGGACGATCCTCGGTGCTGTGAAGCACTGGGGATTTTTTTGAAATTAATTATGAATACAAAACTTATAATATTCGATTTCGACGGAACTCTTGGTGATACACGCCGCAATATAGTGATGACAATGCAGCAAACTATTTCAGAGATGGGACTGCCAGCAAGGAGTGAAGGGGAGTGTGCCGCAACCATAGGACTGCCATTGAAGGGTTGTTTCCAGCAACTGTTTCCCGAAATGGACGATAGTATGATGGAGAAGAGTGCTGCTACTTACCGCCGTTTGTTCGATGAAAACAAGAAACTATTCAAACCGGCCTTGTTCCCGAATGTAAGTGAAACATTGTCTTCGCTTCACAATCGTGGCATTGTCATGGCAATAGCGTCATCGCGCAGCTCGCGCTCGCTTCATGAGTTTGTTGATGACATGTTGTTGACCGAATACATATCCTATATCGTTGGCGCCGATGATGTCACGCTCCCCAAACCCAATGCTGAACCAGTATTGAGGATTCTTTCAGCTTTAGGCATCAGCGCAACAGAGACATTGGTTGTCGGCGATATGCCCGTTGACATCCTCATGGGAGCTAATGCGGGCACAATAACCTGCGGCGTCACTTACGGCAACGCCACTCGTGAGCAGTTGGAAGAAGCTGGTGCCAACTATATTATCAATGATATGGCACAACTGTTGGAGTTTGTTTGAATAATCAGACACTATTTAGTACAGTGCTAAATTTCTGTGTAAATACAAAAAAACAGGCAAGACGGCAATATGTTCATCTTGTCTGTAAAAAAATTGTGAGTATAATGCTTACTAACCCATCTTTCCCGTCAAATAAGCCTTTGTACGATCATCGATTGGATTTGTAAACATTGTTTCTGTATCGCCATATTCCACCAACTCGCCTAAATACATAAACATTGATTTTGATGAGATACGTCTTGCCTGTCCCATATTATGTGTAACAATAAGGATTGTCACCTCTTTCTGAAGTTCGAGCAACAGTTCCTCGATATGTTTTGTGGCTATAGGGTCAAGTGCCGATGTAGGTTCGTCCATCAATAGCACATCTGGTTTCATTGCCAATGCACGGGCTATGCACAAACGTTGCTGCTGACCGCCTGAAAGGAATGTGCCTTTCTTGTTTAATACATCCTTAACCTCATCCCAAAGAGCAACGCTCTTTAAGCAGCGCTCAACGGTGGCATCTTTTTCCGCTTTTGAAAGTTTTATGCCGTTCAAAGCAAATCCTGATAACACATTGTCGTAGATGCTCATTGTGGGGAACGGGGCTGGACGTTGGAATACCATGCCCACACGACGACGCACATCAATAGGCTCCATCGCAAGAATATTCTCACCATTAAGCAATATCTCACCATCTACACGGATGTTAGGATAGAGATTGTGCATAAGGTTTACGGCACGCAGAAGCGTTGATTTTCCACAGCCAGAGGGTCCCATAATAGCAGTGATAGTATTTCGCTCAATGGCTGCCGATACATACTTTACTGCCATCGTCTGCTTGGTATATGACACACAAGTTTTTTTGAATTCTAATATAGGTTTTACTGATTCCATTTCTTTACAAGATATTTTGATAATAAGTTCAATGTAAGCACAAACAACAAGAGGAAGAGCGATGCGCCCCAAATCAGTTCCTGAAGGTTAGGGTCGTTGAAGAACTCCCATATAAGCAGAGGCACTGCTGATATAGGCTTGTCGACAGAAAAGCGAATAAGCGAACAACCAAGGGCTGTAAACATCAGCGGTGCCGTTTCGCCAATCACTCGTGAGATTGCAAGCAACACACCTGTAAAGACACCTCCAAATGCAGCAGGCAACTGAATTTTCATCATCACCCGTGCTTTGTTGCCGCCCAATGCCAATCCTGCTTCTTTGAGTGACGCAGGAAGGATTTTCAATGTCTCCTCGGTCGAGCGAATTATAAGTGGCAACATCATAATACAAAGTGCCACACTGCCTGCAATTGCCGAATAGCCCTTCATCGGAACGACCACCCAAATATAAGTGATGATACCTATAATGACCGATGGCGTACCCTGCAAAAGGTCTGTAAGATAGCTTACCACTTGAGCAAAACGACTCTTGCTGTTCTCTGCGAGGAATGCTCCACATAGAATTCCCAGCGGAACGGCAACGGCTACAGCCATAGCGAGCATAATCATTGTTCCCACAATTCCATTTGCTATACCTCCAGGTATTGGTTCACCCGCTTCGATAGCCTTCATCGCCTTATATGCAGTTGGTGTAGGTTCGGTAAAGAATGACCAAGAGAGTTGGTCCCAACCACGCAATAATACTTCTCCCAAGATGGCAAGCAGGGGAACGGCGGTAAGTGCCGCCAACAAGCAAATGCTCCAAAGCATCAGCTTGTCTTTTGCCAAACGATGTTTTATTTTCAATTTATTCATAACTAAGCTATTCTTGCGCGTTTAATCATTATCTTGCCAATCATATTGATTAGAGCTGTTATTAGAAACAACACCAATCCTATGGCAATCAAAGAGGAAAGGCGTAAATCATCAGCCTCGCCAAACTGGTTGGCAATGATTGATGCCATTGAGTTGCCTGTAGAAGTGATTGAGTCTGGGATATTGTTGGTATTGCCGATAAGCATTGTTACGGTCATTGTCTCACCCAAAGCACGGCCTATGGCCAATACATAAGAAGAAAAGACACCCGAACCAGCTACGGGGAATATCACCTTACGCACAACCTCGGCACGAGTAGCTCCCAAACTATATGCACCCTCTTTTAGGTCATTGGGCACCATCTTTATAAACTCAGCACTGAGTGACGCCGCGTATGGAATAATCATTATCGCTAAAACAAGCGATGCGGTTAGAATACCAGAACCTTGCTGCGATATGTCAAGCTCCATTATTATGGGGCGCAGAGTGTAGAATCCCCATAATCCATAAATGATAGAAGGAATACCTGCCAGCAAATCAGTAACAGTACTCAGCACAGCGGCTACTTTTGTTCCCTTGAAATACTCTCCTACAAACAATGCTACTGGAAGTGAGAACGGTATACAGAAGATGAGAGCCAGCAATGTGGTCATCAGCGTACCGGTAATGAATGGCAGAGCGCCATATTGCTCATTGCCTTCGGTATAACTCCAGTCCGAGGAGGTAAGGAATTTCAAAAATCCAAAATGTTCGAAAGCATCGTAAGCGTCAGTGACGAGGGCATAAACCACGCCCCCGCACACTATCGGCATAATCAATGCTGCTGCAAACAATATAATTCTATAGAGTTTATCAGTCATATATTTGCATCTTACTGAAGAATTGCCACCCCATCGTATGTTACCTCTTTAAGGTTTTTCATACTCAACTCCTTAGCCTTTTCAGGAAGTGGAGCATAGTGAACCTTTGTTGTAATACCTTGAGCTTCGTCAGATAGTATATACTTCAACAAATCGAGTGTAGCCACAGCCTGCTCCTTGCTTCGGTCGGAGTAATTCTGCTCTTTGTAGATAATCATCCAGGTGAATGTTGAGATAGGATATGCTCCAGCTGCATCTGCATTTGTTATTGAGCAACGTGTATCAGCAGGAATCTCTCCCGATGCTGCAGCTGAGATGCTTGCTGCTGTAGGCTCTACAATCTCACCGCGTTGGTTCTGAATCTTAGCGTATGCTATTTTTTGTGCAAAAGCATACTCCGAACCTACATAGCCGATAGAATTCTTGGTCTGTGAAATCACACCTGCAACACCTGGATTACCCTTTGCTGCCTGTCCCGAAGGGAAGTTTACCGACTTGCCTGCGCCAAATCTCTCTTTCCACATAGAACTTACCTTTGTAAGATAGTCTGTGAATACGAAGGTTGTGCCAGAACCGTCTGAACGGAACACAGGAATAATTGCTTCTGCAGGAAGATTCACTCCTGGGTTAAGGACAGCCAAGCGCTCGTCGTTCCACATTTTTATATTGCCAGCAAAAATATCAGCAATTATTTCACCTGAAAGTTTCAACTCATTTACACCTTCGAGGTTGTATGCAAGAACAACAGCTCCCATGCAGGTTGGCACATGAACTACAGCGTTCATATCTGCCATCTCTTTGTCTGTCAGGAAAGCATCACTACCCGCAAAATCCACAATCTTGTCGCGCAAGTTTCTAACACCACCGCCAGAGCCAATGCCTCCATACGCTACCACATCACCATTTACATTTGAGAACTCTTCAAAAACTACATTGTAGAAAGGAAGAGGAAATGTTGCGCCTGCTCCCGAGAGTTCCTGAGCCTTACGGACCATGTCTTTAGAATTACCACCACATGACACAACAGCTATGGCTACTGCCAGTGTTGCAATCGAACTAAAAATCTTTTTCATATAACACTAATTATTAAATGTTTTAATCTTTAAAAACCAAAGTAACAATTTATATATGCAGAATAACAGTCATCTGCTCCATCAGCCTTTGGCATACTCATCCTGAAGTTAGGAGCAATCTTTACATATTTCCCTAATTTAAACTGAGCACCAAGTATTGCGGCCGACTCATCCTTTGCCTCGTTCCAATCGTTTTTAGAATACAAATCATCGAATCGTACGAATAAAGAAACGTCTTTGGGTAAATTTACTGAGGCGAAGACTGAATATCCGCTTTGGTCGGCATCTTCCTTATATGATGCGTTCATCATATAGTTATACTCTGCGCCAATAGCAAACTTCTCGTGCTTGTAGCCCATGAAAGCCGCCATGTTTGTTATATCCTTTTTGCCATCCTCCGCACTCTCATTAAGACCACCGTACAAGCGCACCTGAAAGCCTTTCAACGGAGTAAGCGTCACACCCAAACCGTAGTTGAGGCCATCATTATTCTGAATCTTCTTATATCCCTCACCATTTACTATAATCAAATCGGCAGAGATCCAATCTGCAAATTTATAGGCAGCCGAGATACCCAAATCGGCGCTGCTGCCGAACTTATATTCATCCTGAAAAGACTTCATGATGTAGCGATAGCTCCAGAACTTTTCTTGGAAGTTAAACTGTGTAGTCGAGATAAGTCCGCCGTTTAATGTCAAGTTTCCTGTTTTCCACGAAACCATTGCGTTCTTAATATAAGCAATACGCTGGTAGTCGCCTACATCTGAAGACTTGCCAATGTCCATCACACCTTTTACTGATAATCCGCTACCGAGATTATACTCATAACCCAAATAACTTCTCTCCAACTCGAAACCGCGGTCATCATTCTCCGCACCAAAACCAGTGTGGAAGTTTCCAAAGACCTGAACAATAGCTTTGCCTTTCGGTTCCTCTGTCTTGATACCCTGCGCCTGCGCAGTGATACCGATGCAGGTTAAGAGACCTGCCATGATAAAATTCTTTTTCATTGTCATATCTGTTTTTATTTGACGCTGCAAAGGTATGGACTTCTTGTTTCATAAAAGTTTCAAAAAAATTAGGCTTTGGTTAAATGCTGATTTTTTGAAAAATATTACATTTTTATTAAATCTCATTTTGCATAATATTCAGTTCGGTTTTTCTCTTTAATTTTGCAGCACAATAATATAAAATTATATGGCAACAGAACGTATATTAATAGTGGATGATGAAGAGACCTTATGCGAGGTTTTGAAACTCAACCTTGAGAATGAAGGTTACGACGTGGATATTGCTTTCAGTGCTGAGCAGGCACTGACCTACGACCTGAAGCAATATTCTCTTATTCTTCTTGATATTATGATGGGAGAAATCAGCGGCATCAAAATGGCAAAGATGATGAAAGCTGATGTTACTACAGCTGATATACCTATTATCTTCTGCACAGCACGCGACTCAGAGGATGATATGGTGATGGGACTGAATCTCGGTGCCGATGATTACATCATGAAACCTTATACTGTTCGCAATGTAATAGCCCGTGTAAAGAGTGTGCTAAGGCGAACCTCTGGTGGCAAGCCGAATATCATTGCAAATGAAAAACCAAATGTACTTAAAGTTGAAGGACTGCATATTGATTTGGAGTTCAAACGTTGTACGGTAGATGGCAAAGAGGTTAAACTTGTTCGCAAAGAGTTTGAGTTATTGGTTTATTTGATTTCTCATAGAGGCAAGATTTGTTCACGCGAACAGATTCTCAACCGTATATGGAGTGATGAGGTGGTTGTGCTTGACCGCACAGTCGATGTAAACATCACTCGCTTACGTTCTAAAATAGGCAAATATGGTTCGTATATAGTAACCCGCTCAGGTTTTGGTTATGGTTTCCGCGATTAGAATATCTTACCACAAGCGATTGTTTCTTATTTTGCTTGCTTTCTCGTGGACTATAATCCTTTGCTTTATAGGATTCCAGTATCTGCGGGAAAAGCAATATAAGTCAGATTTTTTGAATGCCCAGCTTCAAATGTATAATCGCCATCTTCTTGAAGTAGTAGAAGATGGTTTGTCGTACGAAGAGTATATAGCTACGAGCGAAAAACCTTTCAATGATCTTCGCATATCTATAATAACTCTTTCAGGTGCTGTAATCTATGACAATATAATCTCGCTTGATTCACTTGATAATCATCGTCATCGTCCCGAGGTGTCAATAGCATTGAAAGATGGTTTCGGATATCATATCGGCCGTCAGTCAGCAAGCGACGGACGTGAGTATTTTTATTCAGCTACAAAGGGAACCCGGACCATAATACGAACAGCTATTCCATACTCGTCCACACTTAGAGAATTGCTTAAAGCAGATTGGGACTTCTTAGGAGTAATGATTATCATCAGTTCACTGATGAGTGTATTAGCTTATTTCGCCACAAGAAGGCTTGGCAAAACAATAGAAAGACTTAATAGATTTGCCGATAAGGCAAAAAAAGGAGAGGCGTTCGATGAGAATGAACCTTTCCCAAATGATGAACTTGGCTCTATTTCCAATCACATTGTACAGCTATATGCACAATGGCAGCAAACAATTAAGGATAGAGATATAGCATATGAGGCAACCTTGCGCGAGGAACAAGAGAAAATGCGAATAAAGAGACAGCTTACCAACAATATTAACCACGAGCTAAAAACTCCTGTCGCATCCATGCAAGTGTGTCTTGAAACATTGCTTTCTGGTATTAGCTTAAGCGAAGAAAAACGCATAGAGCTCATTGAACGTTGTTATACTAATAATGAACGTCTCCGTAGGTTGTTAGCCGATATTTCTTTAATTACAAGAATGGAAGACGGAAATACTCTAATAGGTAAGGAAATAATTGTTCTTAATGATATTTTAAAGGAAATAGCAGAGGAATTGGAAATTTTACCCATAAATGAGCGTATGATTTTACATACCGACTTTAACGAACAAGTAACAATAAATGGTAATCCATCGCTTATAGCTTCTATTTTCCGCAATCTTACCGAAAACGCTTTGGCCTATTCAGATGGTAATAATATATATGTATCATTGTTGTCAAATAATGAAAGAGAGTGCAGAATTTGTTTTGAGGATGATGGTATAGGGGTGGATGAGATACAATTATCTCGTCTTTTTGAAAGGTTTTATCGTGTGGATAAAGGTCGGTCACGAAAAAAAGGTGGTACAGGACTTGGCCTAGCAATTGTAAAACATGCAGTTCAATTTCATGGCGGAACCATAACTGTCAGTAACCGCCCAAATGGTGGATTGAGATTTGACTTTGTTTTAAGAAAATAATTAATAATGATTCTGGGAAAACATAAGTTGACAAGTTCTTTAGTAAAACAAACAAAACAGCGACAAGAAAATCAGTTTGACAAAGCAAAAACTGACAAGTGATTTCTGGAAAACACCAGATAAATCTTTTAAAAAATAGTGCTTAAAAACAAAACAAGTTGTTTTGGGCTCTAAAACCTATCATTTTGGAGAGCAAAACCTATCATTTTGCAGACCAAAACAACTTGTTTTGCAGCAGTGACGATAGTGACGAAATGAAAATAAACGTCACTTTGTTAAACTGATTGATAATCAATGCATTATAGGGCAAAGTGACGTTTTCTTGATTTTTTGCAAAAAAAAATTTTTCAATAATCTTTGTCGTTCAAAAATCTATTTCAGCTGTTCCTCTTGTATATTCTACAGGTTTGCCTGATATAGAAGAATGAATGTGGAGCGACTCGTTTGTGGCATAATATAGCTCGGCTTGATTTGTCCATGTTATATTATGTGGTTTCAAACCGTTTGTGATGAAAATGATGTAGTCGGTGCCATTGCGCCATTGTAAGCGCCATGTGCCTTTCAGACTGTCGTTGGCAATGGTATCCCAGTCGGTCCAAGTCTCTTTGCCTTCAACGCTTACTTTCTTTCGTGCGAGCCATTTCACATAGCCAGTCATAGTGCTGTCGCCTTTCAAGTGCAGTTGCTCAAATAGCATTTGGTTGTCGCTGATATACTGTCTGTGCCAGTCGCCCTTAACTATACTGCCATACTTATTAATAAGTTCAAGAGTCTTGTAGTGCGACTCAGGATATTCTGGGTCGCTACTGCAACTGAAAAGGATGAACGGTAGTAAAAACCAAATATTTTTTTTACCAATGTATGGCATGGCTTTACTGCTGTGCTATAGAAACCACGATGATTGAGGCGATGAGCACGGCAAGACCGAGAAGAAGCACGCCGATGGTCTTGGCGCCAACGCCCTTCCATTCTTTAAGGATGATGCCCCATATGTTGGATGCAATGACGTTGAGCGACATGAGGATGCTCCATGAGAAAGCATAGAGAACACCGTCTTTCGGCAGGAAACTGCGACCAGTTTCAAGTCCAAAGAACTGGCTGTACCAGCAAACACCAGCGAGTGCGCAGAACAGAATATTGCTGATTAATACCCCAGGAGTAACTTTGAGGTACTCACCTGCAGTCTTGTTTTTAATGTTCTGGTAGATACAGTATGCTGCATTGGTGCAAAAGCCGCCTGCTGTGACAAGGAAGATGACTGGCAGACCTGCAAACAGAGTGTCACAACCAGCTACTACGGCAAACTCTTTCATAGGAGCTCCGCTTTCCAAACCAAGGTTGAAGCAGGCACTCATGGCACCAGCAAGGAAGGCTACGATGAGACCCTTGGTCAGTGCAAAGTCTTTGATGGCAGCACGCTTTTCTTCCTCGCTGAGATTCTGGTTGCGCAGGCTGCCTGCATAACCGATGATGGCAATACCCGCAATCATTATGCTCACGCCGATAAGGAGCAGCAAGCCTTTGCCTTCTAAGAGATTGTCGCCAGCAAGTAGGGGAGGGAGTATTGTTCCAAAGGCAGAGCATGTGCCCATGCCGATGCTTTGTCCGAGAGCCACACCGAGATAGCGCATGCCGAGACCGAAGGTTAGTCCGCCCACGCCCCACAGCACACCGTAGATGATGGCTGGCATGGCGCCGCCCTGACTCCACATGTCAATGAGTGAGCGTCCTTCATCCACCGCAAGCAATGCTCCAAGGAATGGGAACACAAGCCATGCAAAGATACCTTGTACCATCCAGAAGTTTTCCCACGACCATTCCTTTATTTTATTAATAGGTATATAAGAACTGCTTACGCCGATACTGCCTATGGCTATGATTAAAAGTCCGATGAATATTTCCATGATTTAAATTAAGAATGAAGAATTAAGAATGAAGAGTGAAGACTGCGAAGCTGATGAGCGAATGCGAATAATGAAGAATGAATAACGAAGAATGAAGAATCAATTGATAGATTTGCCAAAAGATTCTTCATTCTTCATTTTTCATTCTTAATTTTAGATAAATTGTGGTATGAAAGAAGAAGCAATCAGTACGAGGATACCGATTACCAATACCACGATAGTCTTTGTTGAGCAACCCTTCCACTCCTTGAGGATGATACCCCAAACGTTAGAGAAGGTTACGTTGAGAGCCATGAGGATGCAGAATGCCAGAGTTGTCAAGGTTTCTGATTCTGTGAGGAATCCCTTGCCAAGACTCAGACCAAAGAACTGACTGTACCAGAGACCACCTGCAAGAGCACAGAACAACAGGTTGTTGCCCCAAACATTGCCCTTCTTATAGTCGCCCCATGTCTTGTTCTTTTGGTTCTGATAGAAGCAATATATTGCGTTGGTAACGAAACCGCCAAGCGTTACAAGCAGTGTTGCTGGCAGTGTGCGATACATTGGGTCGGTGAGTTCACCGAAGTTGATGTCTTTACCAAACTCAAGACCTACGTTGAAGCATCCGCTCATGAAACCAGCGAGCAGTGCTATGGCAAGACCCTTAGGGAAATTGAAATCCTTAACGGCTGCCTTCTTCTCCTCTTCAGAGAGCGAAGAAGCCTTCATGCCACCTGCCACACCGATGATAGCGATACCGATGAGAGTAATGACAACACCCATGATAACGGCAAAGGTGAGCGACTCGAGTGCTTTCAGCTCTGGGAAGAACAGGTTGAGTAGCACTGGACCCATGATTGTGCCAAGACCAGCACATGTGCCAAGAGCTATAGACTGTCCAAGAGCCACGCCGAGGTAGCGCATAGACAGACCGAAGGTAAGACCACCAACACCCCAGAGAACACCGAAGAGAACGGTCATCCAGAGGTTGAAAGAGTTAGCTGCACCGAACAAGCCACAAAGGCTTTGGCCTTCTGGCACTGCAAGCATTGCTCCCAAGAATGGGAACACAAGCCATGCGAAGACACCTTGAACAATCCAGTAAGACTCCCACGACCAATCTTTTATTTTATTAATAGGCACGTAGCAGCTTGACTGGCAGAAGGCGCCAATGGCTATGATTAAAAGTCCGATTATTATTTCCATGATTTTTTTAGTTGACAAGTTAACAAGTTAACGAGTTGACGAGTTGTTTGATTCAGTTGACAAGTAAACGAGATGTCAAGTTTACAAGGTGCTTGATATTTAAGCATATAACTTGTTTACTTGTTAACTCGTCAACTTGTTTACTAAACAAAACAACTCGTCAACTATAAATATTTATCCTCTCTTAGAAACCACGTCAGCAACATACTGGTCGATGTCAGCGATGAACTCATCACCTACAGGAACATTGTTGCGTACGCAGAACTCATCGTAAACAGCCTGCCATGGCATAGCCTTCTGCTCCTCAACGAGTGCGAGCACCTTGTAGCCTTCGCCTGCCAGCTCATACTTAGCAATGAGATCCTTTGGCTCGAGCAGAGCGCGAAGCATGCACTTCTGAGCAGAGCGAGAACCGATAACATAAGCACCGATACGGTTGATTGAACCATCGAAGAAGTCAAGACCATAGTGTACACGGTCGAGAGCGCCAGCGCGAACGATTTCGAAGAACAGCTCCTGTGTTGGGTCGTCCATGATTGTAACGTGGTCTGAGTCCCAACGTACTGGGCGAGAAACGTGAAGCATCAACTCCTTAACGAATGGCAGAACAGCGCTTACCTTGTCTGCTGGAGACTCTGTTGGATGATAGTGACCAGTGTCGATAGTAAGAATCTTATCGTACTTAGATGCGTATGCTGTATAGAAGTCGTGTGAGCCTACTGTGAAGCTCTCGAGACCGATACCGAATACCTTACCCTCGATACAATCCTTCATCATTGGCTGCTCCTTCTCGAAGATTTCATCGAGAGATGCCTTCAGCAAGTTACGATACAGACCGTGGTTAACGCTTACGTCCTTGCAACCATCGTGTACCCAAAGGTTCATGATACATGGATCACCCTGAGCCTCACCCATTGCGTTAGCGATGTCACGGCAACGCTTTGTGTGCTCAATCCAGAACTTGCGGATACCCTCGTCTGGGTTTGACAGTGAGAGACTGCCAGACTTTGGATGAGAGAATGAAGAAGAGTTGAAGTCGAGCAGAGTATTGTTGTCCTTTGCCCAATCAATCCATGACTGGAAGTATTCAACAGTTACCTCGTCGCGGTCAACAACCTTACCCTTGAAGTCACCATAAATCTCATGGAGGTTCAGACGGTGGCTACCAGGAATCAAAGACTTAGCCTTGAGAACATCCTGACGAAGTTCATCGATGTTACGAGCTGCGCC
Source organism: Prevotella sp. (assembly GCA_045614255.1). Classification (GTDB taxonomy): domain Bacteria; phylum Bacteroidota; class Bacteroidia; order Bacteroidales; family Bacteroidaceae; genus Prevotella. The sequence goes on from JAZLCN010000047.1 coordinate 37,732, forward strand.
AGGGAAATCGCCTGTAGACTGGATACCACCAGACATAGCGCCAGCCTGCACCTCAAATCCCTTAACGCCGTCTGCCTGCCAGCAGTGCATGCTCAGGTGGAAGTCCTGAAGCTGCTGTAATACTTTCTCTGTGTCAATACCAATGGCTGCGTAGCGCTCTTTCGCTACTTCATATGCCTTTGAAACTAATTCTGCTTTCATTTTCTTTTAGTTTTTATTGTTTATAATTAGTGAATTCTTTTTGGGGCTAAGGGCTCTAGGAA
>JAZLCN010000048.1:0-78234 GCA_045614255.1 Prevotella sp.
ACAAATTGTGAATACTCGTCGCTATATGCTTCATGAAGCATTTTTAGCTCATTTTCTCTTCCTATAATCATACAATCACTTTTAGTTGTATGCAAATCTACATAAAATTTCTCAAAACTCAGCGAAAAGTATCTTAAAAAATAAGATTTCGCAGAGTTTTGCTTCTTTATAATATGCTTTATAGCACTATCAATCAGTATTTTATCTTCCACGTATCGTGCGTATTGATACGTATTTTTATTGTTTGTGTAGATACTCGCGATACGCAGGATGGTATAAAACAAAAAGAACTTTCGGGCGCAGGTTCTAATGCTGTTCAAGGACAACTGCAACGCCCGAAAACCTTTGTTCTGTTCAGGCGGATTTGCAATCCGACTGGCGTTAGTTGCGGATTTGTAATCCGCCTACGTTCATCGTTCTCAATTCTAAGGATTTTAGGATTTAAAGGATTCCCATCCCCCTCTAGCTCCCCCTTTTCAAGAGGGAGCACAGTGGGAAAACTCTCCTGCGTATCACAAGGATTTTCACGTATCTTATTTCTAAAGGATAAATAATACGTGGAGATACGTGTGATACGTGGAGACTTAAAGGACGTTACCTTGACAAGCGTACATATTATAATTGGGATGATGAACGTTGAAATAGGCAAATTACTTTCAATTATCCCAACAATACAAAAAGCTGGAATTGATAGCTCTCTGCCTATTTCTCCCTACAATGATAAGCGATTAATTTCTATTTCCCCAAGCAAATTTTTCAAAAACTGTTGATGAGAATGGTGAGTGAGAAAAAGAGTTGTCGTTTCTGTTAACCACTGTTAATAATATTTTCCTCCTATGGATGGAAAATCTTGTTAACGGATTTTTGCAAATCCCTGCGCGTACATATTATAATTTGGATGATTAACGTTGAACGATGAACGTTGAACGTTGAACGATGAGCGAGAGATTAAAGATGAGGGATTAAAGATTAGAGATTAGGGCTTGCATGCTTTGCTCCCTCTCCAGGGAGAGGGCGGGGGAGAGACCGCCTTCTATCTTCCTTTTACTCCTAAAGCAGATACACTGATTATCAACGCATTGCAAAAAGGTAATTATAGGGGTAGCGGGATAATGTTTTGAAAAAGAAGGAAAATGATGTAACTTTGCATAAGAAATGAGGCGCTCGGCAAAACACAAATGCTAGCTATGTGATTCTGCTCTCGCTGTAAATTTCTTTGCAATGTCGAAAGGAAAGACCTTGAGACAAGATGTCCGGACAAAACATGAGAAACAATTTTTTTTATTTAACCTTATTAATTTAATAGTAAAGATTATGGCAGTATTTTATCGATTGATGAAGAACAACAACTCTAAGAGTGCACAGTATGGTAAGTGGTATGCAAAGGCAGTGGCAACACAGGTGATGGGAACCGACGAGATAGCCGAGGTGATACAGCGCAACTGCTCGGTGAAGAAGTCGGACGTGAAGGCGGTGCTTGAGGAGCTCGTGGAGGTGATGAACAGTGCATTGCAGGACTCAAAGCGAGTGAAGCTCGATGGTTTCGGATCGTTTAAGATAGGTTTGAAGACTGCTCCCGCTGACAGCGCGTCTGAGTTTAATGTGCGCGACAATGTTACTTCGCTCCGTGTGAACTTCCAGCCTATAGCTAAGGTGGACAGCAACGGCACTCGCTCAAAGGTATTTCTCACTGGTACTTCGGTGAAGGAACTTCCTAAGAACGATGTGGACAAGGACGAGGAATAAATCCTAAACAGTCAACTAAAATCAAATGACCGAATTGGGATAAGAGACTGAATCTTTTAAAAAACTAATTACACTCTAATCATCCGAATTGAAAATTGAGAAATTCGAGATGTGAGAGTGTAATTAGTGTGCAAGCTAAAAAGCTTTGCAGTCATTGTTAATCATTATAATTAGTAGTCAATCTTGACTCTTAGGCGCAATGTGTGTGTCTTGCTCTTGTCGATAGAGTATTTCTTCAGCACGCCAGGACCACAACTGCTGTTGCCGATGCCAAGTACGGCGCAGTCGATGCTTACATAGGTTTGGCCTGAAGGATAAAGCTCGTAGTCGTGGGCTGTATCTGCCAGCTGCTTTGCACTGTAAGGCAGAGCAGAGAACGAGAAGGTGCTGTCGACGGCTGTCATGGTTATAGTAGGCACGCCATAGCCGCTGAGGATGAGCACGCTGCAATCGCCATGATTGCCTCCATCTTGCGGACGGGCATAATGGGTATAGGTGGCGCCAACCTTATTCTCATACCAGCCTACTGGGCAAGAGGTGAGGCGGTCGGGGTAGTTTTCCCATGGACCGCGGCCATACCACTTAACATTATCGTATTGTTCAGGCAGTGTGGCGCAGAAACCAAGGCGTGGCAGCTCTGGCAATTCACCACGGCACTCGTAGGTCTGGGTGAGCTCAAACACATTGTGGCTGAGTGGCGCAAGTTGCGTTGTTACTATGATGGAACCTTTCTCAACTGGTGCTATTTCTGGTTTCTTAGAATCGAAATATGAGAACTGGTATTCAATGGTATTGTCGTTGATGCGCTTTGCCTTTGGGGCATCAATGCCGTAGCGTGTCCAGTCTTTTGCCAGCCAGTTGCCAAAGCTCTTATCGTTGTCGGTTGGTGCACGGAAGAAGTTAGGAGTAAGCACATTGTCGAGCTGACGAAGATATTCTGATGGTATAGAGTGAACTGCTCCACCGCTATACTGGGCTCCTAACTGTTTCTGTGCTACAACTAAAGGATTGTCAGAGATTACTATCTGTTCGCTGATTATCTCATAACCTGCTTCTGCCCATGGCTGCTTCTCTTTCAGACGACAGCTGATGTTGAGGCGGATGTCGTTGTCGGATGAGAGATTAGGGATGAGGGATGAGAGGTTGATGGCAGAGTCGCCATTATTAATTCTTACTTCTTCACTCTTTACAATCTTTCCGTTTTCTTGCAACTCAACATGGAATTGATATGTGCTTAGAGGATACAGACTGTAGAGATTGCGCACAATAACATCGGTGCCATTGAAATGGAACTGGATGGGTGAGTAGACTTTTTTCACCTCTTCATATTTAGGTGTTGTCTCACGATTGCTCATAATCACGCCGTTGAGGCAGAAGGCCTTGAGGTTAGGCTTGTCGCCAAAGTCACCGCCATAGCCTATCTCCATCTTGCTGGCTGCACGTGGGCGCTGACCGTCTGGGCGGCTCCACACGCAGTTGCGATCGATGCCCTGGTCTACCCAGTCCCAAAGGAAACCGCCAAGCATGTGGGGGTGTGAGTAGAACTCATCCCAATAGTCTTTGAGATTGCCTAAGGCATTACCCATGCAGTGGCCATACTCGCTGGTCATGATGGGGCGGGGATGGGTATGGACAAGAGATGAGGGATTAGGGATTAGGGATGAAGGATTACTTGCATTGCTATTGTCTGAACTCCTTGAAACACTCCTTTGATTAGCAATCTCCATCAGACGCTCCCAGCGGGCATTCTCGGCTCGCTCAGCATCGCTGCCCTCAGGAATGCCAGGGTTGAGATACTCCTGCATCACACGGGTGTAGAAACGGCTGATTACATCAACGGTATATGGGTCGTTGCCATTCTCGCCTTGTGCTCCCTCATAGTGGATGAGGCGTGTTGGGTCGAACTCACGAAGCCATGCTGACATGGCGGCGTGGTTGGCGCCATAACCGCTCTCATTGCCAAGACTCCAGAAGATGATAGAGGGGTAGTTCTTATCTCGTTCAGCCATACGTACGCAACGGTCCATGAAAGCGGCATGCCAGTCGGGTGTGCTTCCAAGGGTGCCACGGAGACCATGACTCTCTATGTCGGCCTCGTCCATGACATAGATGCCAAGACTGTCGCATAGTTCATACCAACGTGGCACATTGGGGTAGTGGGCGGTGCGCACTGCATTGATGTTGGCTCGCTTCATAAGGATAATGTCTTGAAGCATGCGCTCTTCGGTCATCACGCGTGCTGATTGTGGGTCGTGCTCATGACGGTTTACTCCGCGCAGCTTGATAGGATTGCCATTAACCAGCACCTGACCATCGACAACACAGACGTGGCGGAAACCAATGCGCATATCGGCCTGTTCGATGATGCGGCCAGTGGAGTCGGCAAGCTGAAGATGCAGTGAATAGAGGTTGGGATATTCTGCCGACCACTCTTTCGGAGTTTTTACAGGTATCACCATGCGCTCGAACTTACGGTAGCCTCGTTGTGGGAACCACTCGTTCATATTGGCGGCTTTGTGACTAAGGTCGAGAATGTCTTCTATCGGTGTGGTCTGACGACCTACTTCCTTGCCTTGGTCATCGGTAAGTATGGCGGTGAACTTACAACCCTTGCCGCGCTCATTGCCGTAGACGGCGAACTCGGGGTCGAGTTGGAGGAGGTAGGATTCAGTTGACGAGGAACCTACCCCTAACCCCTCCCGAAGGGAAGGGGACTCATTAACTCCCTTTAACTCCTGAACTCCTTCACTCATAAAAACAGGCACGGTGCGTACTGCAATATCGCTGAGGCGCACATCGGGTGTGTGGAAAAGGGTTACATCGCGATGGATGCCGCCAAAACGCCAGAAGTCCTGATCTTCGAGATAGCTGCCATCGCTGTACTTATAAACCTCTACGGCAATATTGTTGGTGCCTGGGCGCAGATATTTACTGATATTAAACTCAGAGGCTTCCATCGAACCTTGTGAGTAGCCCACACGCTCGCCGTTAATCCATACATAGAAAGCGCTCATCACTCCTTCGAAGCGTAGGAAGGTTTGTCCGCTGGTCCAACCATCTGGCAACTCGAAGGTGCGCAGATATTGTCCTGTAGGATTGCGCTCCTCGTATGTGGTCCAGTCTTTCTTTGGCTCGCTGGTAACAAATGGAGGGTTAATCTTAAAAGGAAAACCGGCAGAGACATATATGGGTGTGCCGTAGCCACTCACTTCCCAGTTGGAAGGAACCTGTATGCTGTCCCATTTCTTGCTGTTGAACTTAGGTTTGTAGAAATCTGCGATGCGGCCTTCGGGTGTCTTAGACCAATGGAACTTCCATGTGCCGTTAAGCGAAAGCTGACTGTCGCCTTTCTTTGTGGCATAAGGCATGAAGTATGCACGTGCAGGCTCGCGGTTTATCTGCAGAACATGGTGGTTCTCCCAGTTATGCTGTTCAATGCTAAATGCATAATGGCTGGTGCATAATGCAAACAGTGTTGATATGATGATTTTCTTCATAATTATTGTTTTTGTCTTTGGAGTTTTGGAGTTTGGAGTTAAAGGGAGTTAAAGGCCATTTCCTTGACAAGTAATCCTTATTCCCTATTCCTTAATCCTTATTCCTTAATCCTTACCTCACCTCTTACTGTACCGTTAGTTTCTCAAACTCCAAATCTTTGCCCTCGATGGTAAGCGTGTAGGTGCCGGCGTTGATTTGGGTGCCGGTGGTGGTGCTCAACATCTTAAACTTCTTTGGTGTTGGCGGGAAGGATACCTCACGGTCTACAAGAACTGCCTTCTTGCTGTCTACAATCTTGAGCTGTGCCTTAATAGGCTCGCCGGTAACGTTCTTATAGCGGAAGCGGAGGGCATACTCCTTGCCGAGGCCTGGGGTGATAATCCAAGTGGTGGTTGAAGGATTCTTTCCTTTTGCCTTAACAGGAAGATAGTCGCTGGCAGGAATAGCATCGACATCGGCAGGCAACTCGCTCTTTGGAAGTTTGGCGATGGTGTCAGTGTCGAGTGAAGACCAAGTGAATTTAGTTGGTGAGTTGTTTGATTCAGTTGACGAGTTGACAAGTTGACGAGTTGACAAGTTGTTTGCATCTGTTGGTAATGGCCTTTGACTCCCTTTGACTCCCTTTGACTCCTTCACTCCTTCACTACTTGAAGTTGCAATGGCAATGGCACTGATGATGGCCTGACCAGCCTTTATCTCTGGGAAGGAGATGCGAAGGTTGCCATTTATGGCTTTGCCTGTAACCACGCGACGCATTGAACCACAATAGCCTGCTTCTGCCCATGGGTCGATATCATCGGCTACGGTGATGCCATTAGCTGCTACGTCGAAGAGGCGCAGTCCTTCGTAGTCATCGCTCTCACCACCACCTTTGCCATGCCAAGGCTCAGCAAAGTATAGTTCGATGCGATATTCGCCATCTGGCAATGGGAAGTCGTACCAGAGCAGATGACGGCCATAGCGGAACGACTGGAACAGCGGGTCGCTATTGGTGCCATGAATCTCTTCCTTGGTTGTTGACTGTGATGCCTGATATGGGTGCATTCCATAGTCCTCGCCCCAAGAGTGGCTGAAGGTGGTGTCGTCCTGAAGCCATGTCTGACCATATTCATCTGTGTACTGGTCGCCACCGCAGTTTATTCTATATAGATATGTGTAGCCCTCGGCACCCTTCAGAAGGTCTTTATTGCGATGAGCGGCTGTTGGTATAACAGTGTCTGACTTGACATACATGTGGCGGTACATATAGTAACCCTTAGTAGGCTGTTCCCAGATGGTGGCAAGTCCCTTGTAGTTTACAGGACCAATCTTGTCTACACGGCGGTAGGCACCATCGGGCTGTACGCGGCCTGGGTTGTCGTGGGTGATGAATATCCATTGGAAATGTCCGCAGACACTATCCTTGGCCTTCTCTGCAAGGCGTGCTTTCTTACCCATTAGTTCGCAGAACTTATCTTCATCGTAACCAATGGTGCGCCATGCTCCATACTCTCCGTTGAGCAATTGGTTTGGCTGCGACAGTTCCTTGTCATAGATGTCGGCATTGCCTCCATAGGTGCCGCTCCAGTTCTGGATAACGTTCCAGTCGGAACCTTCACCTCCGTTGCAAGTAGTGATGGCACGCATGGTGCGGGATGTTGGGTCTAAGCTGCGTATGATGTCGCAACACTCCTCTGCAAACTCCTTTGGCAGCACACTCTCATTCTGTAAACCCCACAGGATAACACTTGGGGAGTTGCGGTGTTCGCGTATCCAACGGTATATGTATTTCTTGAAGTTTTCGCGGAATTGTGGTGTGTCGTACCAGATATGTGCAGAATACTGACTCCAGAACATGATGCCCTGCTCGTCGCACAACTGCTGATAGAGCAGGTTGTGGGGCTGATGAGCCTCGCGTAGGGCGTTGAAACCAGCATTGCGTATTTGCTTGATGCGCGACTTTATCTGCTCTGGGGAGAAAGCATGTCCCTGGCCAAGCAGATGCTCGTACTCGCATGTTCCGTTGATAAACACTGGTTTGCCGTTGAGGAAGAATCTTCCGTCACCGTCTTTTCTATGGCATGGCCATGACAGCGTGCGGATACCAAAAGGTGTGCTTATCTCATCGGTTGTCTTGCCGCTGCACTTTATCATGCTGGCAAGTTTATAGAGATAAGGATTTTCCGGACACCATAGGATTGGGTTTTCTATCTTTGCTGACTGACTAACGATCTTTGTCTCGCCAGGTGCCACGCTTACGTTATCAACAAGGCGGAACACTTGTTTGCCGCTGGAAAGCATGAACTTATTGACTACCTCAATGGTGGTTGTAGATGTGCCGTAGTTGTGTACTTCGGTATTGATGAATACAGAGTCTGTATGGTCGTTATGCCAGATATGAACACCGAATGGTTCGATGCGCACCTCATCGGTCTCGATAAGACTTACTGGGCGATAAATGCCTAATGGCTGTGAACCTTCGCTGAATCCCCATTCTGACGAGCAACCGCCACAAACCCATGGTGATTCGGTTTGCATGGCTGGATGGTCTACATCAATCTTTATCTCGTTACGACCGTTTCTAAGTGCATCGGTAATGTCAAGGGTGAAGACGGTACGGCCAACAAGTTCTTTAGGATATGTAGTGCCGTTGAGCGTCACTGTGGCGTATGTACCAACACCCTCTAACTGCAGGAAATATCGTTTGCCTGACTTCTTCTCTGCATCGAACGATTTGCTGTAGACAGCTGAACCGTGCAGGTTGCCATGGCGCAGCTGGCGATAACCGTAGTAATCGTCGAAGTTGTGGGGGAGGTTTATTTTTTTAGTTGATGAGGGATGAGGGATGAGGGATGAGTTGGTTGATTCAGGTTGTGAGGTAATGTCTGAACTCCTGAACTCCTGAACTCCTGAACTCCTTAATAATCGCGCCTCCCAACCATTGTTCAGATTGGTGATGGTGCGACGGCCCTTGGTTTCTGGTGCAGGGAATGATACCTGACTCTTGCCCATAGGGGTGCTGGTGGCAACGGCAATGCCTCGCTGGCCTTCGTTGTTTACAGCACAGTAGAAATGATATACAACACCGTCGTGTTTCACAACATAACTCTTGTGGGCGAACATCTCATCGTATTCCTTGGTAGGATAGATAAGGTCGGCGCCAGTCCAGTCTTGCCAATGGATAAGGTCGCGGCTTACAGAGAAGGTGTTGAAAGCGTTGTAGTTGCGCTTAGGATTATAAGCAGAGAAATAGAACATGACGTAGAGGTCGTCCATCTTTACTATCTGTGCATCGCCAGTGATGATGCCCTTGGCCTCGTGGGAATATACGGGGTTGCCCTCATAGCGTTTCCATTTCTTGAGGTTGTCAGAGAGTGCTATGCCTATGCGCTCTGCCTTCATGTCGTTGGCAGGGTTGATGCCACCGGCATTATAGAACATAATGAAACGCTTGCCCAGAGTCTTGGCATCGTCGCGGTAGATGGTGCTCTTATACTGCACAAGCTTCTCCCACCACTGAACATCCTTATCGTTGATGCTCAGCAGGGGCTTGTTGGCCGACTGCCACTCATGAGGTTGGGTGATGTCGCCTTCGGTCCATGCCATGCCTATGTTGAGTGGAGCCTTTACTGCTTCATAGCCAGTGCCCTCGCCACCGATATAGGTCATCCAATGGCGTCCCTTGAAGGTCTCCATCTTATAAGAACCGCCCCAGGTCCAGTCTATCAATGCTGGGAAACCGCCACGCTGGTTCATATCCCAGCCACTGTCCTTGAACGACAACAGGCGACCAGTGGTTTTCCATGTGAGCAGGTCGTCACTCTCGGCAAGCCATGTCTCATAGCCGCGGCCGTCGGTGCCGTCTTTGCCATTATATACAACGTATGTCATGTACCACTTGCCGTTTTCACGGAAGATAGTGGGACAGTCAATCTTGTGATAGTTGTCGGCAGGAGCAACCACCATGCCGTATTTATATGGGGTGCGTACCTCTTTATATATGCGTTGCATCACATTGGCATCGATACCTGATGCAAAGCTTTTGATGCACAGTGTGATGAGCAGTGATAGAATAGCGAGTCGTTTCATTTATTTTGCTTTTTTGTTTTTTTTCTTGGGGGCTAGGAAACCCTAGGAGATTCTAGGATTCCTAGGGGGCTAGGCTTTCTAGATATTCTAGGCCTTCTAGATATTCTAGGCTTTCTAGGTCTTCTAGATATTCTAGGCTATCTAGATTTTCTAGAGGTTCTAGGTTATCTAAATTCTCTAGGGGCTCTAGGCCTTCTAGTTACTTCATAAACAGCCAGTCAACCTCGTCGCCAGCACCGTTGAGTCCGGCATCGCGTGGCTTAATGTCGCTTGCGGTGAATCCTGCCACCATAATAATGCCCTTAGGCAAGCGCAGTGTGTGGCGGCCTGCCGGCATGTTGTATGTATGGATGTTTACCAATGGCATGCCAGTCATGTTGATGGCATTGGTGATAACTGGTTCGGCCTGGCCATATTCGTTGCCAGTTGCATCGACCTCGAGCTTAGGTGCCTTTGCCCACTTAGGATCATCGTCGTTGAAAAGTCCTACGAGCACCTTTACAGGTTTGTCGGTTTCAAACTCAAGGGTTGTTCCTACTATGCGGGTAGTGTCGCGGTTGAGGATGATTGACTGCAGACCTTCTAACTCAGGTGCTATAGAGTCGATCATCTCTGGACGGTTCTCATAGAGATATGCGCCCTTGGTGAGGGTGACGGTCTTGGATGGAGAGATGAGGCGCACTGTTGCAGGAACGACAGCATCAATCTTAACATCGGTATTCTTAGCAGTAGGGTTCTTAAGTTTGTAAATATTGTTTTGCAAAGCTTCCAGTTCCTCCTCATAAACAGGAATCATGTCTTTCCATGTCTTGAACTTGCCGTCATCACCGCCAACAGGGATGCGACGATGTGAGGTCTGCATAGAGTTGGCGTAATGATAAGTATCATCGGTCTTGATGGCGAGCTTGTACCAATATAGCAGACTCTTGTTGAGCAATGGCAGGGCTGCATCAAGATACTTTATCTCTTTTGTCCACTTGTAGTTGAGCACCTGCTGAGCGGCAAGCACTTTATAACGGAATGAGATGGCAAATGTCTGGTAACACTCCATGTCGTTCTTTATGCGCTCAAACTCTTCAGCATTCTTTGTAGGTTTAACATTGATGGCATTGATGGCTTCGACAGCCTTCTTGCCATGCTCAACACACTGGTCGACGATGTCGAGCGGCAGTTCACCAACATGCTTCTCGCCTTTCCACTCTTTTTCTACATATTCAATGAGTTTCTCGCCCTGAGGGCCGCAGCTCTCGTAGAAACCTGGGTAGATATTGTATTTGTATGGATTGACAAATTGCGCAATTTTCATTCCAAGCAGGAGCGTTTGGCGATTACCTTCTGTAATACCGAAACGGCGCAACAGCTTTGGCGCAATCTCACCAGACTCGTCGTATGCCTTGAGCAGCAGTGCAGCAGCATCGGTGGTAATGCCAAAGTGGTTGGCAAGCACATTCTGCCAGTACTCATTGTCATCACCACGGTTACTGTTCCAAGAGTAGCGGCCCCATACCTTAAACCACATCCAGTCGCGGTCGACCTGTTTCAGACGGTCGCCGTTTGGCAATTTGTCGGCAGCATAAGGCCAATCCCAGTAGCTGGCCTGTGGATAGAGGTGCAATCCCTTTGAATGATGCACGTTGTGCATTGCCTGAACTGTTTTCTGGGTAAATGCTGGTGATGACCAGCGCCATGGCTCCAGATTGGCAAGGATATGCACATTGTCAATATGCACAGGTGCGGCGGCTGCCAGCTGACGGTGGGTCTCTCCCCATGGACCTCCTGGCTCATAAGTGGTAAGACTCTCGCCTGTGTACTTGCTCATTGTATAGATATTAGGATAGAGTGGGAGTGACTCCTTGAGCACCAATGGACCATCAGTGTCGTGTGAGCGCAGAACCACTGGAGGAATGTCGGTGCGGCCACTGGCTTTCAAACCATCCTTGATGCCAGGGATAATGGTTTCTTTCATCCACTTAACATCGTCTTCGATGGTTGCCATAGCCTCGCCAAGGCATACGAGCAGACCTACGTTGGGGTAGTTTTCTATGAATGCCGCAATGCTCTTGCGGGTATAGTCAGATACGAGCGGTGTGATAGGACGGTTGCGGTCTTGTGTCTTCAGACCGTAGTGCTCGGCAAATGGTTTGCTGAGCAAAATGTTGTAGAACATCTGAATGACAAAGATGCCTCGTTTGTCGGCCTCGTGGGTGAGGAAAGAGAACACATCCTGATTCTTTTTGAATGTAGCGTCGTCAACCTCGATGGCAAAAGGATAGTCCTTTAGCTTTACAAGTGAGGCAAATGGATGACCGTTCCAAAGGTAGAGTGAGTTCATGCGATTGTCAACCAGCATGTCAAGATACTCAATCCAGTGCTCTTTGTCATAGAACCATGGAAAATCCTCAGGTGTATATGGATATTCATATACATATCGGCCAGGCAGGAACACTGTTTTCTGCATGCCTATGCAAGCACCGCGGAGAACCATGGAAGGTTTCTCGTTGTTTACCGACTTGAAATTCAGATTGCCATACTGCTTTGCGTGCTCAGCCAGTTCGTTACAACCATAGATTACGCCTGTGCCGTCGTTGCCCACAACGGTAGTGGTATTTTTCTTTGCAACGATGCTGAAGCCCTCTTGGGCTAATCCTTTTTTCTTGGATTGCTGTAAGAAAATATGATACTCAGCCTTCTGCTTTTTGCCGTTCTCGCTGATTGCTGCCTCATAGCCTAAGGCGTTGAGCTTCTTCTGAAGATACTCTGCGGCATACTGCTGACGGTTGTTTGCGTTTTTCTCGGTAACGATGTTAATAGTCTGCGCATTGATATTTGCGCAGACTATTATAGTAGTAATGAAGGATATTATTCTTTTCATCTTTATTTCAGTTTCTTCAAATCTATTTTCTTGTATGCCATGCGGAGTCGTCTCCAAGTGTAGATGCAATGGAGCGAACCATCCTTACCCTGAATAATTGCCGGGTAAGAATATTGGCTGATAGGTGAATCCTCAAGGGTAAGGGCATGCTGCCAGTTGGTGCCATCGTCAGAAAGGGCGATGCTTATAGGAGTGCGTGGTCCCTTTGGAGTGCCCAGCAATGTCTCAAAGTTATTGTAGATGAGAGCATGACGACCGTCTTTTAGTGTTACGGCATCTGTTCCCGACTGATTGTTTGGCACGTCAATAAGTGTAACCTTGCTCCATGTGTCGCCGCCGTCGCTGCTGAATGATGTTCCAATCTTTGCATTGCGTGTACGGCAGAGCACCTGAAGACGACCGTCCTTCAACTTGATTATTGATGGCTGGATAATGAATATTGGCTGTGCCTTCTCTGGCTTGTCGGTGCGGATAGCATCTTCTGCCTCTATAGGACCAACATATTTCCACTGTTTTGTGGCCAGGTCATATATCTCGAAGTGCAGGCGCCATCCGTCGCCCTCGGTACTTGAACCGCAAACAAGGCGGTTGTTAATCAACTCAGGCTTGTTCTTTACAGGACCAATGAAACCCTTTGGCAGTGCTTCGCGCTTGCTCCATGTCTTGCCGCCGTCATTAGACCTAACCAACCAACCGGTCCAGTCGGCTACCTTAAGACCAATCTTGAAGAACAAAATAATCTCACCGTCTGGCATCTGATAAAGAACAGGGTTCCAGCAAGCCTTACGCTTCAGTGTGCCTTTGTGATAAGGCAGGATAGGACCAGCAGAAGCCTCTGTTGTTGAGTCGTTGATGCCAGCCAAGAGGGCGTCAGGTGTGCCCAGCTCAAACACGCCGTCGGCTGCAAGTACAGGCTCTTCCCACTTGTCAGAGCCTTTTGCCTTACGGCTCACCCAGATGCAGACATCAGGATTGCGCTCACGAGTACCACCAAAGTATGATGCCAGAAGGTCACCGTTAGGCAACTCAAGAATTGTACCGGCATGGCATTGTGGGAATGATGTTGTCTCATAAAGGAAGTTATCTTCTACTATTGCAGGATGACTGGTAGGTATCTTGCACTCGAAGTGATATGAACCAGAACCAATCTTCTTTATGGTTCCGTCTGGCAAATGAACCTCGGCTGTTGTGTTACAAGGAATCTCTACATCCCATGACAGTTGTTGCAGGGTCTTCTTCCAGTTGCTTACCACTTTGCCGTATGGTGTCTGGTAGCTTACATTGGCATGACTGCAATCCTGTATGTCGAAGTCGGGCTTCAGAACGATATGCTTGTAGGCCACGCCGTTGCCGTTCTTGATACCTCCCAGGTTCTGATAGCACCATGTGAGCAGGTCGCCAAGAAGCATAACGTGGTTGCCGCTATTCATCTTAGGATTAGCCTTGTCGCCGTTCCACAACTCCCATATTGTAGTTGCGCCATTCTCTGCCATATATCCCCATGAAGGATATGTGTTTTGTGTGGCCAGGAGGAATGCCACGTCAGCAAAACCATTCTCACTGAGCATGCGCATGAGCCATGAGATGCCGATGACGCCGCAAGAGACGTGCTCCTTGTTCTTTATTATGATGTTCTCAACGATATTCTTCACCACATCGTCCTTGCAATCGTCTGGCACAAGTCCGAATGCCAGCGGCAGAAGGTTGGCTGTGGCAGTGTTGTTGCCATAGAACACGCTGTCAGGATATAACACATGTCCTGGACGTGGTGATGTGCCGCGCTTGATGTTCAGGAACTTCTTGTTGAATGCCTTTGACATCTCTTCGCGCTGAGCTTTCCAGTTGGCTGCTTCAGCGTCTAAACCTTGAAGCAGGGCAAATTCCTCAAGCAGTTGCAGACAACGGATAGTATAGGCTGTTGATATGAGCGAACCGTCTGTTTTGCGTGCAGGGTCCTGACTGTGTATCAGTTCGAGCTTCTCTGGTGGTACGCACCAGTCGCCATACTTATCTTTTGTTATCACACCCTCGCTTGTGTATTCGCCGATAACGTGTTCTATCCATCTCTTGATGTAAGGATAAGAGTTTATTATCGGTTGCTTATTGCCAAACTGGCGGTAGAGCATATCGCAGGTAAAAGGAAGTGCTGCCGGCCATGTCACATCGTCGTTATAGTAGTTCCAGAAAGCTGGTGCCACATCTGAGAACACACCGTCCTCACGCTGAGACTCGCAGATGTCGCGCATCCACTTGCTGTAAAGGCGCTCATTGTCAAAAAGGAAACTCTCGCCCAGTGAACCAACGGTACGGTCGCCAAGCCATGGCTGGCGCTCGTTGCGCTGTGGACAGTCTACTGGCATTCCCTTGTAGTTGGTCTTCACTCCCCACCAGGCGTTTTTCATAACCTTGTTTAACACAGGATTTGAACAGTCGAATGTGCCTGTTGACTGCATCTTGTCGCTGACAACGAGGGCGGTGAAGTCGTCAGCATTGACATTTTTCATGCCCGTTATCTGTGCGTAGCGGAAACCATGATAAGAGAATGCTGCATGCCAAGGCTGTGTTTCCTTGCCATTGCAGATGTATATATCCTCAGACTGTGCATCGCGCAGATTCTCCAGATAGAGTGTGCCATCTTCATTCAGTTTCTCTGCATACTTTATCTTTATTGTATCTCCAGCATTTCCGCGTGGAATGAATGAAATCCATCCAGCGATGTTCTGTCCGAAGTCGATAATGGTTTTGCCATCAACAACGTTTACCACTGGCTTAATCTGTAGTTTCTCCTCAGTCATGTTAGGAGTCATCTGTCCGCGTGATGTTCCGTAAGGAATGTCTGTGCGCTCTGCCTTCAGCCATTTAGTGTCATCGAAACCCACTGTGGTCCAGTTGCCAAGTTCCATGCGTGCGTCATACTCCTCACCGTCATACTCATTATTGGCGCGGATAGGACCGTCGGCTGTTACCTTCCAACTCTCGTCACTCTTCAGAGTCTGCTTGCTGCCGTCGGTGTATTCAACGATGATGTTGATACGGCACTTTGGAAATCCGAATGCTGGCGACTTATATGGCTTGTGCTGGCGCATGGTGAACATGCGGCCGTTGCCGAGAACAACACCTATTGCTGTTTTCTGTGCGAGTGCATCTGTTACATCGTAGCTGTTGTAATAAACAGTGCGGCGATAGTCAGATGGCACAGGCTTTAAGACCTCAGTTGAGCCAATCTCCTTGCCATTGATATACAACTCATATACACCGAGTCCGGAGATATGAGCCGTAGCGCGCTTTATCTGCTTGTCGCTCAGTTCAAACTCCTTGCGCAGATAGCGAGCCGCAAGACGTGAATGCAAACCATGAGCTTCGCCCGGCATCAGTCTGTCAAGACCAATCCAGCGACCGCTCCAGTGAGATTCCTTAAGCAGTCCGATGCCAAACTCCTGTGGCTCACTCCATTCAGACTTGCCTTTGTTTGTCTGTATGCGCACCTTCCAGTAAGCGCGTTGGTTGCTTTTCAGTGGTGTGCCTGCGTATGCAATCCATAATTGTTCAGCGCTTGCCACCTTGCCGCTATTCCACAAGTCACCCTTGTCTGCTTTTAGGTTGTCCAATGATGAGGCTACAAGAATCTCGTATGCTGTCTGAACTACATCCTTCTTGTCAGAAGTGATTTGCCATGAGAATCGAGGGTGATTGGTATCCAACCCTAGCGGATTGCTCATGTTTTCGGTCTTTGCGTTGCTTACATCAACCTTTGCCATAGCAGAAAGTGATGTAAACAATGCTAATATATATAATAATGTGTATTTTTTCATAACCTTAATTTATTCGTTAAGATCACGCTCCTTGGCCTTGTAGAGATCATTGAGAATCTCTTTCTGGTTTTTCTCCAAGTAGTTCTTGCTTGAATCCACAGCAATCAAAACACCGTCTTCAATGTCGTTTACTCTGGTCTGCACACGGAAAGTCTTTATCTCGCTCTTGTACTCACCTAAGTATGTCAGGCGGCCGTTTGTAGGATTATACCACCATACGTTCTTCTTGTCGCCGCTAATCTTGCGCAGGTCGAGACGCATCTCACGTCCGGTATAGTTGTAAACCATCAGGTAGTCGTTGCCACGGGTTGCAATCAGGCGGTCATACTTGGTGCCATTGTCAAGAATAATGCTCTGGTCTGGCACACGCTCAAAGAATGGGAAGGCAAGCATCAGTCGTTTCAGGTATTTCATCTGATTGAAACCTGGGTCTTTCAGTGCCTGATACCATGTCTTCACATCTCCTGGGTCGCCGTATGATGTTGGATATCCTGGTTTGAGGAACTGCATGATGGCGTTATGACCGTAGGTGTGACCAAAACATCCTGCGAAAACAGCCCAGTAGGCATAGCGGCGAACGTCATAATCCATCCAGCGAGGTTCTTTTGCAGAGTGCAGTCCTTGTGGGATGTCCTCGTAGATTGGTTCGTCGTCAACAACAGGTTTGATAGGATTGTACTTCCATGTAGAGTCTACATACATCCAGTTGTCTTCCTCTGTATTGTCAGGAATAGGGTAGTCTTTGTTTCCCATGCGCTGACCATAGCGGCGGTGTCCACTCTGGAACATGTGGAAGTCCATCCACTCACGGTCTGCAAACCACTTAGCTGATGTGTAGCGGCCACGTGGGTGGAATGTCATAAGGTGGTCTTTGTCGATGGCGCGGATGCTGCGAGCCAAACTGTCCCATACGTCAGTGCCGATGCTTCCTTGCAGGTCGCCGCCAATCATCCAGATGATGTTAGGACGGTTTCCGTATCTCTTTGCGAGGAACTCGCCATATCTCTTTGCTTCTTCTGCGTTGATATTGCCAGCTTTCACTTGTGAGCCCCATACGCATACCATACCGATATAAATGCCGTATTCCTCGGCTTTGCCTATGATATAATCCATGTGGTCCCAATAGCCATAAACACCTTTTCGGTCAATGTTCTCGAAGTTCCAGCCATCAACCAATGACATCTCTCCATAGATGTTGTATGAAGGTGTGCCGTCTACAACTTGTATTTGCACCATGTTATAACCGGCTTCAGCACAGCGCTGCAGATAGTAAGCAGCCTCTGCGCGGTCACAGCGCTGTGGCAACAACCAACCGGTCTCACCCTGCCAGAAGAATGGGGTGCCGTTTTCAAACTGCAGGAAGCGGCTGTTTTCTGATATCTTCAGTTTACCGTTCTTCCAAGGTTTCTCCACTGCCATTGCCATCATGGGCAATGCGAGAATCAATGCTAATAGTATTTTTTTCATATCTTGATTTTTTGTTTTCTTTTTTGGTTCTTTGGTTTCTTTTATTCCAAAGATATCCTATGAAGCTCTAGGGGCTTCCTCGGTTTTCTTATGTCTTCCTAGTTCTCCTATTTAATAACATACTCCTTGCCTGCCTCTGTCTTCAGGTCGTAGATATATGTCTTGTTTAATTCAACCTTGTTGAGCTTAGCCTCCTTGTTTATCAGCACTTGCTGTGAACCATGCCACTTGTATATAGGGTTGGTGTTCTCGCCTTTTGCTTTCTTCAACCCTTTGCCCTTTAGTGGGGTTAGTGAGCGCAGACGGCAGTTACCGCCGTTCTCTGATCTGACAACAACTTTTGTTATCTTAGAGTCTTTCCATTCAATGTCCAGTTCGAAACCACCGCGTGCCCTGAAGCCCTTGATGCTTCCTTCTGTCCACTGTTTAGGCAATGCTGGCAGAAGATAGATAAATCCGTCGTGACTCTGCATCAGCATCTCGGCGATGCCGGCAGTACAACCATAGTTGCCATCTATCTGGAATGGTGGGTGAGCATCGAAAAGATTTGGATATGTTCCTCCGCGCTGCTTTGTAGTGCCGAAGATAAGGAATGTATCGGGTGATAGTGTAAGCTGATCGTTAATAAGTTTCATGGCATGGTCGCCATCGAGCAGGCGTGCCCAGAAGCAAACCTTCCAACCCATAGACCAGCCAGTGCTGATGTCGCCACGGTGGATAAGTGATGTGCGGGCAGCATCGAACAACTCTGGTGTCCGGAATGGAGAAATCTGATTGCCGGGGAACAAACCATAGAGGTGAGACACATGGCGGTGCTCATCTTTCGGGTCGTCCCAGTCTTGCATCCACTCCTGCAACTGTCCCCAATGACCAATCTGCATTGGTGCCAACTGTTTTATCAGTCCTTTATAGTAGTCGGCAGTAGCCTTGTCTTCGCCAAGAATCTCTGTTGCTGCTACTACCTCGTTGAACAACTCGTAGATGAGTTGGTTGTCCATAGTAACACCAGCATTCAGTGGAACGCCACCCTTTGGTGAGTTCTCAGGCGATACCGATGGCGCAACAATCAACCAGCCATTGTTTGGCTCTTTCACCATTGTCTGACTGAAGAACTTTGCTGCTCCGAGCATTGTTGGATATACCTTGCGCAAGAATTCCTTGTCGCCTGTGTATAGATAGTGCTCCCACAGATGGCGGCACATCCATGCTCCGCCTGTCATCCACATACCAGACTGTGCGCGGTCGATAGGCCATGTGGCACGCCAAATGTCGGTGTTGTGGTGAAGCACCCAACCGTCAGCACCATATATATCCTTTGCTGTGCGAGCGCCTGTCACGGTAAGGTCTTGAATCATATCGAACAGCGGACCATTCATTTCTGTGAGGTTGGTAACCTCTGCCGGCCAGTAGTTCATCTCGCAGTTGATGTTCACTGTATATTTACTATCCCAAGATGGGAACATCTTGTCGTTCCAGATACCCTGCAGGTTGGCTGGTTGTGTGCCTGGCTGTGATGCGCAGATAAGCAGATAACGACCGAAATTGAAGTAGTTGGCTACAAAATAGTTATCGTTGATGCCTATGCGCTTATTGGTAGGAATGTTTTTGTGCTTATCCTCGCCAAGGTTAATGCTCACACGCTTCATGTATTTCTGGAATACATCCTCATGAGCGGTTTTCAGTTTGTCGAAACCCTTTGCCATTGCCTTTTCAAGGTGAGCCTTAGCCTTTGCCACCTCATCGTCCTCGATGCTGGCATAGTTGCGCACGTTGGTGGCGATGGCAACATAGAGCACTGCCTCGTCGGCACCTGTTACTGATACAACACCATTGGCGCAGCTGCTCTTGCCGCCCTTTGTCTGTGTAGCTAAACGACCGTGGAATCTCACCTTGCCCTTTATGCCTTCATGTTTTGACGATACGCCAGTTAGTGTGGCTGTATTGCCGTCATCACCTACTATTACGTCGTAGTGAGGTGTGGTGAAGTTGGCAGTGAATGTTATCTTGCCTTGTTTGCTTGCAGTCAGTCTCACCATTATCACATTATCGCCCTCGCCAAGTGTTGAGATAGCCTCACGCTTGTATGTCACACCGTCCACATTATATGTCACTATGGTGCGCGCAGAGTCCAAGCTCAGTTCGCGGTAATAGTTAGTGTAGTCGGCATGTCCCGGCATGGCAATGTAGAGGTCGCCGAATGGCTGGTATGGCATACCGCTATTGCGGCTTGCTCCCGGCATGATACCCTCATTGGCCAATTCTTGAGCCTCTTTGAACTTACCTTGTAGCGCTAATTCGCGTACCTTAGGCATTGTCTCTTTTGCTTTCGGGTTTATTGTGTGGTTAGGCTGACCAGCCCAGATGGTCTCTTCGTTAAGTTGTATTCGCTCCACACCTGGATTACCGAACACCATGCCTCCCAATCGGCCATTGCCTATAGGCATTGCCTGTGTCCATGTCATTGCAGGTTTGTCAAACCATAGTTTGTACTCTATACCCGATACTTGATTTGTAATGCTTAACAGCGTTGCTGCGACTATCAGCAGTCTTTTTGTGTATTTAAAATTCTTCATAATTCTTTTTTTTAGTTGAAGAGTTGCTTGTATCAGAGACCATTGTCCTCTATCTCCTTCTATCTTCTTCTATCTCCTTCAATCTTCATTTTTAACTCCCATCCAAGTCCCCTTCCCTTCGGGAGGGGTTAGGGGTAGGCTCCTAATAAACATAAAACTCATCCTTTGTTTCCAGTACAATCTTCTTCTCATCCTTCATTGTTGTGTCCAGTTTGAACACATCACCGAAGAAATCGTAAACAGCCATGCGCTTGTTCTCGCCAAAGTCGTGGCGCTCTGTAGGCAGATGCACGTTGCGTACATTGTCCTTGGCTCCGTAGAAACCATAGATACGCTGCAAGAATGGATATTCCATCTCTGGAACTGTTGATGTCCAGTCGCCTCCATCGCTTACGATTAGCAGTGGACGTGGTGCAAATGTTGCTGCAAGCTCTGCCTCGCAGGTGCCACCGCCAGCCAGTTGTACAGGCTTACCACTCTCGCATGGACAACCGCCGTCGAAGTGGGATGCCAAGTGAACCACTGGTGCTGCAGCCGTAATGCGCTGGTCGAGCAGATAGAGCAGTATGGTGTGTGTGCCACCGCCACTACCGCCACAAACGCCGATGCGGGTGGTGTCTATATCCTTGCGTGTGTCGAGCATGTAATTGAGCAACTTCAAACCGCAGGCTGCCTGATATACATGTGCACGACTGGTCTGATGCGCCTCTTTGCCCACTTCAGCCTCAGAGGGTCCCCATCCGTAGAGGTCGAAATCCACACAGATAGCACCCATTCGTGCCAATGTGCCCAGTCGTTTCTGTGCGTCTGGACGATGACGTCCTGGCCAGTGACCGTCAGGGCAGATGATAAGAGGATAGCCGCTCTTTGGTTTCTTGAATTTCACACCCTTAGCTTTTGCTGGTGTGTAGATGGTAGCAAACAGATGCTCTCCAGGTGTCAGCTCAATCTTTATGTTCTGCATGGTATAGCCGTCATGCTTGCGCACCTCATACAACTTGGCCTTTGCGTCTTTTACGCACTCGTCGAGATATTTGTCAATCTCAAGTTTCTCTCTCACCTCCTTCAGCAGGATGGCACGACGAGCCTCCCATTCGCTACTGTTGTTGTATTTTGTGCTTAAGTAATCAAGCATCATCTTACCCTCGTCCTCATGGCGGCGTGGATACTCGTATGGCTTAATCTTATAAGAGTTGCCACTCTTCCACCAGTTCCAATCGAAATATTTGCAGATATTGTCGAGTGTCATCTCGATAGAGTAGGGGCGCACGCGGAAGTCGGCGTATGTGATGCGCTTGCCAACGGTGTCGACATTATACTTAAACTTCACACCGAAGTGTTTCGACACGTCTGTCATCAAGTCGCTCACCGAACGCTCATATTTTGTTTCAAACGACTGTGCTCCTGCTTGCGGCATAACAGCGGCGATGCATAATAGAGCGGCAAAAATCTTCTTTTTCATTGTTGCGTATACTTATATTTTATACTTTAATATAAAAGACTGAGAACTGCTGTTTTTGTAATCAGTAAATAGGGGAAATTTTGTTTTGTTGTAAATAAAACCATAAAAACATTTAAAAAGTATGTGTTGACACAAGAAAAACGATATAAAATAACGCGGTCTTATCAAAAGCGTTTTGGTATTTCTATCGAATTCCAGTGTAATCTCCATGAGATTCTTTAAGTATCTTAATGAAGTAATAAAGGAACGTCATAGAGATTCCAGCGTTATGACTATGACTGTAGATGTTAATTTTTTCTTTAAGGGACCATGAAATAAAAAAACACGGATGGAGAAACCGAATAATTAGGTTTGCTTCATCCGTGTTTTTTATGTTTTATTAAGCGGTGTGTTTAAGTCAGGTATGATATTACATAAAACCAAACCATCTTAATACGTCATTAAGGTTGGCCACTATCATGAGTAATATCAATATGCCGAAGCCAAGATACTCAGCCCACAGCATGAACTTCTCTCCTGGCTGGCGGCCTGTAATCATCTCATAAATGAGGAACACCACATGACCTCCGTCGAGCGCAGGTATTGGCAGGATGTTCATGAATGCAAGGATAATGCTGAGGAAGGCAGTCATCTCCCAGAACTTATACCAGTCCCAAATATCAGGGAAGAGGTTGGCAATAGTGCCAAATCCGCCGAGCGACTTAACGCCTTCTGCGCTGAACACATATTTCATGTCGCTGACGTAAGATGAAAGCACCTCAAGGCCGTGGTTGATACCCGCAGGAATACTCTCAAGGAAACTATAGCTGACGGTGCTGGTCTTATAGTCGAGAGGCTTGATGAAATATCCAAACTGCAGTGTTGACGACATGGTTACGCTTGCAGTGTACTTTTTGTCTCCCTTAATGAATGTTATAGTTGCCTTGCGTGCCTTGAGACTGTCGGCATGACTGCTGGCCACAGCAAGCATGTCTCTTAGTTTGCCAATCTCATTAATAAAAGAGTTGTGGGAATCTATGGGCTTGCCATTAAAAGCCACAATGGTGGTGCCTTTCTCAATGCCAATCCTGTCGGCAAGACTACCCTTGACAACGCTGTCGGCTACGGCAGGTATCATTGGTTCCATGAACAGCGGGGTAGACTGCAGCATGTTAAGCATATTAAGGTCGCCAGGAAGATTAATGCTTACCTCTTTGCCGTCTCTGATTACATCAACGCGCTTTGCCTCGCTGATGTCGCGGCAGAGGAACATGCCCCATCCCTTAAACTTTCCATTCTCAGTGCCAACCAATATGTCGCCATCTTGAAAACCTAATGCCTTGGCCTCACTATTAAACTTCATTCCGTAGGTCATGTCGGTGGTGGCAGTGTACTTCTCGCCCCACACAAACATTATCATTGAATAAATGAAAAGAGCCAGTACAAAGTTTACCAGCACGCCGCCAATCATCACAAGAAGGCGCTGCCATGCTGGCTTAGTGCGAAACTCCCATGGCTGTGCAGGCTGTTTCATCTGCTCAGTGTCAAAGCTCTCGTCAATCATTCCAGATATTTTGCAATATCCGCCCAATGGGAGCCAGCCTAATCCATAAGTAGTGTCGCTGTTTTTTGGTTTGAACTCAAACAGATGGAACCAAGGATCGAAGAAAAGATAAAATTTCTCTACACGTATTTTAAAAAGTCTCGCAAACAGGAAATGTCCTCCCTCATGAAGCAGTATCAGCAAAGATATGGCAAGGAGGAACTGCAATATTCCGATTAAAGTAAATTCCATTTTGTGTTTCTAATATTCTTATTTATTTGTTTAACATTATCTCTGTGGCTATACGGCGCGCCTCAGCATCGGTGGCTATGTAGGTGTCGTAAGTTGGGTTGGCGTCAAAGGTGCAGCGCTGCATGGTCTCAGCAATGATATCGCTCATCTGCAGGAACGAACAGCGGTCCTCAAGGAAACCACGGTTGACAATCTCGTTGGCTGCGTTTACGATGCAGGCCATGTTACCGCCACGCTCAAGTGCCTCGAATGCCATGGCAAGGCAACGGAACTTTTGCAGGTCGGGCTTGAAAAACTCAAGGGGCTTGCTGAACCAGTCGAGACGTTCTGATGTAAGCGGCAGTCGCTTAGGGAAAGAGAATGCATATTGTATTGGCAGTCGCATGTCGGGCACACCAAGTTGTGCTTTCACTGCTCCGTCGGCAAACTGTACGGCGCTGTGTATGATTGACTGCGGATGAACTAATACCTCTATCTGTTCAGGTTGTACTCCGAACAGCCACTTTGCCTCAATCACCTCAAATCCTTTATTCATCATGGTGGCGCTGTCGATGGTTATCTTAGCTCCCATGTCCCATGTAGGGTGGCGCAGTGCATCTTCCTTGGTGACAGTGGCAAGCTGTTCCATTGTGAAGTTACGGAAAGGACCGCCTGATGCTGTAAGCAGAATCTTCTCTATCTCGTTGCCGTCCTCGCCCACCAGACTCTGGAAGATGGCCGAATGCTCGCTGTCAACGGGCAGGATTGGGCAATGATATTCTGTGGCTAGTTTGCATATCAGTTCTCCAGCTACCACCAGTGTCTCTTTGTTAGCCAGGCAGATAGTCTTGCGTGCCTTGATGGCATGTATGGTAGGCGATAGTCCTGCAAACCCAACCATGGCCGTAAGCACAATGTCTATTGGCTTGGCCTCTACAATCTCATCGATGGCTTTTGCTCCGGCATATACCTTTATGTCGGGCATGTCGCTGAGCATATCTTTCAGTTTGCCGTATAGTGATTCATTGGCAATGACTACTGCCGCTGGCTTAAATTTTCTTGCTTGTGCTGCCAATTCCTCAACACGATTGTTGGCAGTAAGGCAGTAAACCTCATATAGGTCGGAGTGTTCCTCAATGACCTGCAGCGCCTGGGTGCCAATCGAACCTGTTGAGCCGAGAATGGCTATTTGTCGTTTGTTGTCCATAAATTATTATAAGTCGAGAATGCCGTCGGGCAATTCTATCTCTATTTCCTTGTGTTTTTTATCAACATTGGTTATCAGTTCTATAGAGGCAGGTATGAGCGTGCCGTCCTCAAGTTCGAACAGGATGTTTATAGTACTGTCGTCTACTGATGCTATCTTGCCAACGTTTTTGCTTGTAGCCGAGTCAATAAGTGAGTAACCTATTATCTCTGCCCATGAAAGGTTGTCGTCATCATTGTCGGCAACATCGCGTGGGAAGAAAACCTCACAACCTGTAAGTTCACTGGCACGCTCTTGAGTGTCGATGTCGCAAAACTTAACTAGAGCGGTCTCGTCGCTGCGGAAACGGTATTCCTCCATGAAGAACGGAACCATTAGTCCGTCGATGCAGAGCATAAGGTATTCAGCCTCTGTGCGGTCGAACACGTCGTCAGAGAAATGAAACGACACCTCGCCTTTCACGCCATGGGGCTTGCCTATCTTGCCTATCTTGTAAAGGTCTTCTGCCATTGTCATTATTCCTCTCTTCTGATTTTTGCGCCTAAAGCATTAAGGCGTGCCTCAATGTCTTCATAACCGCGGTCTATCTGCTGTATGTTCTCTATTCTGCTTGTTCCGCTGGCACTCATGGCTGCTATGAGCAATGCTATACCAGCGCGGATGTCTGGACTTGACATTCTGCCACCGCGCAAGCGTATCTTTCTGTCGTGGCCCACTACTACCGCGCGATGTGGGTCGCAGAGTATAATCTGGGCACCCATGTCAATGAGTTTGTCAACAAAGAACAGTCTGCTCTCAAACATCTTCTGATGGAACAATACCGAACCGCGTGCCTGGGTGGCAACAACGATGAACACTGAGAGAAGGTCGGGGGTGAGGCCTGGCCATGGCGCGTCGGCGATGGTCATAATCGTTCCATCGATAAACGAGTCTATCTGATAGTGACTCTGCTTTGGAATTATCAAGTCGTCGCCATCAACGTTAATCTTTATGCCGAGGCGGCGGAATGCCTCAGGAATGATGCCCAGATTACTTAGCGATACGTCTTTTATGCGTATGCCATTGCCAACCATTGCTGCCATGCCGATAAACGAACCAACCTCAATCATGTCGGGCAGAATCTTATGCTCTGTGCCTCCAAGCTTGTCAACTCCTTCTATGGTGAGCAGATTTGAGGCAATGCCGCTTATTCGTGCGCCCATGTTGTTGAGCATCTTGCACAACTGCTGAAGGTATGGTTCGCAGGCGGCATTGTAAATTGTTGTTGTGCCTTTGGCTAGAACGGCAGCCATCACTATGTTGGCTGTTCCAGTTACAGAAGCCTCGTCGAGCAGCATATAAGCTCCTTTCAGTCGTTTAGCTGAAATCTCGTAGACGTTGCGGTCTTCTATGTGCTTGAGTTTCGCTCCCAGATGCTGGAAACCTTGTATGTGTGTGTCTAAGCGTCGGCGTCCAATCTTGTCGCCGCCAGGTTTGGCTATTATAGCTTTGCCATATCGTGCGAGCAATGGACCAATCATCATTACGCTGCCCCTCAGTGATGCGCTTTTCTGAAGGAAATCATCACTTTCTAGATAATGGAGGTTGAGCTCTTTTGCCTCAAAGGCATAGTCATTGCGTGATAGGCGCTCTACGTTTACTCCTATATCCTTTAATAACTGTATTAGGTTTCTTATGTCCAGGATGTCGGGTATGTTGTTGATTACAACCCTCTCTTGAGTGAGCAGTGTGGCGCAAATTATCTGAAGGGCTTCGTTCTTTGCACCTTGTGGCGTGATTGTTCCGCTAAGCGGATGACCGCCTTCTATAATAAATGCAGGCATGATATGTGTATTAGATGGTTATTATTTTTTCTTTTTGTTTTTCCGGTTGCCTTCATTTCCGGCAATCATCTCTACTGAGTCTGTGCGGAATGTGTTAGGGTCTACCTGTATTTTGCCGTCGGTAAAATAAGACAGGTCGTTAATTATTCTTTCATCGTCCATAGAACCGTTGCCCCACAACACGAGGTTGCGCTTCATCTGGTTGGCTGTAAGTTGCACCAGTGCGTCACGCTCCTCGCCTTCTGGCATCTCTTTTAGTTTTTCAAACAACTGGCTGACAAGTCTTCCGTAGTGTCTCATCTGCACAGTTTTATTCTTGCCAGGCAGTGGATATGGTTCAGGGGCGGTTAATATCTTCTCTGCGTTTGACATGTCGTATGGCCAGTCTATATCAAGCTCTTTTTTGCTCATGATATACAAGTGGTCCCACAATGTCTGGTCCATGTTGTCATTGTCCAATAGTTGTGATACCTTATTGAACATCTGTCTTATGATTGTCTCAGCGCATATCTGGCGCTCATTTTTGTCTGCGATAGATATGGCATGCTTAATCATATTCTGAATCTCGCGCCCATATTCAGACATTATAAGGCGTTCGCGCTGCGTGTTATAGTCTAATCCGTTTATTTCCATATTATCTCTTACCCTATTTAAGTGCTTGATGTATTCTTTGAGGGTAAAACAAGCGTTTTATTTTGATTTATTTTTATTCATTGTTTTTTCTTTTACCACATCGAGCAGTGGACGGGAAACTTTCGCAACGAAGTCTTTCAAGTAGAAAGGCACGTAATAAGCCACATCCTCAAACTTCTCCTCGACAATTTTCCTTTCTGCCAATGGCAGCATCCATTTGGCCAATGGCTCTATGTTATCGATGAGATGGGCATTTTTGTGGTTTATAAGCTCCATGCATTTTGCTGCTCCGTTGCCAAAGAAATAGACAGGGCGCTGGTTGAGCCATTCCTTGTATGTATTTTCATCTACTATATCAGCCTGAACACCACGTACAGGTTTAAGCGCACGGTCGTATAAACCGGCAAAGACCTCCATTCTGCGGGCGTCAATCATCGGACAAAGCAGAGCGTCGTCTTCTATCTCGTCATGGCAGAGCAGTACTGGTACGCATAGCAGTTCAAGTGTTGGCACAGAAATCAACTTTGCGTCTCGCCCGTAGCAGATGCCCTTAGCCATTGACACGCCAATGCGCAAACCGGTGTAAGAACCTGGTCCGCCACTTATAGCAACAGCGTCGAGGGGAACGCCCTGACTGTCTATAAATGATAGTGCTTCATCTATAAAATCACCTATTACCGCCGCATGATTAGAACCACCATGTTCCTCTTTGTTGAAAAGGCTTATTCCGTCTTGGCTAACGGCAACAGAGCAGACGCTTGTGCTAGTCTCAATATGTAATATGCACGACATATTTATTTATAATGTTATATTTAAAATGCAAAAATACTGAAAATTCTGCCAATAACAACGGGATTTATAAGAAATTAACAAAACGATAGGATGTTTGTGCTTACTGCTTAACAGATGGTATATACGTCGTGGACTTAATAAATTGGTGACAAAAGATGAGGTTTACTTAGGGAAAAGTGATTTAACAAACATGTTTCTTGATGCTTTTCTCCGATATTTATTATTTGTTTTATAAGAAATTTATGTGTAGCTTTGCAAATGAAATAGTACGTTTCATAATGCTTTGTTAGTACAGAAGAGGTGTTGAGTATGATTTTTAACAAGATTTAACAAACGCCCAATTATTCATATTGTATATTTTATATAACTTTGCACCCGCAAAAGAATATATATTCAAAGTTTTAATAATTTGGTGTGCTATTTTATTAAGGAAAAGGTATAGGTTATAACTGTGCTAGAAATCTTTTATATTATACGCATCTTAATGTATTTTACACGTGAAATTTATAAAATTTTTGGTGCTTATCTGTGCTATTTCGGTAGCGTCATTGTCATCAGCACAGATTGTTAATAAAGGGAAAGAGAAGGCTGATTCTCTTGCTCTCAATCTTGATTTG
The DNA here is from genome assembly GCA_045614255.1 of Prevotella sp. Classification (GTDB taxonomy): domain Bacteria; phylum Bacteroidota; class Bacteroidia; order Bacteroidales; family Bacteroidaceae; genus Prevotella. Next base: position 28,324 of record JAZLCN010000048.1, read on the forward strand.
CCTGACCGCATCGCCTTTAGGACTAACTTTGTCGATTGGGTGCTGACTACACCTAATATAGGTGTGGAGATTGATCTTGGTAATAAGGCTTACCATCATTGGTCTATAGGTTTTAATGTCCGTGGCAACTGGCAAACAAGTCATACATATAATCCGGGAGTTGTTTATAATATCTCTGGAGTAAGAGCGGAGGCTCGTTATTATTATCGTATGCGTAAGATTGGAGGATATGGTGAAGTGGCAGGAGAAGGCTCTGGTGTTTATCCACCAGCACCTAAAGGTCTTTTGAATAAACTGTTCTCTTGTCGACGTGAAGAACCGAAGCATCCAGATATAACATATTATAGAGGTTTATATGCTTCTTATAATAAGTTTTCTATCAAACTGGGTGACGAAGGTAAGCAGGGTTCTGCCTTTACATTAGGTTTTACATGGGGTTTCGTAAAACCTATGTATCAGTTCCCAAGCGGCAATACCTTAGACCTTGAGATGGGTATTAGCGCTGGTCTTGCATATGCTCAATATGATAAATATAGACATGATCGTGAAAGCAACTGCTATCCTGTAGTAGGACATGAGGATTGGGGCATTGTGCCAATGCCTGTGCTTAGCGATTTGAGAGTTGGTCTTGTTTACCGTCTCGGTAGCACCAAGGTAACCGACAAGTACATGTGGCGCTATGACTGCGACAAGCATTATAGAGATGAAATAGATAGCACATTGCAGTCTAGATATGAAATAAAGGTTGCTCAGGATAAATTCGATGCAGAATACAACAGCATTGATACTTTGTTTAAGGATATCTATGTTATCCAGGCTGGTATAAACAAGATTGCTGCCGATTCAACTGCACAGGCTGAAAAAGAAGCTAAGGTTGCTGCCAAACTGAAGTCAAAGGCGGATGTTAAGGCAAAGAAGGCCGCTAAGGCTAAGGCTAAGGCTGAGGCAAAAGCACAAGCAGTTGCGGAAAAGAAAGCAAAGAAAGATTCTGTGGCAACTGTAAAACTTGCTTTGAAAGAAGAAAAGACTGCGGCCAAACTGAAGGCTAAGGAAGAGCAAAAGGCAAAGAAGGAAGCAGAGGCAAAGGAAAAGGCCGATGCTAAGGAAGAAGCTAAGGCTGTAAAGGAAAACGAAGCTGCTGAAAAGCAACGCCTGAAGGATGAGGCAAAGGCAAAGAAAGAAGCTGAAGAAAAAGCCAAGGCTGATGAAAAGGCTAAGAAAGCCGCTGAGAAGCAGCGTCTAAAAGAAGAGGCTAAGGCAAAGAAACAAGCTGAGAAGAAACAAAATGAAGGAAAGGAATCTGGCGATGAATAAAATACTTAACAATATATTAGCACAGGTATTGTTGGCAACAACATTTATGTTTGCGGCCTGTGGTACAGATGTAGAGTTGTGCGAGAAAACAGAACATCCACATTCCGGTCATGTATCGTTCATATATAAGTGGGGCGCATACACAGATCTTCCTGATTCAATGTATCTTGTTGCATATAGGTCTGCAAATTCGTTTAAGTCTGTTCTTTCACTCTGTGCAGACAGTGCTATTGTAGCGCAAGGTCGTTTCCTGTTTAACAAACCGGTTTTTGTTAAGTCAGAACTGCCTTCAGAAGACTCGGTATATGTTGATAGCGTATTCGTAAGTGAAGATATTGTTGATGGCGAGATGTCTGAGGCTAAGACAAGAGCTGCAGGTGAGCAGGATTGGAATGGTTTGTTGAAGACTGGAGTTTATAAGTTTATTACTTTCAATGTTGACACAACACAGCTTGCATGCACTAGCATATCTGACTTTGTAACTGACAATGCCGAGTCTGATGATCTTTGGGTAGAATATAAGAGAGTAAATAAGGACGCGGATGAGTTGAAATCGCTCATGCCCGACTGGAAAGACTTTAATGAATACAGCGACTATGTATTGCCTGCTCTCAATCCTATCTACTATGCTGCTACACGAAAGTGGGTAAAAGAAGGTGGTTGTGAAATAAACTTGTATCCTTCAAGAGTAACACAGGCTCTCACTATTCGCTTTAATATCAGCAAGAGCGGTGTATCTAAAGTTCCTTTTATAGTTGATTCTGTAAAGGCAGAGATATCAGGTGTACCTTCACGCATGAATATTTCAAACGGATATATGGACATAAGCAAGACACATAAGATGCTTCTTGATGTAGACTTTATTGATGGTGCAGGTGAAGTAATGGAAGACAGCGCAAAATGCACATATCTCCGTTGCCGTTCAAAGATTAATGTTCCTACCATTGTCAATGCTGAGTCAACAAAGATGACAACAGGTCCTGGTATCATGCAACTCATAATATATACACATCTTGAGGGTGAGGCCAAGACTAATGTTATTCAGACAAAGATAAATCTTTATAACACCTTGTCTAAGGCAAAACTCTACTCGTTTGTTGACGAGCACAGATATGTGAAGCGCAGAATAAGTGGTACCACATTGGGCGTAACAGCAAATCTCACAATAAACGCAAAGAAACTTAGTGAGAATGGTGATAACAGCGGCGGTTTGGACCAGTGGACCTCAGAGGGTGATATTGATATAGAATTATAATAGTAAGATTTAAAATATACGATACAGATGATTGCTAAGTGCAAATTTCAAATATTGCTGACAATATCTTTTTGTCTGTTGATGTTCTCTTCATGCAATAGGTCAATGCCAACCATGATGTGGGAGTATGAGGATGAGATGGATAACGAGGAGTCGTTTGCCGATACCACATTCATGATGTTTGTGAATGAACAGAGTTTCTTCTCTCAGGTGGCAACACGTGGTACTGGTGCTTTCGATGCTTCTTTTGATTACAACAAGAATAAGCTTGCGAATGCTAATATCCATGTCTTTGCATTCAGAGATTCTCGTAAAATTACAGACATGCCAGAGAACGTTGATTTCTCAAGAAGTGTTTTCTCTGGTCGCAATACCGATGCGCTCAATGAAAGTTGTCTTCTTGATGGCGAAGACTACAATTTCGGTATGCCTACACGTCTTTCTGCAACTAGCAATGGTATGCTTGTACCACAGTTCGACGGCAGTATAGCCTTTAGTAAGGCAAAGTCGTATGTTGGTTATAATTTCTTTGGCTATTATCTCGATGACTTGCAGGTAAGCAGTGCAAACACCCACCGTACAAGTGAGAAAATTTGGTATGACATTGAAATAGACGGTTCACAAGATGTGCTTTGCGGTATGGCACCTCAGTTGACAAACTCGGTTCTGTCTTCAAAGATTAGTGCAGGTAAGTTAAGCATTCCAAGTGATGAGCGTAAGGTAATAGTATCATATAAGGGTTATAGTGCCTATGCTGCCAAGCGTGGTGTATATCCAGTTATTGACATGCAGCATGTGTTTGCTCGCCTTGTATTCACAGCATATCCATTTGATGAGAATGCCAATAATGTCAAGATTACAGGTGTTTCTGTAAAAACTCCTTACAAAGGCAGTCTTACAGTTGCTTCAAGTAAACTCGATGAAATAGGTTTCAAGATAACCAACATAGAAGATTCTACCGACCTTTTCCTCTGTGCTCCATCAAAAGATGGTGTGAAGTCAGCACAGCCAATGGCAGAAACGACAGTTCAATTGATAGAGTCTGAGAAAGAGTTGGATTGGAAAGAACGCACAGGCAAGCGATTGGGCGAGAGCTTCCTGCTTCCTCCAGCAGAGAGTTATCTTGTTACTGTACATGCAAATGAAAACGGTAAAGATAAAACAAAAACATATACTATTACAGCTCCGAAGGCATCCTTTAAGGCTGGTGCAGTTTATAACATAAAGATTGCAGTAGCCAAGAGAGATGTTGAAACAGAAACATCTCCGTTGGATTAAGTAAATAATTAAGAAGCCTCAGAGGTAGAAACAAGTTATCAAAACAATAAAAGATGAAAAAAATACTTTTAGCTATAATATTCGTATTATTTGGCATGAGTGCCAAGGCGCAGATGGTTGCATTGAATACCGATGTGCTCAAGGATGTCATGATGACACCAAATGCAGGTATCGACCTCGTTGTTGGTGAGCGCAGTACTATTGGTGGAACTATCTTTGGTAACTACAAGCCATGGGGCATGGATATGAAGATGATAGGTACCCAGGCCGAATATCGTTACTTCTTCTCTGGCCGTCCGTTGCATAAGTTCTTTGTCGGTGCTTCTGCATTGGCATTAAACTATGACATCACATGGAAAGGTAAGATATATGACGGAATATCTCTTGGAGCAGGCGTTACTTTCGGTTATGTAATAAACCTTACCAATCGCCTAAACCTTGATTGTCATGCTGGTTTTGGCGCTTTAGTATACAAACAAAAGGAATATTTCGAAGGAGACAATGCGCTTGATGCTATGGGTAATCAGGCATCAACCAATGCCAAAGGTTATTATCTGTTGCCAACACGCATTGGTGTTTCTCTTTCTTATATCCTGAAATAAGATATTCTCACTTTCAATACCATAATAGATGATGAACGTAAATAGATTTATGATGAGATATATTAAGTTGGTATGTAGCGTTGCTTTACTGTGCTTCGCCATTTCTGTGTCAGCACAGGAAGATGAAGGTCAGATAAGTGTTGTATGTGAGGCTTTTTCAACCCCATCTATGGGTCCTAAGGCTGGTGAGAAAACTCGTATTGCCGCTGCCTTCAATGTGTTTACCACGGCCATGGCTGCAGATATCAAGAAGGAGTTTGACAGATGGGATAATGAAATAAAGAAGAATCCTAACAATCAAGAATATGCTTATGCCAAGATAGAGCAATGGAAGCGTAAATATGGATTAAATAAGGTAAGGAAGAACGGAATTTTCACCCGTAAAATGCTTCCTGGCCGTTCTATTGTTGTTGTTGACGCACAAGACAACTGCTGGGTAGTCGATGTTGTTCCTGGCAGGGAGAAATATGAGACTGTAGCAAAAGTTGTTTCTCTTGACGGAGAAGTAAATGCTATTGGTAAGGACCGCCGTACCACTGTACCTGTAAGTTGGGATACTGAGGATGGTAATCAGGTGTTTAACATTAAGTTTGGTGTTGACGAAAAACTTCTTAAGGACGATGCTCGACTTATTGTTAGATGTGTCGCATTGGATTGTCAGACAGAAGATACTGTTGACTATACCATGACTTTGGTTTATGAGGGTGGTACATATCATGTGCTTCAAGATAAGCGTAAGGACTATGACTTTAATGAAAAGGACTCTTTGTCAAGAGTATATCGTTCTACATTCGATAACCTGACATGGGACGATGGACAGTTAAGAGTTGATACCTTTGTGGTGTTTAAGAAACCAAACGCACGCAAATCTTATCGTCCTCTCACACAATATACAGTTGAAGACTATCACACACAGTTCAAATACGATGAGGTGCGTGGTGGATGTCTGAGCATCCGTCCTTTCAAGTTCCTCGACTTCAGTACATCAGTACCAGAGATGGAACTTCATGAAAACTTCAAAGCTGATGAGGAAGTGCAGGATATAAAGATTGAGCGCGACCTCGACCTCCGATTTGTAACTGGTAGAGCAACACTGCGTGAAGACTCTATCAATGACATACAGTCAGCAGCTCTCATCGCAGAGTTGAAGTCATACGGTTCACGTCTTGTTGATCCAAAAATTATCGGTAGTGCATCACCAGAAGGCGCTGATGCTAATAATAAAAGTCTTGCTCAGCAGCGTGCTGACGTTGCCCGTAGAATGATTCTGCCACACCTTGTTAAAGGTATTAATGTGTCTACCGACATTAAGGTTTACACATGGGTTGATGTTGCAAACCGTATGGAACAGATGGGTTTAAAGGAACAAGCAGATGCCGTTAGGTCAAAGATAGAGGAGATCGGTGCAGATAAGGATATCCCTCTTGACCGTGCCATCTATTCGCTCTCTTGCTATAACGATACTATCAAGCCTTTGCTTCAGACTTTCCAGATCATGAAGTGTGGTTATAGTTATGTGAAAGAGCATATCTATACTCCAGAGGAGGTTCTCCAGGAGTTCAAACTCCATAAAGAGGCATATCGTACAGGAAAGAAGCAATTTACCAGTGGCGACTACTATAACCTCTTTGCTCAGGTTGAAGATAGTGTAGATCGTGATACACTTACCAATATGGCCTATCGTTTCCTTACACGACCAGGTTATGACTATCGTTTCGACCCGCTCACACCTTACGTTTTCGATCGTAAGCAGCGTATGTATCAGAACATGGGTCTTGCCGATACGCTTATGTTAGGACAGTTCATCGACGTTGAAAACGACAAGATTACCCATCTTGAGACAGACACCAAGGCTAATAAGATGGTTGATGGTGTACAGGTACGCATCAATTACTCTGGACATATTGTAACCCAGGCTATCTCTTACTTCCTCTTGCAGAAGTTTGGTCCTTCACAGTCATATATCGACTGGCTTAAGGGTGCTAATGCAATGGTTCCTGGTTTGGAGAATATTGAACACTTCATGAATGTAAAGACTCTGAGTGCTTTGAGTCAGCATGCTAATCTAACTCCAGAACAGGAGCAGAAACTGAAGGTGGCTAAAGATCATGTGTTAGGTTCAAGCGTTGAGAACAAGGCTATCCTTTACACTGAGTTGTCTGACTGGACTGCGCCAGCCGAGGCCGAGAAATGGGTTGATATGCTTGATGATGATAATCCAAAGAAGTGGTATCTCAAAGGTATCCTTTGGGCTCGCAAGGTAAAAGGAAAGAAGGGACTTTTGGATATGACCCAACCAGACCTTACTCCTTATATCGACGATGAGAGTCAGGCAGACACTGAAGATGAAGATTTGTTACAGGTTCCTCATTATCTGGCATATTTCCATCATTGTTTCAAGTTACGTCCAGAGTATCGTAACTTCTATTTCAATGACGGTCACATTGATGAGAACCAGCGTATGGACTTCCCTTACACTCGTTCACAGGTGCCTGCTTATGAGAAGTTGTTCAAACTACTTCAGAAACGAGATGCTGAAAGTCGTGCTAAGCACATGGAGAATGAAGGTATGGATACATCATCTGAAGATGAATTAACAGAGGAAACAGCGCAGGCACAATAATATTGCTGCTCTTAATGGATGAAAGTAAAAAGAGACAAAAGGTAGATATAAAAGATGAATATGCGATATATAATGATAACATGCTTCATGGCTGTTGGTAGTGCATTGTTCGCTGCTAATGACTATGCTGCAACTTATAATCAGGAGGCTGTTGGTGATACAGTTGTCAGTACTCGTGACTATCCAATGGGATATTTTGAGGATGAGCAGGGAATAAAGAATCTCACTGATACCACTAAGAAAAAGAATCTTGCTGATTCATTAGACCGTTTCAATGCGTTCGAGTACATTATGGATACGCGTTATCGTACGTATGGCGAGTCTTTTTCAAAGAAATGGAGTGACCATCTGTTTCTAGAGGTAGGCGCTGGTTTCCAGCGTATAGATGCTCCAGATGAGAACTATGAGTTCGGTACTATGACAGTACTTCATGGTTCTATAGGAAAGCAGTTCAACAAGTATCATACCCTTCGAGGAACATTGATTGGTGGTTGGGCATATCAGAAGAAGACCGATGTGCGCTTCCTCAAAGCAGGAATTAAGTTAGATCATATCTTCGACTGGTCGTCATATATCAGCGGATATAACCCAACCCGTATGATGAGTATTTCGTCCGTGATAGGTATAGGAACACAGTATTCACACCTTGGTCGTATGCAAGGTAATACTATGTGTTATGAAGGTCATGCAGGTGTGCAGCTTAAGTTCTACACAGGTCCCTATGGCGCTGTGACATTCGAACCTTATGCTGGTTTGGGTACAGACCTTTATGACCTTAGTGCCAACTCTTCAAAGCGTAGTCAGAACTGGCGTGACTTTGATTTGTTCTACGGATTCTCAATAGGTTACGTTTATTATCTCAACAACAATCTGTCTAAAGAAAGCAGAATGTCATTGATAGAAAACCGTGCTGAAACAGATCCTTTGTTCCTCGCACCAGGTGATAGCGTATATCTTGCAAGCAGGAATATGGACAAGTTGTCAAAGAAAACCACTTTGCGCTCATGGTCAAAACCTTGGTTCTTTGAGTTTACCAATGGTTTTTCTGTTCTGAATTCAAGAAATTTCCAGTATCTCAAGACTTTAGGTTCTGAGGTTACCATTTCTGCAGGTAAATGGTTATCACCAGTTATTGGTTTGCGTCTCTCTACTGTTTCTCGTGAGAGCACATGGAAGACAATAAAGACCCCTGCCAAGGAAACACCTTACTATACACCTGAATATAAGGAGAAACAGCGTCAGACATACGCAGGTTTCCGTTTGGAGGCAATGTTCAATCCTTTTGGATTCAAGAAAGACTTCAGTTGGGATAGCAAGTTTGGTGGTCACATCCTTCTTGGTGGTGAAATGGGATGGATACACCGTTACAAGTATCAGGGTGTAAAGCGTCTCAGTTGCGAGAGTCAGACTTATACTGCAGGTATCAACGCATGGATGAAGCTTACCGATGGTCTTCAGGCTTTTGTTGAGCCACGTCTTATCAGATACGAGTATAAGTTGCATTACAGAGGTGCTGTAATGGATGAGCATATAGCAGGTCACGAAGGTACCATCAATGTTGGACTCCGTGTATCAACAGTGGCCAAGAAGTTCCGCACATGGGAACCTAAGGCTGTTTATATAGACCTTCCTATATCAGTCGGTGGTTCTTTAGGTACTAACTTTACGCAGACCACAAGTTCTTACAAGGGCGGACATGGATGGAATTACAACCTTCAGCTCTTTGCGCAGTATCAGTTTAATGCAGTTTCAGGTGTGCGTTTAGCTTACGAAAGAGTATCTATGGCTAATTCATCAATGGGCTCATATAGTCTTTATAGCAAAAATGATGCAGGCAAGTTGAAATACGAAGGTTCAAGAAAGGGATTGTTCAACAACCGATATAATTTCAATCTTGTCTCATTCGATTACAACATCAACCTCACCAACGCATTTGCAGGCTATGACATTATGCGTAACATTGAACTTGAAGCATTCGTAGGTCCTACCATAGCAATGTATAAGGGCGCTACTCAAGAACTCGATGGTGATGAAAGAGTGGAGCAAGGTTATGAAGCTCGCTACTCTAAAGATTTTGGCAAGTCACAGACAAAGATAGGTCTTAATGGTGGTCTTAAGTTGAAGTATAACCTCAACGACAACATGAGTGTCTTCTTCTCTCCAACCCTCTATTGGATTGGTGATATGAATGTATCTCGTAGAAATTTCCTTTATGTGAAATATTTCGAAACACTCAATGTGGGTATGCAATATAATTTTAATGTCGAAAAAATCGCAAATCTGTTGAAGAAATGAAAAGGATATTTGTATATTTAGTTCTCTTCGTAAGTCTTTTCATCGCCCTCCCGGCAATGGCTCAAGACGACTTTGTTATCCGTGGTACAGTCATGGACGAGTTTGACAAGCCAATAGCTGGTGCCACTGTTAGAGCTGGAGGTATAGATAAGGCAGTGATAACCGACAAGAATGGTAATTATTCTATCATAGTACCCAAAGATGCAGAAATAATTGTGTCTTGTGTGGGTTATAAAACTGCTGTAACAAAGGGCGGCGCTCTTCGTCTTAAGGTTTTGCAAACCAATGTAAAGGAAGTTGTTGCTGTTTCTAAAAAGAAGAAGCAAGATATAGGTAAGGTTAAGATGATTGACCCCAAGGCTATTGTTGTTGCTGTAGACACATTGCTCAAACGCATGCCTACATCTCCTGCAGCTGGTGCCTATGACACAGCGGTTGTTCATGCTTATATCAAGAGAGAGGTTTACGACAAATTCAACAAGAACCCAGAGGTGATGACAGGTGTTGCCAATGCTTATTATACCTACGTTGGTGAAAAGAAAAACTGGGTGTTCAATGGTGTAACCTATCCTGATACATTCTGGATTACCAACCGTTTCTGTGCCGACAGTCTTTATTCTTATAGATATATTGACTATGCTATAAAGGCAGATTCTACTTATGGCCCTGCCTATGAGCTGGCTGGTAACATCCACCGTGATGAGGGTCGCTACCTGGAGGCTATGAAGTGGTATAGAAGAGGTATTAAGAACGCTCCTCAGTCAGCAAATTGCTATCAGGCCTTGGCAAAGCTCGTCATTGGAAATGACACAACTACAGCTTTGAACACCATGCGTGCACTGGCCCAGAAGGATACTATATCACCTGTAAACCTGCTTCTTGGTCGTATGTACTATGATCTCGATGAGTTGGGCCGTGCTCATGACTATTTCAGAAGTGCTTTCTGGAGTGATTCTTTAAAGAGAGAAAAGTTCACAGAGAACGACCTGTTGACATACTTAGCATCTGGTCAGATGACTTATAACTTGACCTATGGTAAAATAATATCAAGTTGGAAAGTTGGCGCCCAGAGAGATTCTCTGCAGCTGGCCATCTTGGAAAACGCTAATAAATTGTCAAACGAGTATCTCACAGTCTCTCTCTATGGTCTTGAAAGATATCCAGATAGCGAAGGATTGATACGTCAGGCTTTCTACCTGTCACAGCGTTTGGAAGTTAATGATACAGCAATGTATTTTGCTAAGAAACTTTTTGCTATGCCAGATGTTAAGTTGATTACAGACGACTATCTGACCTATGCAAAACTCTATGCTGCATTGGGCGATTTACCTTCTGCTGATGAGAAGTATAATCAGGCTTTTGACATGTGTCTTAACCAGATGGATGAAACCCGTAAAGAGGCTGATGTTACTGAGTCTGCTATAAAAGTAAAACGTCTTACCCGTCAGTTGGAAAATCTTAAGGCAAATGAGGACATCATCGTTAAGGAGCATACACGCCTTTATGTTGACAATTACGACCGTAAGATAAGCATTGCCAATTTCTATATCGACAAGAAGAAGAGTTTCGGACGTAATGACTATGTAGAGGAGTTGAACCAGTTGGGTGCTGCTCTTGCTGTAAAGGCTGAAGCTGTTGATACAACCAAGATGGTTTCTTTGTGGAAGCAGGTTGATGCTGTTTATGAAGAAATGGCTCAGGTTTCTCCAAACGATGCTCCTTTGGCTCTCTATTATCGTTTGCTGTGTATGCAGAAGATAGACGAACTTACAAAAGAAAAGACTGGTGTTGAGTTCTGTGAGGGAATCATTGCCGCCAATGATATTTATACTCCAATGGTAACAATGACTAGAAACAATGTCATAACAGCGCATGAGTATCTTATATACTATTACTACGATTTGTGGCGTAATAGTAACACTGTAAAGAAAAAGCGTAATAAGAAATATCATGCAAGTCTTGAGAAGTTGTCTGGTGACTTGATGGTTGTCGATCCTAACAACAATCTTGCAATGCAGATTACAACTTTGATTTATTAATACACTCTATACAAATGGGCTCGGTACAAATACCGAGCCCATTTGTATTATCCTCATTTATTTCTTTTATATTGGTGTTTAATAAATAATCCTTGAGCTTCTATACTATCTTGAGCTACTGTAACTTCTTGAGTAATAAAACTAATCCTCCTCAATAATATCCTCTGGTTCCCATATTAGTTCTGATACGTACAGAGCATCCTCGTTGCCGTTTTCTGCTGCATCCATCATGAGGTTGTAGTATCGTTCTATGTCGTCTTGAAACAGTTCCTCAGCATCGTTGCTTATTGTGGCTAAGCGCACCCAGTGCCATGAGAACTCGTTCTCTGGGGCTAATGCGCCCGCTTCTACGCCTTCAAGCAGTATTTCCCTATAGAAACTAATGCGCACTATATTCATGGTGCTCCAGTCGTTGCAAGCCGTCAGCAAGGCTTTCATGGGATACATCTCGATGTCACCGTCTTTGATAGCCTCGTTAATCATATCCATTACAGTCTGCTCCTCGTTAGTTGTGAGGCGCATCTCTCCCTGCTCATGCCTTTTAATTACATTCTCAAAGACATCATACAGTTTATCGTAAAATTCCTTATTCTTCATCCCGTATCTAATTTTTAGCGGCATTGTAATGTCACTTGTTGTTATTCCTCACAACCTCATAACCTCAAAACCTTACAACCTCATAACCTCCTAACCTCAAACTAATAGAAAAACAACTCCCCCTCTACATCATCCCAAGTTCCTTTCTTCAGACTTTTTCTTGGGATGAAAAAGAAGTACATGCCACAGTCGTAGAAACGCAGTCCCCATCGGTCATCTTCATCAATCTGCATTAGGCAAATATCATCCTTATGTTGCATATCCACCTCATCCTGATAAGGTTTGCCAAGCATTAAAATACCATCGCTCTTTTCCTGCTGCTCAGAGAATATTATCTCCTCTGCTGCGCGGAAAATGCTTTCTCCTGTATCTTCCCAGTTTATCTCGTATGGAACTAATCCCACTGTGCTGTTGTTATATATTACAACTGGTTTTGTGAATTGGTCGAGCGGTGAGTCATCCTCGCCAAGGAAATAGTCGAGTGGTGCAAAGAAATAAAGCATGCCCTCATGCGGCAGAAGACCCTCCTTGTCGTATTCTGCTATCTCGTCACACCTTATCTGGCAGACAAACGTCAGAGGCTCTGCATACTCATCGTCAGTGCCTTCGTTTATTAATACGTATGGATATGCCATGTCCTCTGGGAGGTCAGGTGCTCCCCACCAGTGGCTCTTTCCCCGCAGGTCCTTGTCAGATGGTTTTGTATTTAGTTGTATAGCCATATAACATATATATATTAATGCTTCGTTTGCAAATATACTCATTAAGTGGATTACTAGCAAACTTTTGAAGTTTTTTTCATCCAAATCTATCCACCAATCTGCTTTTAATGAATATAAAAAAGAGAGACTGCAAATCACAATGCAATCTCTCTTATCTTATTTAGCACCGCTCTCTTTCCGAGAGGGTGGGTAAGAGTCACTTAATCACAAATCAAGTTCTCGCCAGTCATGTCAGCAGGCTTCTCCAGTCCCATGATGTGGAGGATAGAAGGAGCAACGTCTGCCAGACGGCCATTCTTTACTGTTGCCGAGTTGTTGTTGGTAACATAGATGAATGGCACTGGGTTCAGTGAGTGAGCAGTGTTTGGCGAACCGTCCTCGTTCACAGCATTGTCAGCATTGCCATGGTCAGCAATGATGATAGCCTCATAGTCGTTGGCCTTTGCAGCCTCGATAACATCCTTTACGCAGTTGTCAACAGCCACCACAGCCTTTGCAATGGCATTGTAGATGCCAGTGTGACCCACCATGTCGCCGTTGGCGAAGTTAACCACGATGAAATCGTACTGCTGAGTGTTTATTGCCTCTACCAACTTGTCCTTCACCTCGTATGCCGACATCTCTGGCTTGAGGTCGTAGGTTGCAACCTTTGGTGAAGGCACCAATATGCGGTCTTCGTTCTCGTATGGAGCCTCGCGTCCGCCGTTGAAGAAGAATGTAACGTGAGCATACTTCTCAGTCTCTGCTGTGTGCAACTGCTTTTTGCCCTGTGCGCTCAGGTATTCGCCCAATGTGTTTGTAACGTTCTCTTTTGGGAAGAGGATGTGAACACCCTTGAATGATGCGTCGTATGGAGTCATGCAATAGAACTGCAGATCCTTGATTGTGTGCATGCCCTCTGCTGTAAGGTCTTCCTGTGTGAGTACCTGTGTCAGCTCCTTAGCGCGGTCGTTGCGGAAGTTGAAGAAGATAACTACATCGCCCTCACCGATTGTTCCGTCAACATTAGCATTAGAGATAGCCTTAACGAACTCGTCAGTTACGCCCTCAGCATAGCTCTCTTCCATTGCCTGTACCATGCAAGTAGCCTTCTTGCCCTTACCCTCAACGAGCAGGTCGTAAGCCTCCTTTACGCGGTCCCAGCGCTTGTCGCGGTCCATAGCGTAGAAGCGGCCGATGATGCTTGCAATGTTAGCATCGTTCTTTGCGCATACCTCGCTCAGCTCCTTGATAAAACCGATACCGCTCTTTGGGTCGGTGTCACGACCGTCCATGAAGCAGTGAACGAAAGTCTTGCCTGTCAAACCATACTCCTTGCCAATCTCAACAAGCTTGTAGAGATGGTCGAGAGATGAGTGTACACCACCGTTGCTGGTAAGACCCATCAGGTGAACCTTCTTGCCTGTCTCCTTAGCATATCCGTATGCTGCCTTTATCTCAGGGTTGTCAAGTATTGTATTGTCACGGCATGCGATGTTAATCTTTACGAGGTCCTGATAAACGATGCGTCCAGCACCGATATTCAGGTGACCAACCTCTGAGTTACCCATCTGTCCATCAGGCAGACCAACGTCCTCGCCCGATGCGTTGAGCTGTGAGTGTGAGCTTACTGCTGTAAGATAATCCATGTATGGTGTTGGTGTGTTGTAGATAACATCACCATTACCATTCTTTCCGATTCCCCATCCATCGAGAATCATTAATAATGCTTTCTTTGCCATTTCTTTATTTTTTTGTTTTTGATTGTTTTTTTTATTGTATCTAGGAAACCCTAGGAAATCCTAGGACATCCTAGGGTTTCCTAGGGCTTCCTATAATCTCTTAATAAACATAAATCTTATAGTCCTTCACTGCTCCAGGTGCTCCCTGCTCTGCGCGTGGCAGATACTCGAGGGCGCTTACAGTCTGTATGCTGCCAAGGTCAATTACAAGCAGATGTGGCGCACTTGCGTTTCTCTCTGTCATCCAGTATGTAGATTCCTGCAAGTCAAACACCTTGTCGCCATAGTGGTTGCCGTTGTCCTGCTCAGAATTAGCATATTTTGTTGTCCAAGGCTCACGGCTCAGACGCTTGCCGTCAGCTCCCTGCATGTAAATCTCAGCGATAGCCACCTGATTCTTTCCACTCTGTGTTGACAAACACTCGATAGCCACATAGCGACCCTTCTGCTGAGCGCCAAACTTCACTGTCTGCCAGCCGTTGCCACTCTTGAAAGCACCCTTGGCCACTGGTGTTGCTGAGTTGAGGTCTAGCTTGTCGCCAATGTTATTGTGCTTGTTGCTCTTCTCCAGCTGCAACTTATTCAGCTCAGGTTCTGTCTGTCCCCAAACAGCAGTCTCTCGTGGACCAACAACGTCGAGCACGATAATCTCGTTCTTGCCCTTCTTCAACCAGCAACCAGGCACATAGAGCGTCTGCTGCGGACCAATGCTCCAGATGCGGCCCATAGCATGTCCATTCACCCAAACCTGACCCTTGCCCCATGTCTCGAAGTTCAGGAAGGTGTCACCCACCTTCTTCAGGTTGAAGTAGCCACGGTAGTAGCCACGCTTGCTCACTAAATCAAGTCCATCAACGTTCCATTGTGGCTTCTTGCCCAATCGCTGACCTTCATTTTCAGCTTTTGTGTAATCATTGTTGTGGACAAAAGCGTCAGCGGCTTTCTCATAAGAGTCCGGCAATCCGAATTTAACCCAAGATTGCGGTTTCCATGTGGTTTCGATGCCTTCCACTTCTGCTGTGATGGCTACTTCGCCCACAATGCCTTTGAAGTCTTTGATGGCGCGACCAAAATTGATGCGTCCCATCGCTTCAACAAAGATTTCCAATTCATCGCCTTTCTTTACAGGGGGCAAAGTGAGGCTCTTCTCATTCTTCACACGGTCAATCTTTCCGATGTATTTGCCATTGATAAACACTTGCGCAAAGTCGTGGAAATCAGCCGTAATAACGCTTTGTGCAGGAATCTCTGGCATGGTGGTTGTGTAGAGCATCGAACCCCAACCCATGTCCATCTCTTCAAAGGTCATCAAGCCCCCCTCTTTTCGAATGGGCAATTTGAATTTTGAATCTGTGCCATTGAATATAGAAGAGAACTCCTTCAGCTCAAACTTAGGCACGGTGATGATAGGCATCGGAGCCTTGGGAACAGAAGGTAACTTCTTCTTGCTGTACTTCTGCAATGTCTCGCGCAGCAGATAATACTTCTCTGTAGCCTTGCCGTACTCGTTGATAGGCGCATCATAGTCGTATGATGTTACGTCAGGAGCAAAGCCAGGACTGTTGGCGCCAGCCCAGTGACCGAACGATGTGCCACCGTGGGTCATATAGAGTGAGAATGAGATGCCCTTGCTGAGCATTTCGTCGATACCCTCAACCATTGCCTTGGCTGGACGGGTCTCGTGGCGGGCTCCCCATTTGTCGAACCAACCGCTCCAGAACTCAGAACACATCTGTGGAGACTCGGGACGCAGCTCGCCCAAGCGGCGGAACTGCTGGTCGATATTGGCGCCAGTACCGAAGTTCATTGTCCACACAAGGTCCTCAAGACCGTTTTTAGTGAAGTTAGACGACCAGTCACACTGGAACAGAGCCACCTTGTCGAAGCCCGATTCCTTAACGATGTCTCTAATCTTGCCCACATATACCTTGTCCTCACCATAAGAGCCATACTCATTCTCTACCTGAACCATGATGATAGGACCGCCGTTCTGAATGGTCAGACCTGCCAGCTGCTTGCCCACCTCCTTCTCGAAGATAGCCACACGCTCAATAAAGTAAGGGTCGCTCTCGCGCAGGCGGATGTCCTTCTTCTTCAGCAGCCACCAGGGCAGACCGCCCATCTCCCACTCAGCGCAAACGTATGGACCGGGGCGCACGATGACGTACATGCCGTTCTTCTGGGCCAGACGGCAGAAAGCAGCCACGTCGTTGTTGCCGGTAAAGTCAAACTGTCCCTCTTTCTGCTCATGTATGTTCCAGAAGATGTAGAGGCAGATGGTATTCATGCCAAGCGACTTGCACATCTTGATGCGGTGCTCCCAGTATTCGCGAGGAATACGCGGATAGTGCAATTCGGCCGCTTTAACAACAAATGGCTCGCCATTCAAGAGGAATGTCTTGTTGCCAACAGTAAAGTCGCCGCCTTTCGCAGCAGCCTGTGCATCCATAGGAAGCATTGTCAGCATGGCAATAGCCATTAAGCAAAATAGTTGATAAATCTTCTTTTTCATTGTGTATTATTTTATTTAATTATGTCTTGTTTGCATTATCCTATGCAAAGATAGTCTAAAAATTCCGATTAAGGATACAGAATGTGCAATAATATCAGATATTTTTTCTATCTTTGCACGAACATCTATTATTATAAATAAATTGTGTGCATAAAAATATAGAGATATGAGAATATTAGGCCAGTCTGAATTCTAAAAGAGCATGCGGCTATACCTTACCTCTGGTAACTAATTGATTATAAATATCCGATATCATAATTATATGAAAAAACTTCTAAAGACATTCTTCGGCTTGATGCTTAGTTTGCTTATGGTCTCCTGTTTTCAGCAGAAGGAATATTATGTGTTCACCTCTTTTCATGAGCCAGCCACCGATGGACTTCGTTTTCTCTATAGCGAGGATGGCATCCATTGGGACTCCATTCCTGGCACATGGCTTAAGCCAACCATAGGCAAGCAGAAGGTTTTGCGCGACCCTTCAATAGTGCGAACCCCCGATGGAATGTTCCGTTTGGTTTGGACCACAAGCTGGAAAGGCGACCGTGGCTTTGGCTATGCTGAGAGCCGCGACCTGAAGACATGGAGCGAACCGCGCTTTGTTGGCGTTATGGCAGATACCTCAACGGTTAATGTGTGGGCGCCAGAGTTGTTCTACGACCCAGAGACACGTCAGGCCATGGTGGTGTGGGCATCGTGTGTGCCCGACGCAGGTTTTGATGTTGGCGAAGAGGAGGTTCATAACAATCACCGCCTGTATTATGTTACCACACGCGACTTTGAGCGTTTCTCTGAAACCAGACTCCTTCTTGACCCAGGTTTCAGTTGTATCGATGCCACAATCTTTAAGCGCAATCAAGGCGAATATGTGATGGTGCTAAAAGACAATACCCGTCCAGAGCGCAACCTCAAAGTGTCATTTGCCAAAAATCCAGAAGGTCCTTGGTCGGCGCCATCGCCTTCGTTTACAGTTTTCAAGACCGAAGGACCAACCGTTGTCGAGGCAGACAGTGGTTATGTGGTATATTACGATGACTATAACAATAAGCGCTATGGAGCCGCATATACAAAAGACTTTATAGACTTCCAGGATTATTCTGGTGTCATCAGCGTGCCAGCCCACCATAAGCATGGCACGGTGTTCAAGGCTCCAGCCTCAGTTGTGGAGGGACTTTTAGGAGAATAACTAACTATTAACTTTTTACCAAAGATATATGAGACGATTTATTATAATGGCAGCCTTGATGCTCGCAGCGGGAGCACAGGCGCAAGACAGAATCCACTACACAGGTACAGAACTCAGCATTCCGCAGCGACATGACGGAGGACTGAGTCCGGTGGTGGGAGTACATAACATCCAGACGATGCGAGCCAACCGTGAGAAACCATCACAGGCAAATGGCGACGGGTGGACATACAACCACCAGTCGATGCTGGCATACTGGCATGGCAGTTTCTATATGCACTATCTCTGCGACCCAGTAGATGAGCATGTGCCGCCATCACGCACTATGTTGCAAACATCTGCCGATGGTTATCAGTGGACAGACCCAGTAATCCTCTTTCCTGAATATCCTGTGCCAGATGGTTACACAAAGCCAGGCCGTGAGGATAAGGCACAAGGACTCGTTGCCATTGCTCATCAGCGCGTGGGTTGGTATGTGGCGAAGGATGGAACACTGCTTGCCATGGGCAACTACGGTGTGGCTCTCGACCGCAAGGACGACCCTAACGATGGCAACGGCATCGGTCGTGTGGTGCGCGAGATAAAGGCCGACGGCAGCATGGGCGAGGTGTTCTTCATCTATGTTAACAGCTCTTACAAACCATATCTCAAGACAAAGGCGGTGAAGGCAACAGCACGCCTCGACCACAATATCGTTAGAGGTGAGGGAACATGCAATGAAGACTATAAGATACCATTCCGCATGTATACCAAGGCACCGAAAAACGTGCGCAAGGCATGCGAGGAGATACTTGCCAACCCACGCTACCGTATGCAGTGGGTAGAGGAGGCCGACCGTAACGACCCGCTTATTCCATTGAACAAGGCATATAAGGCATATTGCGACTACACATTGCCTGACGGCAGAATTGCAAGTCTCTGGAAGCATGCGCTGACATCTATCAGCAGCGACGGCGGACTGACATGGGAGCAGCCAGTGGAAAGAGCTAAGGGATTTGTCAACAGCAATGCCAAGATATGGGGACAGCGCCTCAGCGACGGCACTTACGCTACGGTATATAATCCGTCAGAGTTCCGTTGGCCAATGGCCATCTCATTGTCAAAAGACGGTTTGGAATACACTACTCTCAACCTTGTGTGTGGCGAGATTACACGCATGCGCTATGGCGGCAACTATAAGAGCAACGGTCCGCAGTATATTCGTGGCATTCAGGAGGGCAACGGCACTCCAGAGGATGGTGACATGTGGCTCACATACTCTATGAACAAAGAGGATATGTGGGTGTCACGCGTGCCAGTGCCAGTACAGACTGTGGCACACGACCATGCCAATAACGACTTCAGCAAGCACAAGACTATTGCTGAGCTTACCGACTGGAACATCTATAGTCCTGTTATGGCGCGCGTTGGTCTTGATGGCAAGTGGCTTACAATGAAAGACAGCGACCCATTCGACCTGGCCCGCATTGAGCGCAAGATACCTGCAAGCAAGGAACTGACTGTGGAGTTCGACCTCAAGGCAGGACAGAACAACCACGGACTGCTCCAGATAGAGTTCCTCGATGAGAATGGAACAGCTTGCTCACGCATTGAGATGACCGACCAGGGACAGATGCGCTGCAAGGGCGGTGCTCGCTATGGCGGTTTGGGCAACTATGAGCCAGGCAAGGAGTATCATGTAAAGGCAGTACTCTCTGTAAAGAACCGACTGATACAGGTGTTTGTAAATGGCAAGAAGGCTGGTCAGCGCATTTTCTTCGCTCCTGTGGCAGCCATCGAGCGTGTGATGTTCCGCACAGGTGGCGAGCGCACATTCCCAACTATCGACACCGAGGCCGACTGGTATGGCACACTTGAGGATGCTGGTCGCAGCGACAAGGAGGCAACATATTCTATTGCCAACTTCAAGACATCATCACAAGACGTAACTGGCACAGCGGCATTCCTTAATGCGGCTGACTATAAGCACCATGTTGACTATTTCAACACCATGGAGGATGAGAACATCGTTCAGGCAATACCTAATGCCAAGGCATGGGAGTGGATGCAGGAGAACATACCGCTCTTCGACTGTCCGCAGACTCAGTTTGAGCAGATGTACTACTACCGCTGGTGGACTATCCGCAAGCATATCGAGAAGACCAGCGTGGGCTATGCCATGACCGAGTTCCTCGTGCGCCGTTCATATTCAGATAAGTATAACCTCATCGCATCTGGTGTGGGCCATCACATTCATGAGAGCCGTTGGATGCGTAATCCTATCTATCTCGACCAGGCCATGAACACTTGGTTCCATGGCAACGATGGCAAACCAATGAAGAAGATTGGCAACTACAGCTCTTGGATTGCTCACTCACTCTGGCAGCGCTATCTCGCTGATGGCAGAAAGGACTGGATTGTGGGTATGCTTAGCGACCTCGACTGGGAGTTTAATCAGTGGGACAGCACCCATCGCTTGCCTAACCGCCTCTTCTGGCAGGCCGACGTGCAGGATGCTATGGAAGAAACCATCAGTGGCGGACGCCGCAAGAAGTACATGCGCCCATCAATCAACAGTTATATGTATGGCAACGCCATGGCTCTTGCCAATATCTCTGCCCTTGCTGGCAAGGACGATATGGCAAAACTATATACTCAGCGTGCCGATACCATTAAGAACCTCATCCTCTCTACACTGTGGAACGAGAAGCATCAGTTCTTCGAGACCCACCGTGGCGACTCGTCTGCCAATGTGCGCGAGGCTATCGGTTTCATGCCATGGTATGTAAACATGCCTATGGACGACAGCAAGTATGGCGTGGCATGGTTGCAGGCAGCCGACAAGAAGGGATTCTCTGCTCCTTACGGACAGACCACAGCTGAGCGCCGCCATCCAGAGTTCCGTACTCGTGGTGTGGGCAAGTGCGAGTGGGATGGTGCTGTATGGCCATTTGCCACAAGTCAGACTCTTACCGCCATGGCCAACTATATCAACAGAAACGACAATCCGATTGTTGGCGACAGTCTTTACTTTGCTGAGATGCAGAAGTATGTAGAGAGTCAGAGTCATCGCGGTCGTCCATATATTGGCGAATACCTCGATGAGGTAACAGGCTATTGGCTCAAGGGCGACCAGGAGCGCAGCCGCTACTACAACCACTCTACCTTCTGCGACATGATTATCACAGGCATCTGTGGTCTTCGTCCTCGTCCAGACAATACTATCGAGGTTAATCCGTTGCTGCCAGAGGGCAAGTGGGATTATTTCTGTCTCGACAATGTGCTCTACCACGGCCACAACATCAGCATCGTGTGGGATAAAGACGGCGGCCGTTATCATGTAGGCAAGGGTCTGCGTGTATATGTAGACGGCAAACTTGTTGGTTCAAGAGAGACACTCGGAAAATTGGTTTGCGAGAAGGCTTTTTAGTTATCTTATAACCTCTTCTTTTTTCATTCTAGAGAAAAAAATGGGGGTTGAAAGCAAGAAAAATGGTCTTGAGAAGCAAAAAACACGACTTTATTTTTCAAAAACATAGGTTTTGAGCTCCGTTTTCTATGGTTTTGCGTTGCAAAACCTATCATCTTGGAAAGCAAAACCTATGGTTTTGGTGAGTAAAACGATAGGTTTTGGAAAATTAAAAGTGCAAAATTATTGCACACTTTTGGATTTTTGGTTATAAAGTTTTGAGGTTCAAGGCCTTAGGGTTGCACACGATTTTTGGCGTTTTTTCGGGCAAAATATTTTTTCGTTCAGAATTCTCGAGTTTTGAGACAGTTAATTGGGGTTTTTTGAAATGCTTTTGTCAAAAATTTTCGTAGTTTTGGGTATAACAAATTATAGGCAAATAAATCTTATGTCTTTTATATTTTTATAAGTTATTCTGCAAATATCTGCCATTAATATTGTGTGTCCTAATATTTTTCATTAATATTGCATTTTCGGATGAATATCCTGCTCAGTATGTCTCTGATAATGATTACAAAAAGTGCTTTTTATCGTCTTATATATAATATGAAGAAGATATTATTTTTATTCTTTTCAATGCTGTCAATGACAGTTGCAGCGCAAAACGAATTTGCAGGCAGCAAGTGGATTGGTGCCATTTGCAAGTCGCAAACCCCAATACCCGAAGGGCGCCATTATAGTGGCGGCGATAACTTCCTTTAACTCCTAAAAATAAAGCATACTCCTGATTATTATATTCATAAAAAATAGTCCAAATGAGACAAACCATAATATCTATTGCAGCATTACTATTGGCAGTATTTTCTGCCAATGCCCAGCGCTTGATGGAAAACTTAGGGCGTGGACTTGTTGCAATGCAAAGTGGTTCTGGTATTTACCTTAGTTGGAGATTGCCAGGACAAGAATGGTATGATGTATGTTATAATGTTTACCGTGATGGTAAGAAGATAAATACTCTGCCATTAACCACTTCAAACTACTATGATTTAAATGGAACATTGTCTTCAGAATATCGTGTAAGTGCCGTCATTAAAGGCATTGAGCAGAGTCAGAGCGATGCTGTAAAACCATGGGCCGACCAATATATTGACATTCCAGTTCAACCTATTATTGATAATGCAGGAAATGATATCAGTCACTTGTATTCACTCAACGATGCGAGTGCTGCTGATTTAGATGGAGATGGCGAATATGAACTTATAGTGAAGAGGATGAACTTTGATTTTTCTCTTGCAAACAAGGCATATACCCTTTTTCAAGCATATAAAATGGATGGGACCCTATTGTGGACAATTGATGTAGGACCGAACTTAATGAATTCACGTCATGTAGAAACTAATTGCATGGCTTTTGACTTCAACCAAGACGGTTGTGCGGAAGTTGTCATCAGATTGTCTGACGGAAGCATACTGCCTGACGGTTCTGTAGTGGGCGATTCATCTATCAACTACCGTACACCCGAGTTTGACGACCTTACATGCTACCAAACTAAAGGAGATGAGTGGCTATATGTTCTTGAGGGTAATAGCGGAAAGGTAATAGATAGTGTTATCTTTGATGCAGACGAGATCAATGGTAATAACCTCGCTCGCCGTGATGTCTCCTTCTGGTGGAACGGCAACAAGAAAGCATACGGCCACAGGGCAAACAAATTCCATTTTGGAGCACCTTATTTGGATGGTCGCAAACCAAGCATATATATCGGGCGTGGTTGTTATACCAATATACACATGGCTACTTACGACCTTGTTGACAACAAGTTGGTGTTGCGTTGGACATATTCCAACGATAACCCTAACAGCAAATTCTATGGTCAGGGGTTTCATAACTTTTCTATCGTAGACGTAGATGAAGACGGTCGCGACGAAATATGTCATGGCAATATGGTGATAGACGAATATGGCAAAGAGTTAAGTTCCACCGGATTAGGGCATGGTGATGCTCAACATTATGGCGATTTTGACCCCTACAGGAAAGGATTGGAGGGATTCCGCTGCCTTGAAGATAATCCAGGGGCTGTTTTCGTAGATGCAACAACAAACGAAATCCTGTTCCAATGGTTTCGTAGCACTGACAACGGCCGCTGTCTTGCAGGCAATTTTACCGACAAATGGCCGGGCGCGGAACTATGGACACTAGATAATAACCTATGGAGTGCCACTTTAAGCCGTGGGGCAGATGAGACTATTGATAATAAGGCGCCTGGTGTAACTATGAATTTCCGTATTTATTGGGATGGTGATATTCTTGACGAAAGTTTTGATTATGCCAGTCGCAATACTAATGGAGACGGTATAGAAGGTGCTGTATTTAAATATGGGAACTCAAAACCGATATTCGTAAGCAATGGTTGCATGACCAATAACAACACTAAAGGCAATCCGTGCTTACAGGCAGACCTTTTTGGTGACTGGCGTGAAGAAATAGTATTGCGCACAAGTGACAATAAAAAACTGCGAATATACACAACGAATATTCCTACCGAACATCGCATCTACACACTGATGCATGACAAACAATATCGACAAGCCATCTATTGGCAGATGACAGCCTATAACCAACCGCCACATGTAAGTTATTTCTTGGGAAATGCAGAAGGAATAACGATACCACCACCTCCAGTAATGTCTAATGGCAGGGTTATTATAACAAAAGAAATTAATAAAGAACACAACGGTAAGCACCTTTTGCTTACAGATGCTGAAGGAGGAACGGTAAGGATTAGCGAAGAAACTTCACCGCATATTCTGACTGTCAACAGTCTCGAAAAAGATTGGGTTCTTCACGGAAGTGCTTTAAAAGGAGACATGCGTCTTATAAAACAAGGTCAAGGCGCAATGACGCTCTATGGCAACCATTCATATACTGGAATCACAGAACTTTGGGAAGGAATATCCTATGTTTATGGTTCATTAGAAAGTCATGTTTGGCTAAACCGTTTTGTACAACTGAACACTGATGGAATATACCATGACGGTATTACGGTAGAGTATGGGGCAACACTGCGCATAGAAGGCAATAACAGCAGAGACTCATTAACAAGCTCAACTGTCAATCTGAAGAATGGAGCGGTTATGGAGATAGATTTGTTTCCTAACGATAAGACCGCTGACATGCTTATCGTCAAGGACACTCTGAACATTTCAGAGGGAGCGATCTTCCGTTTTAAGTACAGCAATAATGAGAGCGGTGGCAGACTTGCTGGTGCATATCTTATAGGTGAAGTGGCAAATATTAATGGCAATCTTAATGATGTCAAAATAGAGGGTCTAAACGGTTGCTCTTACGAATTAAAACTTAGCAATAATAAGATATACCTTATTATTAATGATATGCGTGCGTCGGCAGATGTAGTGTGGACAGGTGCCAATAGTAGTATCTGGAATCTGATGGATGCAGAAAATTTTATGCTTGGCGGATTACCTGCAACCTTTGTCACTGGTGATAATGTGACATTTGACGAAACAGCTAAAAACAATGTTGTTGACATCTCTGTAAATGTAGAACCACATTCCGTTATGGTGAAAGGCGATGCCGACTACACAATAATAGGCGATGGGGGTATAAGCGGTGGTGCTACCTTTGCAAAATCAGGTAATGGCACTTTGATTATTAACAATATCAACAACTATACAGGCAAGACCCTGCTTTCAGGAGGAAAAGTCCAACCCTCGCGACTTGCCACAACCCAAAGTGCAGGAGCATTAGGCGCATTTAGTTCTGATGCCAGTAACTTTGTAATGAAAAATGGCGTACAACTGATTATCAACGGGGAAGTTTTCCAAGAAAGTCCGATGACCTTAGGTGATGGCGGAGCAACCTTTAACGTTACAGGAATATTACATCTGAAAGGTGCAGTTCATGGAACTACTTTGACAAAGTCAGGCAACGGCACACTGAACATATATGATACATACAATACATATAAGAAAACTGTTATCAATGCTGGAACACTGAACATTGCAAAAGAATATAACGATAATATAAATGGCAGATTAGGCGATACAATTGTACTTAACGGTGGTACGTTGCAATGTCATGACAATAAGAATTCATATAGTACGGCATCATGGAATATCGTTGTGCCAGAAGGCAAGACGGCAACTATGCGTCTGGATAGCAGATGCAACTATACAGGAAAACTAACGGGCAGTGGTACATTGAATCTCTATGTACCTTTTATTCGTACATATCTGCAGGGTAATTGGTCTGAATTTAGAGGCACTATATGTTGCTCACAAAGTGCTAATGGTGATTTCACATTCGACAATAACTATGGACTTCCACTTGCCACACTTCAGGTAGAAGAAAGTTGTACTGTCCGCAATAACAAGAACAGCAACATGAGAATCGGTTCCGTAACAGGTGGCGGTACACTTGGTGGTTCGCATGGATGGACAGTTGGAAATGATAGTGGACAACTGAACAGTTTCAGCGGGATAATCACAGGCTCGCTGACCAAGGTTGGAAACAATTCATTGCGTCTTAGTGGCGAAAATATATTTGAAGGTAACACAGACATTAAAAATGGCAGTCTGGTTGTAAGCAATATAGCAAAGAAAACCAGTGCTACGGGATGCGGGACATTAACCATCTATAATCAAGGCATACTTACTGGTGCTGGATATATAGAGAACAAAAAAGTTATTATTGCTTCAGGAGGAATCCTAAGACCTGGAATGAATTATCTTAACAGTTTGAGAATCAAATCTGATATAGAACAGCAGCAGGGAGGAATTATTGAATGGCAACTGAATGGCAATAATAGTGTTTCTGCGATTCGCGAAGTTGGCAGATTAACCCTCAAAGGAACACTTCGTATTCGTTTGAATAAAGGGTATTCTGCGCAATTAGGCGATAGTTTCCAATTATGGGAATGCAAGGAGATTAGTGCGGCAGATGATTTGATACTTGAATTGCCTGAATTACCTGATGGATTGGCGTGGGACACTTCAGGTTTGCTTAAGTCTCAAGGTATTCTGCGTATTACAGATGCCACTGGTATAAATATTACCAGTTGGGACGAACCTGTTGAGGTATCTGTAATGAACTTAAACGGAGTGCATATTGCATCCTGCAATTGTCCGTATAATGAAATTCATAATAGAATCAAAAGCATAAAAGCCTTGCAGAATAGTTTTTGTCTGATAAAAATTAAAAGCAGGAACGGCAGTTGTGTCAAAAAGATTTATATCAAATAGCCAGATGATTCTTAATAACAAAATGCAGACTTTCCAAAAAATAGTTATATAAATGAAGCAGATTTTAATAATAGTATTGTCTATATTGTCATTGTCAGTGTTGGCTCAGAAAGACTTTACAAAAAGCAAGTGGATTGGTGCCATTTGCAAGTCGCAAACCCCAATACCCGAAGGGCGCCATTATAGTGGCGGAGTGCTAAAGGAGCAAAAAGTGAAGGAAGCATGGGCGGCGGTAGATACGCTTGCCACAAAGAGCATATTCCTAAAGCGCAACTACCATGCCGACAGGAAGATAGCAAAGGCAGAAGTGAATATCTGTGGTTTGGGTTTCTATGAGCTTATGCTCAATGACAGTAAGGTGGGCGACGCTGTGTTGGCACCGCTGTGGAGCGATTATGACAAGACACTGTTCTTTAACACATACGATGTTACAGACATGTTGCGCAATGGCGACAACGAGATAAAGGTATTGCTGGGCAATGGCTTCTTCAACGAGCATGGCAAGCGATACCACAAGATGAAGATTTCGTTTGGTCCGCCAACGCTCATCTTTGAGATGAATATTTCGTATGCCGATGGAACGAAAGAGACTATCGTGAGTGATGGCTCATGGCAGTGGGCACTGAGCAATGTAACCTTCAACAGCATTTATGGCGGTGAGGACTATGACGCACGCATAAACACCTTCAACTGGAAACCTGTTGTTGTGCAGCAGGCACCGAAGGGAAAGCTCACTAAGCAGATTGCCGAACCGGTAAAGATTATGGAGCATTTCGGGGTCAAGGAGGTGCTGATGAGTGTTCCTTTTGAACAACTGAGTAAGCAGAAGGTGCAGACAAAAAACTTGCAAAGACTGCTTGACATAGCAACAAACCCTCGGCCCTCATCCCTTAACTCTCATCTGATAATCCTTGATATGGGACAGAATCTTGCTGGTTTCCCTGAGATAACAGTCAAGGGCAAGTCTGGTCAGCAGGTGAAGCTCACCATGTCAGAAAAGCTTGACAAGGCAGGACTATGCGACCAATCACAGACAGGCAGACCGCATTATCATGTGTATACCCTCTCGGGCAAGGGCAAGGAGACATGGCATCCGAGATTTACATACTACGGTTTCCGCTATATACAGGTGGAAGGCGCAGTGATGAAGGGTGAACCAAATCCAAAGGGACTGCCAGTTATTCACGACATCAAGTCGTGCTTTATATATAACTCAGCGCGCAAGATTTCAACATTTGAGTGCAGCAACGAGTTGATTAACGATACCCACTGGCTCATTGACCGTGCCATACGCAGCAACTGGCAGGCGGTGTTTACCGACTGTCCGCACCGTGAGAAACTGGGATGGCTCGAGCAAGACTGGCTCAATGGTGAGGCACTGGTATATAACTACGATGCACGCACAATGATTGAACAGACAATGCTCAACATACGCGACGCACAGCACGACAATGGCGCTGTGCCAACTACAGCTCCGCAATATACTGTGTTCCCTGGAGAGACTTGGGGCAAACCGTTTAATGAGTCGCCAGAGTGGGGTGGTGCTTTCATCGCCTTGCCATTCCTTTATAAGCAGCATTATGACAGCGACAAACTTATACGCCAGTATTATAGTGATATGTTGCGCTATGTGGACTATCTGGCAACGCAGGACAGCTGCTATATACTTGACCAAGGACTTGGCGACTGGTATGACTACTGGGAGGGCAAAGCTGGTTTTGCCCACAACACTTCGGTAAAGATGGTGAGCACAGCCCACTATTACAAATGGACGCGCATGATGGCTGAGGCTGCCGATATAGTTGGCAATTCTGCTGATAAGGCTCGCCTTTCTGCTCGTGCGGATTCTATTGCCGCTGCCATCATTGCCAATTTCTATGATGCTCAGAAGAAAACATTTGACACAGGCAGTCAGGCGGCAAACTCTATAGCCATCTGCATGGGACTGGTGCCAAAGGGCGACGAGGAGGCTGTGATGATGAACATAGAGAACAACATACGCAAGCATGGTTTCAAACTAACCACAGGTGATATTGGTAACCGCTATCTCTTCAATGCCTTGGCAAAGAACGGCAAGCGCGATATTCTCTACCGTATGCTCGACCACTACGATGTGCCTGGTTATGGTTATCAGCTCACTCAGGGCATGACCACGCTCAGCGAGCAGTGGAACCCAAGGATGGGCTCTTCGCTCAACCATTTCATGCAGGGACATATAGAGAATCTTATTATTCCCGATTTGCTTGGCATAAATATCAACGGCAGTAATGTGCTTATTGAGCCACATCCTGTTAAGGGACTGGAATGGTGTAAGGGCAGTACGGAATGTAATGCAGGAAAGGTGAGTGTCAGCTGGATGAACCGTGGTGGTCGCTTCTCGCTCACTGTTACTGTGCCTGACGGAGCTAAAACTTCTGTCGTGATGCCATCAGGCAAACGAATAGATAATGTGAAAGGCACGCAGGTTTTTGAGGAATAGGAAAAGCCCCCAGTGAGGGGGCTTTTTTGAGTTTTTGAGTTTTTGAGTTTTTGAGTTTTTGAGTTTTTGAGGAGCCTCACCCCAACCCCTCTCCCATAGAGAGGGGATTAAAGCATACGTCCTTTAACTCCTCAGTGAGCAATGCGAACGATAACTTCCTTTGACTTCTAAATTTGGATGATAGATGAGGGATGAGAGATGAAAGCTTGTATGCCAAAGTAATGGCTTTTGACTCCCTTTAACTCCTAAGCAATACACAATACCCTGCAAATAATATTCTTTGTTTTGCGCCATAGTGCCGTCAGGAAACCGCTGACGCCACCAGTGTTCAGTCATATATAACCTTGCTTTTGCAGTTCGGCAACAGCCTCTTCCAGTTCGCTGTACCACTCAGCGCCAAAGCGGCGTATTAGCGGTTCTTTGAGAAATTTGTAAACAGGAAGATTCAGTTCACGGCCTTTCTTCACAGCCTCTTTGCACACATCCCATCTATGGTAGTTTAATGCTGCCATGCCATTGCTTAACTGCTTAACGCGGATAGGGTAGAGCGCACAACTTATTGGTTTGCAGAACTTAGTCTGTCCTGCGCGATAGGCTTTTTCAAGTGTACAAAGGCAGCAGCCCTTGTCGTAGCATGTAAACACGCAGTCCTTACCGTTGACAATACTTGTAACAAGGTCGCCTTCTTCATCTGTATAGGCAACACCCTGCTTGTCTATCACACTCTGTGCTGCGGCAGAGAGACTGCCCCATACAGTGTCGAGTGCGTCTTCAATGCCGGTCACTTCGTCTATTGTCACTGGTGCGCCAGCATCACCCTCTATGCAACACTCTCCTTTGCATGCGTCGAGGTCGCAACAGAATTTCTCTGTCAGCACATCCATCGATACCAGCACATTGCCTATCTCTATTATAGGAAGCATTCTGTTTTCCATATGTTTTGTTTATTTAATTTCTGAGGTTATGAGGTTTCGAGGTTATGGGGTTTGAGGTTATGAGGTTGTTATCTTTTTTAGGAGTGTAGGAGTTAGGAGTGTAGGAGTATAGACGTATGCCTGACAAGCAATCCCTCATCTCCAGGCTCTCATCTCCAGACTCTCATCTCCAGACTCTCATCCCCAGACTCTCATCCCTCATCCATATATTACCATTCAATAGCCGCCAGTCCATGTTCCTCAAGGTATGCGTTAGCACGTGAGAAATGGTGGTTGCCAAACCATCCGCCGCGGTTGGCAGACAGTGGTGACGGGTGTACGGATTGCAGCACCAGATGCTTGCTGCTGTCAATCAGCGAGGCCTTGCTGCGTGCATATCCGCCCCAGAGAATAAACACCAGATTGTCTCTGTTGTCACTCAATGTTTTGATGGCTGCGTCGGTGAAAGTCTCCCATCCCTTACGCTGATGACTTGCTGCCTGATGTGCTCTTACTGTTAGTGTGGCGTTGAGTAGCAGCACTCCCTGACGTGCCCATCGCTCAAGGTTGCCCGACAGAGGGATGTCTTTTCCAAGGTCGGCCTGTATCTCTTTGAATATGTTTATGAGTGATGGTGGAAACTGAATACCGTCGCATACTGAGAAACTGAGTCCATGAGCCTGTCCTGGTTCATGATAAGGATCCTGACCTATTATCACCACCTTGACATTGTTGAACGGACAAAGGTTGAAGGCATTGAATATAAGTCTGCCTGGCGGATAACATGTGTGCTCAGCGTATTCTGCCTTTACAAAATCTGTAAGTGCGGCAAAATATGGCTTTTCAAACTCCCCATTAAGTTTTTCTTTCCACGAATCCTCTATTTGAACATTCATAAATCCCTATATTAAGATTTGTTTTTTCTATATTCAGATGGCGATATCCCCACATGCTCTTTGAAGTATTTGCCTAAGAACGACTGGTTGGCAAAGTTCATCTCCTCGGCAATCTCCTTTATGCTCTTTGTAGAGTTTCTGAGCTGTATTCGCATCTCGATGGTCACATAATTGTCTATCCACTCGTTAGGAGTGCGCCTGCTCACGTTCTTTATTGTCTCAGAGAGATATTTAGGGGTTATGCACAACTGTTCGGCATACCATCCCACCCTGCGCTCTTGCTTGAAGTTGCCCTCAAGCAGTTTTATAAACTTTGTGAAGATAATCTCTGCGCGTGTCTGTCGCATGCTGTCTGTGTTGAGCATGCGCTGTACGACGTTGCTCAGGTCATAGAACATGGCAAGTATCAGGGTGCTCACAAGTTTGCGTCGGAATTTATTCTGTTTGTCTGCGGCCTTTGTCTTGAGCAGGTAGAAATAGCTTTGGAATGTCTCTGTTTCTTCTTGCGCCAGTTTTATCACAGGGAAATTACGTGACAGCAGCAGGAGTGATGATATATCGCCAACATTGCGTATAGACTCAAAGAAGAATTTCACAGATATAATGATGCACAAGGCCTTCAGGTCTTTGCTTGCAGTGAAGTTGCTCACCACATGGCGGTCGAGAATCAGCAGCACATCGTTCTTCTGAATCCTCATTTCTTGTGTGTCGAGTGTGTATGTGGCCTCTCCTTCGGTGCAAAGGGCAAGTATGAGGAAGTTCATGCGTCGCGGGTCCTTTGGGATAAGGGCTGTGCTTATGTCGTCGACAATTATTATGTCGTCTTCTATATATTTCGCATTCCCCCACGACTTGGTGTTTTGCAACTCGCTGCTTTTTATATTATTATGGTGCATCAGTGTTTATATTTTTCGCAAAATTACAACAAATATTCCAACAAGGATAATAAAAAGGGAAAAAAGACCATAAAACTTAAAATTAAAATTGAGTTTTCTAAATTTAATTGATTAATTTTGCATTCTCAAAATTATAATCGCTATGAGATATCTCTATTATTTAATAATGTGTTTGCTGCTCATGTCGTGCAAGGAGGCTTTTGATATGCATCCCTATGATGTGCGCTTTGATGGTCAGGATAATATCAATCATGCCAACATCCAGCGCATAGAAAAGGCTTGTGAAGGCAAGGATACGCTCCGTATAGCCTTTATTAGCGATACACATGGCTGGTATTCTGACACTAAAGACATGGTAAACGATATTAAGGGGCGCGGCGACTTAGACTTTGTTGTTCATCTTGGCGACCTGACCGACTGTGGCACGTCAAAAGAATATGTCTGGATGCGTGATATCCTGGCAGGCATCCCCGTTCCCTATGTTGCAGTGATTGGTAATCATGACTTTCTTGGCACAGGAGACCAAGTGTTTCATGCGATGTATGGAGATAACGATTATATCTTCATTGCTGGCAGAGTGAAGTTTGTGTGTCTTAATACCAATGCCACAGAATATGATTATCTTGCGGCTGTGCCAAACCTTGATTTCATGGAGAGTGAGATTCGTAGAGACTCTGCTCTGTTCGACCGCTCTGTTGTGTGCATGCATGCCCGTCCTTATTCAGAGCAGTTTAATAACAACGTGGCAAAGGTTTTTCAGTACTATGTCAGCAACTTCCCAGGTTTGCTGTTCTGTGTTAATGGTCATGACCATCAGCAACAGTTGTCAAGTATTTATGGCGATGGCATAATGTATTATGGCATAGACAGCGCAGAGCACCGCAATTATATGATATTCACTATTACTCCTACGGATTACAGCTATGAGATTGTTTATTTTTAGCATAATGCTTCTTTGCAAGTGTCTGTGTGTTGTGGCGATGTCGCCTGACTCTATTAGTGTCAACGATTCTTTGAAGTATTTCGTTTACGACAGTCTGGCTGAGCGCGGTGTGTATGTTCGCAAGGGAGAGCTTACAGAGTATGACCGCCGTATAGACAAGTATCGTAAGAGTTGGGCAGCCTTGATTCCTACCCAGGCTATTATTCAGAATGCAGGCAATATGGGATTTATCTCAGCTGGAATAGGGTGGGACTACGGACGGCATAGTCAGTGGGAAACAAATATCCTGTTTGGTTATTTGCCTAAATACAATAGCAGCAGGGGAAAACTCACAATGACGCTCAAGCAAAATTATATACCATGGAGTGTTTATATTAAAGATGGATGGTCGATAGAGCCTTTGTCTTGCGGCTTATATCTGAACACTGTTTTTGGTAATGAGTTTTGGTCACGCCAGCCTGGCCGTTATCCTGATAAATATTATGAGGCGTTGTCTACTAAGATGCGTGCAAATGTTTTTCTTGGTCAGCGACTGACAAAGATTATACCTCACAATAAGCGCAAGAAGATAAAAAGCATAACGGCTTTTTATGAGGTAAGCACTTGCGACTTATATATACGTTCGATGATTATTGACGATTATCTGTCTCTATGGGATATTCTTGGACTGTCTGTCGGTATAAAGATTCAGATGCTTTAGTGCTAAGGATATAAAAAAACACGAATTCATCGATTTGTCAAAACCATTATCTGGTTGGGTAATCCGATGAATTCGTGTATTTTTGTATATAATTCTATTTATGCTTTATGCGTCGATGTTTGCGTATGTTGCATTCTTTTCGATGAACTCGCGTCGTGGTTCTACATCATCGCCCATCAGCATTGAGAACACCTCGTCGGCTGCAGCCGCATTCTCAATTGTTACCTGCTTGAGTAGTCGGTTCTCTGGGTTCATTGTAGTTTCCCACAGCTGTTCTGCGTTCATCTCACCAAGACCTTTGTAGCGCTGTGTGTGCAATCCCTTGGCATCGCCGTTGCCTTCTACATACTTGTCGATGAATGCCTGGCGCTGCTGCTCAGTGTAGCAGTATTCGCTGTTCTTCTTGTATGTGCACTTATACAATGGAGGTGTTGCTATATACAAGTGACCATCTTGGATTATTCTTGGCATGAAGCGGTAGAACAATGTCATGATAAGTGTGTCGATGTGTGAACCATCGACGTCGGCGTCGGTCATGATGATAATCTTGTCGTAACGCAGCTTGTCGATGTTTGCTTCCTTGTCGCCTTCGCCGTCAACGCCAAAGCGCACGCCAATACTCTGTATGATGTTCATTACAGACTCAGCCTCGAACACACGGTGCCACTGTACCTTCTCTACGTTAAGGATTTTTCCGCGCAAAGGAAGGATGGCCTGGAAGTGGCGGTCGCGTCCCTGCTTAGCCGAACCACCGGCAGAGTCTCCCTCGACGAGGAATATCTCGCAATTCTTAGGGTCTTTGTTTGAGCAGTCGGCGAGCTTGCCTGGCAGACCACCGCCTGTCATCGGACTCTTGCGCTGTACGCTCTCGCGTGCCTTGCGTGCTGCGATACGTGCTGTTGCTGCAAGGATAACCTTCTCGCAGATTGTGTGAGCCTCTTTTGGATGCTCCTCCAGATAGTTGGTCATAGCCTCTCCTACAGCCTTCTGAACAGCACCGTTCACCTCGCTGTTGCCCAACTTGGTTTTGGTCTGTCCCTCAAACTGAGGTTCTGCCACTTTCACTGAGATGATGGCTGTGAGACCCTCGCGGAAGTCATCTTGAGCCACCTCTATCTTGGCCTTCTCAATCTGCTTGCGCAACTGGTCGTTCTCGTCAGAGTATTTCTTCAGTGAGCGAGCCAGAGCTATGCGGAAACCAGTGAGGTGGGTACCACCCTCAATGGTGTTGATATTGTTAACGTATGAGTGGATGTTCTCGCTATAATCGTTGTTGTAGAGCAGAGCAATCTCAATAGGCACACCGTCCTTCTCTGTCTTGAGGCAGATAGGGTCGCCGATGATTGATGTGCGGTGCTTGTCTACATAGCGAACAAACTCCTTCAAACCTTCCTTTGCGTGGTAAACCTCTGGCTGGCGCAGGTTGCCCTCATCGTCAGGACGGAGGTCGGTAAGCGTAATGGTGATACCTGCATTCAGGAACGCCAGCTCGCGCATACGCTTAGCAATGATGTCGTATTTATATTCAGTAGTTGTAAACACTGTTGGGTCTGGCCAGAACTGCTGACGTGTACCGCGCTTGTCTGTCTCGCCAACAACCTTTACAGGATAAAGTGGCTTGCCCTGCTCGTATTCCTGCTGGTATATCTTGCCGTCGCGATATACCTGTGAGAGCATCTTGTATGACAGGGCGTTAACACACGATACACCTACACCGTGCAGACCGCCTGAAACCTTGTAAGAGCCTTTGTCGAACTTACCGCCGGCATGCAATACGGTCATAACCACCTCAAGGGCTGACTTGTGCAGTTTCTCATGCTCGTCAACGGGAATACCACGTCCGTTGTCAAGTACTGTTATAGAGTTGTCTTCGTTTATTGTAACCTCTATGTGAGTGCAATAACCTGCCATTGCCTCGTCGATAGAGTTGTCTACAGTCTCATTTACCAAGTGGTGCAAACCCTTCTCGCTGATGTCGCCAATGTACATCGCTGGGCGTTTGCGCACAGCCTCCAAACCCTCGAGCACCTGAATGTTACTCGCGGAATAGTTGCTTTCTTTTGTTATGTCTTCTGCCATAAATTTATTATCGTCTAAATATTGTGCAAAGATACGAAAAATCTTTGATTTTACGAAATATTTTTAGACCTAAAAAAGGAATATATTTGCCATATAAAGGACAAAGGTCTAAGGTCAAAGGACTAAGGCCAAAGGTCCCTTGCAGAAATGCAATGCTGCAAGACTATTACTTATTGGATACGGTCTTGTAGCCGTAATTCCTTTGACCTTCGACCTTAGTCCTTTGACCTTTCATCTTAGCCCTTTGCCCTTTGACCTTATAGCAAGCCTATTCAAACCATCCCACAAACTTGCTCTTGTAGTTTTCCAGGGCTGTTTTCAGGGCTGTGATAACATCATAGTTGGTGTCTTCCGTCTTATTGTTGAAAGTCCAATGCAAGTCACCCTTGTTCAAGCGTCCCGCACCCCAGTAGCCCTTAACCTTTGCAGGCACTTCTGTAGCTGCAAGCGGAGTATATTCATATATCAGCTGCGGGTTGGTGTCAAAGTTGTCATAACTTGTTCCTCCCACCTTTGCCTTATATGTCTGTGGCACCTTTTCTTCGCGCGTTGATGCCTCATAGCAGTCAAAGTCTGTATTGCTCTTATGGTGTGTCACAGGCGTGTAATTAGCACTCTTTCCTTTCTCTGCATACACATTGCCAAAACTCTTTATCATACCGCCGTCCTCGCCAGAGAATGTGCCGTCGCCCTTTGCGTCTGTGCCTTGTTTTGATATAAGCATAGGATTCTTGGTGGCACGGAAGAAGTTGTTTTCAACAAACACACTTGAGCCCATAGTTGCTCCCACGCCATATTTGGCGCATCCGTCATAGTAGTTGTTCCATACGTGAACGGTCATAGTCCTCACACGTGGATGGCGCGAATCAGAGTGGTCAAACCAGTTATGATGATAGTCAATATAGTTTGGTGCACTCTCGCTTTTCATACCACAAAGCGAAGCCTTGCCTGCATCCACCAGGTGGCAGTAGGCAATGGTAATATATTTTGAGTCGCCCTTGATATCTATCGTTCCGTCACCCTTTGCCTGGTCTGAGTCACCTCCTGTCTTTCCGTAGTACAGGTCGAGATTATGCAACCAGCAATACATATTATCAGTGTCAAGTGATATGCAGTCGTCCATGCAGAGCATCACAGCAAAGTTGCGCAGTTCCACGCTCACCGCATTCCTCAGCAGCATACCAAATCCCCAGATGGCTGCATCCTCGCCTATGCCCTCAATGGTGATGTTAAGAGGTATGGTGTTATTCTTTCCTTTCACCTGCAGTCCCTCATTGCTCAACAGCTCATCCATATCACTGTCGCGCAGCGTTCCTATAATCCTGACATCCAGCGGACGTGTCTCATATCCTTTCTGATAACCATTTATTATATTCTGCAATCCTGTATAAGTGTCAGTCTCTCCCTTGCTGTTCTTTACCACATCCATTGTCACAGTCTTTGCCGTCTGTGCTGTAACATATAACACCCTAGCATCTGGTTTCAGCGTGCCATCATCCTTATAGGCTCCTACTCCGCTGTTGTTGTGATGTGCAAAGCCGCTGCGGTCGTAGGCCATCACCGTGAGGGCCTCTGCCGTGCTTGCCTTAGTTTGGTCTTCCTCTCCATTCACCACTGGCACCACCTTCAAGCAATAGTCTCCGCCAGCCTTCAGTCCCACAACATCGGCACGTCCGTATGTGCCGTAATTGCGCACCAGCTGTTTGTCTATCCTGGTATATTCGCCAAAGTCGCCGCCCTTTACATATACATTATATGATGTTGCTCCGTCCAGGAGTTCCCATTCGGCATATATAGACTCATACCATCCCTTGCACTCTGTCATCACAACACCATTGTTCACGATATTGCCGTTCTGCTGTGTCTCGCTCGCCTTTGTAAACGCTATGTTTGTGACCGAGCGGGTAAACACATCCTGCCAGTCGCCTGTTTTTGGACTCACCGTCACCGTGCCAGCCTTGCGGTCTATGTCTATAGCTTTCAGCTCTTCTGTGTTATAGTACTTCACCACATTGCCGTTAGTGGTGAGCTGCGCCTGACTTACCTCTGTATTAAGCTTTGCAGAGTTGTCATCTCCTGGTTCTTCTTCAGGCATATTACCTCCGCTTCCATTGCCATCACCAACTGTTATGCTGTAGATGTATATGCCGCCATCGCTAGTCAGTGACACATCGCCGTCGGCCGCAACCACACCTGTATTTGTCACCTTGTCTTTCGACTTACTGAATCCCTCGCTTATGGCTAGGTTGGTAGGAGTAAGGCATCTCTCTGCCGATGAACTTGAGCTCTGGCATACTACCGTAACCGTTGTGCCAGCCTTTAATGAAGGTATTATCACCACTCCATTGGCTCCATTGAGCGTGAAACTCTTTTTCTTCATGTCAATGCGTATACGGTCGGCTGCCGCTGCCGTCACCAGCAGTCCTTTAGTAAACTGCACCTCACTGCCATTGGCCATCAGCGGCTGCTTGTTGTATACGGTTTGGTTCTTCCACCTGTTGTTGCTCGAGTCAAAGAGCCATCCTTGGGTGTCGGCATTAAGATTATCCTTGTCGCTCTGACTCACGGTGCTGA
The DNA here is from genome assembly GCA_045614255.1 of Prevotella sp. Classification (GTDB taxonomy): domain Bacteria; phylum Bacteroidota; class Bacteroidia; order Bacteroidales; family Bacteroidaceae; genus Prevotella. The sequence continues at coordinate 66,595 of JAZLCN010000048.1, forward strand.
AATCCCATGTCTGCGCCGTTGCCGCAATCGGCATCATCATTATCAGTCCAAGTAAAAGACTAATAAAATGCTTGTTGCTTCTAATCATCATCTCTCCTTTCATCTTATCACTACTTTCTTACCATTAACAATATAAAGTCCTTTAGGCATCGCCTCCACAGAACTTCCCAGATACTGTCCGCTTACAGAATACACCCTGCTTACATTCTCCTCTGCTGGGATTATCTGTGTTATGCCAGAAGAGGCATCATCATAGGAAAGGCTTATAGACACAGACGCCATATCAGCAGTCTGAGCTGTGCCATCCTCAAATGTTATTGTAACATTATGTCCGTCAAACGTCAGTTGTGAGGCATACTTGTCTACTGCCGTTCCGCCTACAACAACAGTCTGATTATTGTCAGCCCATGCCATCAGGCAAAGGAGAGTCATCACAACTGTCATAAAAGTTCTTTTTCTCATTGTCATAATGGTTTGTCAATTTAAATTGTGCTATTATCCTGATTGTAACTGCTCTCTATCAGTTCAAGCAGTCTCTCAACCGCCTCTTCCTCTGGTATGTTCTTAGCCACACATTCCTTCTTACGGTAAAGTGAAATCTTGCCTCTGCCAGCTCCCACATAGCCGAAATCGGCATCAGCCATCTCTCCTGGTCCGTTAACAATGCAGCCCATGATACCAATCTTCAGTCCTTTTAGATGTGCTGTCGCTGCCTTTATGCGTGCTATTGTTGTGCGAAGGTCATAGAGGGTTCTTCCGCATCCCGGACAACTTATATATTCTGTCTTGCTTGTCCTCAGTCGTGCCGCTTGTAGTATTCCGAAAGCAGTGTCGCTGATATCTGCTTCGGATAAGCTGCCATTGTTCAGCAGCCATATACCGTCGGTGAGTCCGTCAAACATCAGTGCGCCCATGTCGGCTGCGGCATCGAGCTGGAACGATTCTTTGTCTTCCTGTGAGTATTGATACATCTGACAGAACACCACTGGGTTCTGCAAACCGCTCTGCATCATCTCATGCACCAGTGCGCGCTGTTCGCCAAGGCGGTTCTGATGGTTGCTCATGCAAACCACTACCACCTCGGGATGTCTCTTCAGGCATGCCGCATATTCCTCTGTGTTTACTCCATACTGCAGCACAAGGAATTTCAGCGGAGCCTTAACCATTCCGAGGAATGGCAGGGCATTGTATGGGAATATCGGAAACACGTTGTCTTCGCCGTTATATGCTCCAAAATCCACGATGTAGCATTGGCTGGCATCACGGTCTAAAGGCAGTTTGTCGCCCACATATATATAATCGTTCTTTCCTCCTGCCCGTCCTATCACCACTGGCACATTATCACCGCCAATGTTGCCTATCGGCAGTGTCTTACGGCGTTCTGGTCTTACCCAGTCAAAACCGTCAGCCATGGTTCCAGGTATGAGCAAGTGCTGTTTGCGCTTTGTTATGTAATCCACGAGATGGCGCGCCACAGGTATCTCTGCTTCTGGTTCCTCGCTCAGCGATACTCGTATGGTATCACCTATGCCATCGGCAAGGAGTGCGCCAATGCCCACAGCACTCTTTATGCGTCCGTCCTCGCCCTCACCAGCTTCAGTAACGCCAAGATGCAGCGGATAGCTCATCTGCTCTTTCTCCATCTCACTTACAAGCAGGCGCATCGACTGCACCATTACCACGGTATTGCTGGCTTTGATGGATATCACCACATTATCAAAGTTCTCGCGCTTGCAGATGCGAAGAAACTCCATGCAGCTCTCAACAATACCTTCTGGCGTATCACCGTAGCGTGACATGATACGGTCTGACAGCGAACCGTGGTTCACGCCTATTCTTACGGCTGTATTATTGGCTTTGCAGATGTTCAGGAAAGGCACAAAGCGCTCGTCAATCTTCTTCAACTCAGCGGCATATTCCTCATCGGTATATTCCAGTTCCTTGAATGTGCGCGCAGGGTCAACATAGTTGCCTGGGTTTATGCGCACCTTCTCGCAGTACAGCGCAGCCACATCAGCCACGTTAGGGTTGAAGTGAACGTCAGCCACAAGCGGTGCCTGATAACCGTCACCTTTGAGTCTGTCCGAGATGTTTTTCATATTGTTTGCCTCTCGGGTGCCTTGTGTGGTAAACCTAACCAGTTCGCCACCTGTGTCAATGATACGCTTTGCCTGAGCGGCTCCGCCTTCGGTGTCGTTGGTGTCTACCGTGGCCATCGACTGCACTCTTATCGGATTTTCACCGCCAATGCCAGTATTTCCCACTCTGACATCTGTTGATTGGCGACGCTGGTAGTTAAATAGCTCTGTCATCTTTTTTTTATTTGGGGGCTTAGAAAATCTAGGTGTAGATACTCTAGAAGCTCTAGAAACTCTAGAACCTCTAGAAAAAATCCTAATTAGTCTTAAACTGATACTTTATCTCTGCCAGGTCTTGATTGGCCTTCTCTATCTTAGCCCTCAGACCGCACTTAAAGTCATAAAGGCGCTGAGCCAGTTCCTCGTCAGCCAGTGCCAGCATCTCCACAGCCAGGATAGCTGCATTCTGCGCACCGTTAACGCCCACTGTGGCAACAGGGATTCCTGGAGGCATCTGTATTATGCTGAGCATGGCATCCAGTCCGTCGAGCATACCCTTGATGGGCACTCCTATTACAGGCAGTGTTGTCGATGCTGCAATAACTCCAGGCAGTGCGGCTGCCATTCCTGCTCCAGCGATGATTACCTTGATGCCACGTCCCTTTGCCTCGCGTGCAAACTCCTCTACGGCATCAGGAGTGCGGTGTGCCGACAATGCGTTTACCTCGAAAGGTATCTGCATGTCATCTAAAAACTTACATGCCTTTTCCATTACGGGCATATCGCTTGTGCTGCCCATTATCACACTTACTATTGGTTGCATAATTCCTTTGTTTTATATGTTTTAAATAAATATCATAATCATAGAGCATAAGAAGCCCGTGACAAATCCGCCCACCACCTGTGCCAGCGTGTGCTGCCTAAGTATCATTCGGCTTGTGCCCAGAATGCCCGATAATAATATAAGCAAACTGAACCACCATAGCGGATTAAAATTAAAGATGATGGCAAAAACCAGCAGTGCTCCGCTGAATCCGCCTATGGCAGCCATGTGGGCGCTTATCTTCCACCACACATTTATTATGGCACATATCACCTGTATTATCAGTGCCACTATTATTATGTTGCTCATGAAGAGCGGTGTGTTGATAGCTCTCATCACATATACGCAGCACATATACGACATTATGGACAGCACATACGGCACCATTCTATGGTCTTTATACGACAGGTCCAGCTTGTTATTTCCTTGCAATTTGCTGTATATAGTAATGAGCACCACGGGCATGAGCATAGTAAATATACATACTATTGCCAGTACCATGCCTTTGTATCCCCAAGGCAGCAGACTGAGGTAGCTGAATATAAACAGCACCAGCATGCCAACTACAGGAAGACAGAAAGGCGTGAATATCATGCTTATCACATGAGCAGCCCTAACGAGTGTCCTTATCATTGTTTTCTTAATCGTGCTACAGGCTGCCCCATCTGCTCACGGTATTTCGTAACCGTTCTTCTCGCTATAGGGAACCCCATTTTCTTTAATTCCTCTTTCAGCGCATCGTCGCTTAGAGGTTTCTTCTTGTTCTCTGCATCTATTATGTCGCGCAGCGCGGCTTTAATCTTGCGTGTCGACATTTCCTCGCCGCTCTCTGTCACATAACTTTCTGTAAAGAAGTGTTTCAAGCGGAAGGTGCCCCAAGGAGTCTGGGCATACTTTCCACTGCTCACTCTCGACACTGTGCTTATGTCAAGACCTGTTTTCTCTGCAATGTCCTTCAGTCGCATCGGACGCAGTGAGGCCTCATCACCATCTTCAAAGAAGGCGCGTTGCCAGCCTATTATGGCCTTCATCGTAATGGTAAGCGTGTGGCGGCGCACCTTTATGGCTTCGATAAAACTCTGTGCCGCTGCCACCTTCTTCTTTGTGTACAGCAGTGCCTCTTTTACCTGCCTGCTCATGTTCTCACCGTTTTTCTGATATTCCGCTATCGAGTCGGCAAACGACTGCGACACCTGCAGCTCTGGCAAATCCCCTTGATTGAGATAGAATGTCACATGTCCGTCGTCTGATGTCTCCACGATGAAGTCGGGTGTTATCTGCTGAAGACTCCTGCCCACGCTCTCACCCATGGCACAGCCTGGCTTTGGCGTAAGCTTTCTCAGCTCACCATAGAGTGCCTTTGCCTGAGCCTCGCTCAGGTTAAGCGCCGCACATATCTTGTCCCAGTGCTTCTTGGTAAACTCATCGAAGTATTCTGTTACCACCTTTTCCATCAGCCTCTTCAGGTTTGACTCGTCCCTGCGTTCAATCTGCAGCAGCAGACACTCCTGCAATGAGCGTGCGCCGATGCCTGCCGGGTCAAACTCATGTAGAATGCTAAGCACCTGCTCTAATTCCTCTACGCTTACATCTATGTACTTGTAGCAGGCCAGCTCGTCGGCAATGCTCTCAAGCGGTTTTCTCAGCCACCCGTCGTCATCAAGCGAACCTATTATATATTCAAGTATTTCCTTCTGTACATCATCTAAGTCAAACTCCAGCATCTGCTCTTTCAGTTTGTCATAGAAGGTGATGGTATTGCCATAGACTATTTCCTCTTGTTCCTCGCTGGTGTTCCTGCCGCCGATATACACTGGCAGGTCCTCGTCGTCACCGCCTATACGGCTCAGCGCCTCGTCAAGTGCCGACTGGCGGTCCTCTCTCTCTGATGTTGCCTCAAAGTCGTCGCCGTCGTTAATGTCAAAGGCATTTTCTTTCTCTGCCTCCCCATCTGTGGCATATCCATCCTCCAGTGCAGGGTTGGCATCTTTCTCTGCTTGGATTCGGTCAATAAGCTGCGCCACAGGCAACTCTATCAGCGATGCCTGCAACAGTTGCTGCTGTGAGTAGCTCTGCACCTGCTTCTGTTTCTGCGCTTGTTCTTGCTTTTGTTCCTGAATCTGTTTCATTTTTTTTAGGGGTAGGGGATAGGGGGGACTAGATTTTCTAGATTTTCTAGATTCTCTAGATTTTCTAGTTTCCTATGAAATATTCGCTCAGTTCGCTGGCAAAGTTTGCCAGTTGTTCCATGTCACAGTTGCCAAACCTGTCCCATACGTTCTGGCATGGCAGCATCAGCGGACTGAATATTATGTCTTTGCGGTTTAGATATGGGTCACATCTCTGATATATCTCCATTATCTCCACCACATTCTCTGGTTTTATCTTCAATAACCGTGCCAAACCAATTATCTCTGGCGTGTCGGGCACCATTGTTATTGTTGTCAGCCTGAAATAAAGGTCCAATATCAGAATAAGCATTACTGGTGTCAGCGATTCACATCCTTCTATTGGCTGAAAATCCTTTTCAAAGGTCTCTCGCAGTTCCACGCCTTCATAAAACTCCTCAGCGTTGTTAAAGCCTCTCATCTCGTCAAGCTGCTTCACATCGCGTGACAGACGACGCGCATTCTCCCCATATATGTTCCACAGTCTCTGCAACTGTGCCGTGTCGGGATTGGCGATGGCACACATCTTTCCGAATAACACAGAAGGATGTATGTGCAACTTCATTGCTAAGTCAACCACATTGCGGCTGTACATTGGTTTCACGCCCACAGGTTTACGGAGGTAAACTTGCAGTACATACAGCCAGTGTTCGTCTGTCCAGTTGTTCATATTTTTTATTTTTGGTAGATTTTCTAGAGGATCTAGAGGATCTAGATTTCCTAGATTTCCTAGATTTCCTAGAGACCTAGAGGTTCTAGATTTCCTAGAGCTTCCTAGGCCTTCCTAGTTATCCATCACCTCACCGAAAACGCCAAGGCGTAAACCCTCATCTGCTTTATCATCGCCAGCAGACCGTTGCTGCGTGTTGGACTAAGGTGGTCTTTCAGGCCTATCTCATCGATGAAGTAGAGCTCTGTGTCGAGGATTTCCTGCGGAGTATGCCCGCTGAGTGCCCTGATGAGCAGTGCTATTATTCCTTTTACTATCAGAGCGTCGCTCTCTGCCGTAAACTTAATCACGCCGTCCTCATAGTCGGCTTGCAGCCACACTCTGCTTTGGCAGCCGTCGATAAGGTTCTGCTCTGTTTTATACTTATTGTCGAGCGGTTCCTGCTCGTTGCCAAGGTCGATGAGCATCTGGTATTTGTCCATCCAGTCGTCAAAACCAGAAAACTCTTCTATAATCTCGTCTTGTATTTCGTTGATTGTCATAGTTGTTTTGTTTTTTTGGGGGTAGATTTTCTAGAGGACCTAGAGGACCTAGAGGACCTAGAGGATCTAGAGTTTCCTAGAGTTTCCTAGGATTTCCTAGGGCTTCCTATTCCCCCTGCTGTTCCAATTTAAAAAGTTTGTCGCTTGGTCTTACCTTATCGGGCACAGGTATCGACACGCGCCAGCCTTGCTTTGCTGTATCTACGGGTTTCAGGTCGTAGCGTATCTCCGTGGCGTCAAGATACATCACACCCGTTGTCGGTCCTGTGATGAGCAGTTTGTCGCCCACGCTTATCTCGCTTGCCTCGATGGCAAACTCTGCCACGCCCAGCTTTGAGAAATATTTCATGCCCTTGCCCACGTACACCTTCTTCTCTGTGGCATTAGACCCGTAGTTCTTGTTCCACTCGCCCATGGTCTGTCCCTGATAGTATCCGTCCCAGAAACCGCGGTTGAACACCGTTGCCAACTGTCTGTCCCACTCGTCTTTCTTCTCTTCTGTAAAGGTGCCGTCGATAACGCTTTGTATTGCTTCCTTGTATGCCTTTACCACGGTATAAACATACTCAGCTCCGCGTGCTCTTCCCTCAATCTTCATCACCCTTACGCCGCTCTTCATCATGCGGTCAAGGAAACGAATGGTCTTGAGGTCTTTAGGACTCATGATATACTTGTTGTCAATCTTGAGCTGATGCCCCGTCTCATTGTCTGTGGCGGTATATGAGCGTCGGCATATCTGTACGCATCCGCCACGGTTGGCAGAGCGGTTGGCCTCGTGCAGACTCATATAGCACTTGCCGCTTATCGCCATGCACAGCGCTCCATGACAGAACATCTCTATCCTTATCTGCTCACCGCTTGGTCCGCAGATATTCTGCTCCACTATCTGGCGGTATATCTCCGCCACCTGGTCCATGTTCAGCTCGCGCGCCAGCACAACAACATCAGCAAACTGGGCATAGAACTTCAGTGCCTCTATGTTTGAAATGTTCAATTGGGTAGACAGATGCACCTCTTGTCCCACCTTCTGACAGTAGGTCATCACAGCCACGTCGCTTGCGATGATTGCCGATATGCCTGCCTCCTTGGCTGCATCTACAATCTCGTGCATGGTCTCTATGTCCTCGCCATAGATAATGGTGTTTACAGTGAGATAGGTCTTTATGCCATGTTCATTACATGTCTGCGCAATCTCGCGCAGGTCGTCAATGGTAAACGGATTGGCTGAGTGCGAGCGCATATTCAGCTGTCCGATACCGAAATACACAGAATCGGCACCTGCCTGTATTGCAGCGGCGAGCGACTCGCGCGACCCTACAGGTGCCATTATCTCAAAATCTTGAATCTTCATATATTATTGATATATCGAACGCAAAGTTATTAATTTACTTTGTAAATACCAAACGCTAATTAAACTAATTATTTTTCTGATAATTAATTAACCACGAATTGCGCGAATTATACTAATTATTTTTTTTATGACCACGAATTACGCTAATTAAACTAATTATTTTTTCTGATAATTAATAAACAACGAATTAAACGAATTAAACGAATTAAACGAATTATTACCATCCTTTCCACCAACAAGTAAATTCGTTAAATTCGTTTAATTCGTTAAATTCGTTGTCGTAAAAATATTATTGCCAAAAAAATTGGTGATGGGCAAACCATCACCAATTATCTAAAATTAATTCAAACTGCCAATGTGCAGCAGATTATTACTTCAAACTATCAATGTTCTGTTGATTCATCAGCTGCTTGCCTTCTGATGTGTACATATACTCGATGCGTGCAGCATAAGCCTTTTCAATCTTTCCGCGAACCATCTTCATAGTACTGTTAATCATCTGGTTCTGCTCTGTGAATGGCTCTGGCAGCACTGCGAAGCAGCTTGGCAACCAACGCTCTGGGAACATACCCTCAAACTCGCCGCCCTTCTTAAACTTGTTCACAGCATTGTCCAGTATCTGCAGAGCAGCCTTGCGGCCCTCCTCAGTAGCCAGAGTAAGGTTCTGCTGCTTCAGCTTGCGTGTCAGCTGGTCCTTGTTTGGCACGATAACGGCTGTGGTGTAAGCCGACTGGTTGTTGTAGAGCATCACCTGGTCGATGTATGGTGACTTCTCTACCATTGCCTCCTCGATGCCCTCTGGACTGTACTTCTCGCCGTCGCTTGAGATAAGCAGACTCTTGAAGCGTCCCTTCACATAAAGCAGACCCTCGCTTGTCATATAACCAAGGTCGCCAGTGTAGAGCCATCCGTCGCGAACGGTGTCGGCTGTTGACTCAGGATTCTTCCAGTAGCCAGCCATCACGTTCTCGCCCTTAACAACAATCTCACCCATCTCGCCTGTTGGCAGTTCCTTGCCCTCGCTGTCGCAAATCTTCAGTTCGATAGGCTTAACCAGCTTGCCGCTTGAACCGAAACGATACAGCTCAGGACCGTTAGACGAGATAACCGGTGTTGCCTCGCTCAAACCATAGCCCTGGAACATTGGCATGCCAATGCCGATATAGAATTTCTGCAAGTCCTTGTCGAGCAGCGCACCGCCACCGATAAAGAATTTCAGCTCGCCGCCGAAGTTCTCGCGAACCTTTGAGAACAGAATCTTGTCAAACAAGTCAACCAGTGGCTTCAGCAATATGCGCACGCCCTTTGAGTCGAGGCTGCTGTCGCCGAAGTACACCTGGCGAATCTTCATACCCCAGTTGAACAGGCGCAATGTTGTCTTGCCCTTTGCTCGTATTCCCTGCTCGATGTTCTTCTTGAATGTCTTTGCCAGTGCAGGCACACTCAGGATGAAGTGTGGTTTCACCTCCTTGATGTTAAGAGGGATATTCTACAGAGTCTCCAGTGGAGTACGTACCACCTGTACAGTAGCTGCTGTAGCACCCACCGACATCATGATGTAGAATCCTACCACGTGAGCGAAACAGTGGTCGAGTGGCAGGATGATGAGTGTGCGCCAGTTCTCGTTGATGTCAACGAGTGTCAGCGACTGCTCCACGTTGGCAGTATAGTTGCGGTGTGTCAGCACCACGCCCTTAGGGTCGGCTGTTGTTCCGCTGGTATAAGTAATTGTAGCATAGTCGTCGTTCTGTATAGAGTTAGCCACCTGCAGGAACTCCTCCATGGTGTGGCTCTTCAGGAACTCGTCGCCCATCTGGAGTACCTCCTCCAGTGCTATCTCCTTGTCCTCATAGCTCTCCTGCTTGTCAAACACGATAACCTTCTGCACCTCTGTCAGCTGGTCCTTGATGGTACGTATCTTGCGCAGCTGTGTGCCGCTCACCATGATATACTTCACATCGCCGTGGATAAGGCGGAACAGCAGGTCGTTGCTCTCTTCGAGCTTGATGCTCAGTGGCACGTTCACAGCTCCTGCATAGAACATAGCCAGCTCGCCAATCACCCACATATTGCGACCTTCGCTCAGCAGGGCCATGGTGTCTCCTTTCTTTACTCCGAGAGCCTGCAGGCCTGCACCCAGGCGATACACTTGTTCCTTCACTTGCGTGTAGGTTGTTGGCTCAAACTTCTTTCCTGTCTTCTCAAGCAGGAAAGTGTTGTTCGGGAATCGTTTTACTGATTGCTCGAACAGGTCTACTAATGTTTTTTTCATTATTGATTTTATTGATTGTTTTTTTTTTGTTTGAGGCTCTAGAGGTTCTAGGGGTTCTAGAGGTTCTAGGAATCCCTAGGCATTCCTAAGAGACCCTATGCTTTCAGCTATCCCATCACCCCTCCTTTGGAGGGGCAGGGGGGAGGTCTATCACCCCTCCTTCGGAGGGGCCGGGGGAGGTTTACGCCTTCCTCACACCCTTTCTAGCCTCTACCACATTCACCACGAAGTCGCCCAGTTTCTCACACTCGTTGATGATGTCCATATACATTGTGCCCATGGCGTAAGTATATTCGTGGCTGTTTACATCGTTGATGTTCTGGCTGCGCAACTGGTTGCGGTAGTTGTTTATCTCGTTCTCTATATTGAAAGAGCGGTTAGCGTCGAAGCTGTCCTTGCGTCCCAGCATCAGAGCGTTCATCTCTGTCAGGGCGTTGTCGGTGAGCTGCATCATCTCTGTGATGTGCTCATACTGCTTGTCGGTGAAATCCTCCTTGCCGTCAAACTTACGGTTGATGGTGCGGGCGATGTTGAAGCAGCTGTCGCCGATGCTCTCAATCTCTGTTATCTCTCTCATCATGGCGCGAATCTTAGCCTTTGAGTCGTCGCTCAGGTGAGCGTCGCTCACGCCGTCGAGATACTTGGCTATCTCAATCTCCATGTTGTCGCTGATGTTCTCGTATTTCTCTATGCGTGAGTAGAGCTTTGAGAACTTAGCACCGTCGGTGATGGTGAGCAGCTCGCGCACAAAACCAAACATGCGCTGTGTGCGCTCTGCATACGACTGTATCTCCTTCTGTGCCTCAAGCAGTGAGAGCTCTGGAGTTTTCATAATGTTGTTGCCACCGATATAGCGCAGGCGGAAGTCTTCTTCCTCCTCCTTTGTGCCTGGCTTGATAATCCAGCAAACCACCTTCTCAATCTGAGGAATGAACCATATGAGCACGAAGGTGTTGCAGATGTTAAAGCAGGTGTGGAACATAGACAGCACGATAGGCAGAATCACCGCGCGCTGAGCATCGGTGAGCGATGTGTCGGCAGGGTTATATCCCACGAGTGAGCAAACGAAGTCAACAAATGGATAGAACACGCACAATATCCAGATTACACCGAACACGTTGAACACCAAGTGGGCCAGAGCGGCGCGGCGCGCCTGTGCGTTGGCTCCCAGAGCAGCAAGATTGGCAGTGGCTGTTGTTCCTATGTTCTCGCCCATTACCAGTGCTATACCCAGATGTATAGGCAGCACTCCTGTTGAGCAGAGCAGGATGGTGATAGCCATCACGGCTGCTGATGACTGCACGATACATGTGATGATTGTGCCTATCAGTAGGAATATGATGATAGAGAAGTGGCTGCTGGTGTCAAATGAAGAGAAGAATGCAATGGCGTCTGGATTGTGCGCCAGGTCAAGAGCCTTGCCCGCTCCGCTCAGCAATACGAGCGAGAAGAAGAGGAACGCAATACCAAACAGGAAGTCGCCCACATACCTGAACCTGCGAGTGTAAATAAGCAGAATGCCAATGAAGAACGACGGATAGACAGCCAGCGTAAGGTCTACGTTGTAGCCCAGCGACATAATCCATGCCGTAAGCGTAGTACCAATATTGGCACCCATAATCACTGAGATGGCTTGTGCCAGCGTCAGCAATCCGGCGTTAACAAACGACACAGTCATCACCGTGGTTGCCGATGACGACTGCACAGAGCATGTTACAAACATACCGGTAAGCATT
>JAZLCN010000049.1:0-21214 GCA_045614255.1 Prevotella sp.
GGCAAGCGAGACGGCAGGCTTGAAAACCCTTTTCACCCGCAAATATGCGGCAGTGCTCACCCTGGGCATTGTGATAGCCGTGTTCCAGCAGTGGTGTGGCACCAATGTCATCTTCAACTATGCCCAGGAAATATTCTCTGCAGCAGGCTATGCCGTTGGTGATGTGCTGTTTAACATTGTGATTACTGGTGTGGCCAATGTGGTGTTTACCGTAGTGGCGCTTTACACCATCGACCGCTGGGGCCGTCGCTCGCTCATGTTGATGGGTGCGGGCAGCCTGGCTGTCATATACCTCATCTTGGGAACGTGCTATTATTTCAATGTCACCGGTTTCTTTATGGTGATACTTGTTGTTGCTGCGATATCAGCCTATGCCATGACCTTGGGTCCTGTCACATGGGTGTTGCTGGCAGAGATATTCCCCAACCGTGTGCGTGGCGTGGCTATGGCCACCTGTACCTTTGCCCTGTGGACAGGCTGTTGCACACTTACCTTCTCGTTCCCTCCGATGAATGCCGCCCTTGGCAGTAGTGGTTCGTTCTGGATATACAGTGCCATCTGCTTCTGCGGCTTCGCCTTCTTCCTTCGCCGCTGTCCTGAAACCAAGGGCGTGTCGCTGGAGGAACTGGAGAAGAAACTCTTTAAGAATGAAGAATGAAGAATGAAGAGTGAAGAATGAAGAGTGAAGAATGAAGAGTGAAGAGTTTGCTGCCGCATTAAGCATTATGAATTAAGCATTAAGCATTATAATGGTAAAAGCATGGAAAGAAACGGTGACCATACCAACCTATGAGGTTGGGGCACCAGAGAAAAACCCGATATTCCTCGAGAAACGAGTATATCAAGGTTCAAGCGGTGTGGTTTATCCATACCCTGTGATAGAATCAATTAGTGATGAGCGTGTAGACCACGATTATCAGGCTGTTTATATTGAGAATGAATATATAAAGGTGATGATTCTGCCCGAACTGGGTGGGCGTGTGCAGATGGCATACGATAAGATAAAGAAGCGCCACTTTGTATATTACAACCATGTGGTAAAGCCCGCCCTTGTAGGTCTTGCCGGTCCTTGGATTAGCGGTGGCATCGAGTTCAACTGGCCACAGCACCACCGTCCCAGCACCTATATGCCCGTCGACGCAAAGATTGAGGAGAATGCCGACGGCTCCGTTACGGTGTGGATAAACGAGATGGAGCGTATGTTCCACCAAAAGGGAATGGCGGGATTCACGCTGCGCCCTGGTTGTGCATATCTTGAGATACAAGGCCGTTTGAGCAACCGCACCCCGCTGCCACAGACATTCCTGTGGTGGGCCAACCCAGCCGTAGAGGTTAACGACTACTACCAGAGTGTGTTCCCGCCCGATGTTAACGCTGTCTTCGACCATGGCAAGCGTGCCGTGAGCTCATTCCCTATAGCTACAGGCACATACTACAAGATGGACTATTCCGCAGGTGTGGACATATCCAATTATAAGAATATCAAGGTGCCCACATCATACATGGGAGTCAACTCCAAGTATGATTTTGAAGGTGGCTATGAGAACGATACCAAGGGAGGCATGCTCCATGTGGCAAGCCATCACTTTAGTCCTGGCAAGAAGCAGTGGACATGGGGCAATGGCGACTTTGGACGCGCCTGGGACCGCTGTCTTACAGACGAGGCTCCGCTTACTCCTCCTGCCGACGGTTGGAAGGGAGAGGTTACTGATTTCTTCCCTACGGGCAACGAGGAGAAGATATTCCGCCCCTACATCGAACTCATGGCAGGTGTGTATACCGAGAACCAGCCCGACTTCACATGGCTCATGCCTTACGAGGAGAAGCAGTTCACGCAGTACTTCATGCCATACCGCGACCTCGGCATAGTGAAGCAGGCGTCGAAAGACTTTGTTATGAATATCACCTCTCCCAACACCTCAAAAGATGGGGAGAATGAGGCGCTCCTACAGATACTTGCCACATCAAAGAAAGCAGCGCGCATAGTTGTCAAGGGCGACAATGGTGAGGTGTATTTCGACAAGGTGGTAATGCTGTCGCCAGAAGAGGTTTTTGAGGAAATTGTCGCTACAGGAATTTCAAAACTGAATGAACTTACGGTTACTATTTCTCAGTTGATTAAAGGGAGTGTAGGAGTAGAGGAGTGTGGGAGTGAAGACAATAGTATGTCAAGCAATCTCTCATCCCCAATCCCTCATCCCTCATCCAATTCCCTCCCCTCGGGGAGGTTAGGAGGGGGCTTTTCATGGCACTCCGAACCCGACGACATCCGTCCTATACCCGATGCTGCCGAGGCGGCCCTGCCGCCAGCAGACACAAAGACAGTAGACCAACTCTATCTCACAGGTCTGCACCTGGAGCAGTACCGCCACGCCACATGGTCGGCACTCGACTACTATGAGGAGGCATTGCGCCGCGAACCTCTCGACTACCGCTGCAACAATCAGTTGGGACTCTGGTACCTGCGCCGCGGACGCTTCGACAAGGCAGAACCATATCTGCGCACAGCAGTAAAGGTGCTGCAGAAGCGTAATCCTAACCCATACGATGGAGAACCAATCTACAACCTCGCCCTCTGCCTGAAATACCAGTACAGAATACATGAGGCATACGAACTGTTCTGGAAGGCCACATGGAACAAGGCATGGGCAGACGCCGCATATTTCGAGGCGGCATGCATAAGCACAGGCGAGCATCGCCTGGAGGATGCCCTCGACGAGATAAACCGCTGTTTGATAAGCAACAGCCACAACCACAAGGCGCGTGCTCTCAAGGCCACGATATTGCGCATGATGGGACAGACGGCGGAGGCTCTGGCATGGATAAACCAGTCATACGACATAGACCCGTTCAATTACGGTTGCATGTTTGAGGAACATCTCATCACAGGCAATGACGAACCGCTTCAGCGCATCATTCGTCTGATGCATGGCAATGTGTACAACTATCATGAACTGGCACTCGACTATGCCAATGCCTATCTGTATGACGAAGCCATAGAGGTGCTTAACAATGCTGACAGCGAAGCAGATTCGCCGCTTACATATTATTACAAAGGTTATTGCCAGATGGGCAAAGGACTGTTGCAGGATGCTCTCGAGAGTTTCAAGAAGGCAGAGCAGGTTTGTGCAAACTGTTGTTTCCCAAATCGCCTGGAGGATGTGCTGGCGTTGAGCATGGCAAAGGAGTGCAACCCCGAAGGTGCACGCGCACCATACTATCTCGGTTGTCTGTACTACGACAAGCGCCAGTATGACATTGCTGTCGATAATTGGCAACTCTCAGCGCAGCTCGACCCGCAGTTCCCAACCGTATGGCGCAATCTGGCACTGGCTTACTGCAACAAGCACGACAATGCAGAGAAGGCTCTAGAGTGCATGGAGCGCGCCTTTAGTCTTGATGAGACCGACAGCCGCATATTCATGGAACTCGACCAACTCTACAAACGCATGCAGAAGCCGCACGCCGAGCGCCTCGCCATGTTTGAGAAGCATCAGCATCTCGTGGCCGAGCGCGACGACCTGTTGCTTGAACATGCCACACTGTTCAACCAGACAGGACAATACGAGCAGGCTGCTCAGCTAATCGACTCGCATATCTTCCACCCATGGGAGGGCGGCGAAGGCAAGGTGCCTGCTCAATACCAGATTTCGAGAGTGGAGAGGGCGAAGAAGATTCTGCGCGCAGAAGCTTCAATTAGGAATTATGACTTAGGAATTATGAAGCCTGATGCTCATAATTCAAAATTCATAATTCAAAATTCATTGAATAATACTGCTCATAATTCAAAATTCAAAATTCCTAATTTATTGCTATTGCAATGCCTCGAATACCCCCACCACTTGGGCGAAGGCAAGTTGCACGGAGCACAGGAAAACGACTTCTACTATTTCCTTGGATGTGCCTACGACATGCAGGGCGACACAGAGAAAGCGCGTGAGTGCTGGGAACTGGCAACACAGGGTCCGCAGGAGCCGGCAGCGGCAATGTACTACAACGATGCAAAACCCGAAAAGATATTCTATCAAGGACTGGCACTGCAGAAGCTAGGACGCCATGACGAGGCCAACGGCCGTTTCTATAAGCTTGTGAACTACGGTAAGCAGCACATCTTCGAGAAGCAGACCATGGACTATTTCGCCGTGTCGCTGCCCGACCTTCTGATATGGGAAGACTCGCTCGACCGCAAGAACCGCATCCACTGCCTCTTCATGCTTGCCCTCGGCTATACTGGTTTGGGTGATATGGAGCGTGCTAACAAGTATCTTGCTGAATTGGAAACGCTCGACATCAACCATCAGGGAGTGCAGGCGCTGCGCACGCTTACGATTTGAATAAATAATAAATCCGCCAACAGTTAGTCGGCGGATTTATTATTTTATCCCAATTCGGTCATTGGATTCTAATGACTGATTTGGGTTTATATAAGTTGGATATGTTTATTACTCCTGGCGCTTTGCCTCAAGCAACAGGCGGAACTGTGGGCGGTACATGTTCTCAAGTAGCACATTGACGTTGCCTTCCTTTGTCTGGAATATGCACTCCTTGTTTACGTCGCTGTTCTTGCCCATGTAGTTGCCGCTATAGATTTTCTCATACATTTCGCGGTATTTCCAGTACAGTTCTTCTGTGCTGTCGTTGGTCTCACGGTCAAAAGTCTCCTGCAGGTTTACAATACCCAAACTGTCAACCATGATGGTCATTGATGACTTCTCCACGCCGTTGTTCACAAGGAAAATGTTGTTTTCCTCCTCCATGGTCGTGTCAATCTCATAACCGCGGTTGAGCAGAGAGTCAACAAAAACCTCTGGTTCCAATCCCATAGACAGTCCCTTGAAGTCAAGATACTTCTGTTCACCGTCGCAGCTGCATAGTGCAACAAGTGCCACCATAGTGGCAATCATAATCTTTTTCATTTCTTATATTCTGTTTTCGTTATTAATTTCCTATCTAAAAGTTCTGTATCTTACTCCCTTCCCTTCAGGGGAGGGCAGGGGAGAGGCCGGAAAGAGTCTTTAAACAATCTCTCTTCCAAACGGAGTCAGTGCAATATTTGCGAGTTTGAAATGCTGCTTGGCAAATGGGATGCCAATTATTGTGATGAAGAAAAGTATTCCGAAACCAATATGAGTGAGCCAAATCCAGAAGCCGCCCACGAAAAACCAGATGATGTTCATTGCCGTGTTCAGGCAACCAGATGTTTCTGTCTTTCTAACGTCCTTTCCAAAAGGCCACAGCGCAAGCAATGCTAATTTGATTGTTTGCAGACCAAATGGAATGCCAATGATTGTTATCATCATGGCAATACTTGCAAATATGTACTCTAAAGCTATCCCAAGACCGCCAAAAATAAACCAAATGATATTACCGATTAATTTCATAAGCTGTGATATATTAGTGTTTGTCTTATGCAAAGATAATACAAATCGAACGCAAAATCATCAAGCTTACTTGAATGTTATGCTGAGATGCCGTTTATCTTATGCAAAGATAATACATTAAAATAAAAATAGAAGAAAAAGAGGTGTGAAAATAAAATATTTACATTATATTTGCAAAATAAAGTATAAAAAAGGAATAATATGAAAACGTGGAAGCAGAATATGGAGGAAACCAAGCAACATTATGTTGACTGGTGGAATCACAAGGGAGTGGTAGTAAACATGTGGGAACACTTTCAGCAAGGCGTAAAACCGCACGCTGATGTTCCGATGCCAAAGGCGCCTAAAGACCTCAACCAGAAGTGGTTTGACGCTAAGTGGCGCGCCGATTATCTCGACTGGTATGTTGCTCACAGCTCGCTCAAGGCCGATATGTTGCCAGTGGCTAATACCCAACTGGGCCCGGGTTCGCTTGCAGCTATTCTCGGTGGTGTGTTCGAGGGTGGTGAGGACACCATCTGGATTCATCCTAATCCAAACTATACCGACGAGATAACCTTCGACGAGAACAATGCCAACTGGTTGCTGCACAAGGAATTGCTCAAGGCATGTAAGGCAAAGGCCAAGGGCAACTACTATGTGGGTATGCCCGACCTTATGGAGGGTATGGACGTGCTGGCGGCTATCAAGGGAACCGACAAGGTGCTGCTCGACACTGTGATGCAGCCAGAGATACTGGAGAAGCAGATGCAGCAGATAAACGACATCTATTTCCGCGTGTTCGACGAACTATACGATATCATCCGCGAGGGCGACGAGATGGCATACTGCTATTTCTCTGCTTGGGCACCAGGCAAGATGGCTAAGTTGCAGTGCGACATCTCAACGATGATTAATGAGGACGACTATCGTCGCTTTGCTCTGCCATTCCTGCGCGAGCAGTGTCAGAAGATAGACTACACGCTTTATCATCTCGATGGAGTAGGGGCACAACACCATCTGCCGGCATTGCTTGAGATAAAAGAGCTCAATGCTATTCAGTGGACACCGGGCGTTGGTGAACCACAGGGTGGTTCACCTAAGTGGTACGACCTCTATCGCCGCATCCTCAATGCGGGCAAGAGCATCATGGCTTGTTGGGTGACACTCGACGAACTGCGCCCGCTGCTTGAGAACATCGGTACCGATGGTGTGCATCTGGAGATGGACTTCCACAACGAGGATGAGGTGGAACAGGCGCTGGAGATTGTTGAGAAGTGCAAGCAGAATAAGACCACGAATTTCGCTAATTTCACTAATTCAAACAACTCGTCAACTGATGAGATAATCACCCAAATCATAGAAACAATAGAAAACGAAGATAATATGGCAAATAATCTTTCATCACTCTCACCTATTCAGACTATCGCCCAGCAGCGTGTGATGGTGCTCGACGGTGCCATGGGCACAATGATTCAGCGTTATAAACTGACAGAAAACGATTTCCGTGGCGAGCGCTTTACTGACCATGGTTGTGAGTTGCGTGGCTGCAACGACCTGTTGTGCCTCACCCGTCCCGACGTGATTAGCGAGATACATACCAAATATCTTGAGGCAGGCGCGGATATCATTGAAACAAACACATTCAATGCTCAGCGCATATCAATGGCCGACTTCCGTCTGGAGTCAGAGTGCCGTGAGATAAACCTTGCTGCCGCAAAACTGGCACGTGCCTTGGCCGACGAATATACCAAGAAGAATCCAGAGAAGCCACGTTTCGTTGCTGGTTCTGTTGGTCCTACATCAAAGACATGCAGTATCATGACCGACAATACCCAACCAGGTTGGAACACCTTCGGTTACGGTAAACTGTTTGAAGCCTATAAGGAACAGATGGAGGCACTGCTTGAGGGTGGCGTTGACGTGCTGCTCATAGAGACCATCTTCGATACACTCAATGCAAAGGCTGCTGTTGAGGCTTCTGCGGCTGCAATGGCAAAGACAGGCAAGCAGGTGCCGCTCATGCTCAGTTTCAATGTTACTGGCAGCGAGGGCAAGAATATGCTCGGTCAGTCTATCGAGGAGTTTATCGCTACTCTCGACAAGAAGAATATCTTCTCTGTTGGTGTCAACTGCATAGGCGATGTGGCACAGATTACTCCGCTCATCGACCGCCTTGGTGCTATCGACGGACTCTGCGTAAGTCTGTATCCTAATGCTGGTCAGCCAGACATCAACGGCAACTACTCACAGACACCAGAGATGATGCAGCGTGCCGTATGGCCAATGCTCGAGTGGCATCGTCTCAATGTTATTGGCGGTTGCTGTGGCACAACCAACGAGCATATCGCTGCCATCGCCCGTCTTCTCCAACCTGTTGACGGCATCTATCTGTCACCACATAGGAGTGGAGTGGTTGCGCCGGTAATAGGAGTTCAGACATTAGCATCAGAATCAAGCAACTCGTCAACTAATCAAGTAAACAAGTTGACAAGTAAACAAGTTGACAAGTTAAATGAAGAATCAAACAACTCGTCAACTCGTCAACTCGTCAACTCGTCAACTGATAATTCCCTCTTCGACGCCATCGTAGGCGGTAAGGCCAATGACGCAGTAACTGCCACAAAGGCGGCTGTTGAGCAGGGCGTTGCTCCGCAGGATATCATCAACGGTCAGATGGTTAAGGCTATGGCTGAGGTTGGTCAGCGCTTTGAAGACGGTAAGGCATTCGTGCCACAGCTGTTGATGGCTGGCCGTGCTATGAAGGCTGGTTTGGAGATTCTTAAACCGCTTATGGCTGGTGATGCCTCTGCTTCTGTTGGCAAGATTATCATAGGTACTGTTAAGGGCGACCTCCACGACATCGGTAAGAATCTTGTTGCTTCAATGCTCGAGGGCTGCGGTTTCGAAGTCATCAATATCGGTATCGATGTTACCAGTGAGCAGTTTGTTGAGGCCATCAAAGAGCACAATGCCGACATCCTGTGTATGAGTGCTCTGCTCACCACGACCATGACCTACATGCCAGAGGTGCTCGATGCCCTCAAGGCTGCTGGCATCCGCGACAAGGTAAAGGTAATGATTGGCGGTGCACCTATCACTCAGGCCTTCGCCGACGAGATTGGCGCCGATGGTTATAGCGACAATGCCAACAGTGCCGTTGCTTTGGCCAAGAGATTGATGGGAGTATAATTTCGAAGGTATAAGAAGATAGAGGGAGATATAAGAAGATAAAAGACGATACCTTGACAGCAGATACACTGCAAAATACAAATGTCTTTTATCTCCCTCTATCTTTCTCTATCTCCTTCTGAAAAAGCGAAAGTTAAATAATTATATGTTCGAAGAAGAAATAAAAGTCTATGAAGAAACATTAAATGAGTATCGCAATAAGTTTGCGCTACGAATGGATGCTGCAGACCTGGAAGAATATAACGAAATACTCTTCTCGGCTCATAGTTGTGCAATAGAAGGCAACTCGTTTAGTGTTGATGATACAAGGGAACTTAAGGAGAGGGGATTGGCTCTCGTTCCTAAAGGCAAATCCCTGTATGAGGCTTTTGAGATACTCGGACATTTTAGGGCTTACGAATATCTGTTCGGGCAGAAGGATGCACCGTTAACAGAAGATTTACTGAAAGCAACTCATCGTATATTGACAGAGCATACGTTGCCGTTTAAATGTCCTGGTGCAGTGCCTGGTGAATATACAGATACGGATATGTGTGCAGGTGACACTGTGTTTGGTGACCATGAAAAACTTATAGCACGCATACCGGCACTCTTATCATCCACCCAGCAGACGATTGACAATGGCAATGTGCACCCAATAGTCTTGGCTGCCCGTTTCCATGGTTATTTTGAATATCTCCATCCATTCCGCGATGGCAACGGACGAATATGTCGCTTGTTCTCAAACTTCATCTTGCATAAGTCCGGTCATCCTATTGTAATCATACGAAATGAAAATAAAGGCGAGTATATAAGTGCTTTGCGCTGCATACGCACAGAAAACACAGACGAGCACCTCATAGCCTTCTTCTTCCGCACAGCTATAGAAAGGATGAAGCAGGAGTTGAAAGATAAGAAAAAAGGCACCGCCCTAAAATCCTTTTTGTTTTAATAGTGAAGAGTTTACTCAGTCTTCTGTTTAATTTTATGCTATATAATCTGCCAAATGCTACAAAAAACGAGGTAATCGGCAGAATATAGTATGTTATATTTTGCCGATTGCTTAATATTTTCTATCTTTGACGTCTTTGTATATTTATACAAGGCGATAGATGCTTGCTGAAACATGCCTAAAAGTAATGTTTTAGAAATCTGGCATTTTTCGATGAGAAATCTGGCATTTTTCATCACGCAATTTGGCATTTCTCTTGAAGTGAACTGGCAAATGCCTTTTGGGCATGTCATTATTAACTATATTAACTATATGAGAGGTAGAAGAACAAATCGAGTAATTTTCGTTAAACTCATAAGCTGGCTGAAACTGAATGTAAACAACTTAAAATCAGCTCTGCATGAAACAATTCGCAAGAAGTACGACATCATGATGGAAAAGAAGCAGAAGCAACAGAGACAGAAACGTCGCAATTGATATACTTGCCACTACACTCTATTAAAATTGGCACACCATCCAGTTATGGGTGATGCGCCTTTTGATGATTATCAGACAAATTACTCCAAAAAGAATGTTTGCCCTATTGATTTTACATCGGTCTTGCGTGAAGGGATATATATTGATTTTTCTTCTCTTAGTTGTTCTAAATACTTGCGAACCAGTGGCTTCAGTGTTGGATAACGTAATACATTCTTATCTGCTACAATAATTGTATGTTCTTTCGCGCGACTCGTGGCGACATTAAAAAGATGAGGTTCTAGTGTCCATATATATGAAGCATTTGGGACAAAAAACAAGGTAATATCTGTTGTTAAGCCTTGAATTCGTGCAACAGTATCTATCAAAACATTTGAATAAGAACCAACATTCTGGGTTATAGCTTTCTGTAGTGCTCTGGTAGTATCTCTCATACACGTTAGAACTGCAATGTCTTTTTTCTTATCATCGTTTAACAAACATCCAACTATATATGCAGCTAACATTATTGCAAAGTTAGGCTTATAATCCCCAGAAATCATGTCTGTCAACACGAGCGTAGGGCCACCTTCTTCACTGAAGATTTTACTCATGGAAGGCATTATAGGACTATTAAAAGGGTTTACAGCTTTTAAGGTTCCATTGTAAAAAATACCAGTATAATCGGCACTTCTTTGGGAAAATCTATAAGTGTTTGTTAATTGATAAATAGGAAAAGAACTATTATCTGCTAATACCTTAAGGCCATCTATCATTGTTTGGTAATTGCCAAATTTTACTCTGTCACCGTTCAATGAGATAATCGGACTTAACTGCCGAATATCTCCGACCCACAAATTCTTTTTACCCATTTTTCTAGATGCTGCAAACATTGATAGCAGAGCTTGACTAGCTTCGTCCATTATGACATAATCAAATGGTTGCTCTATTGATAAGTCCGCTGCAAATCCACTCGTTATATAGTATGTAGAGAGAACGAGAGCTGATGGCATTGGTGCTACTTGCTTTATAGGAACTAATTTGCTCGCTTCCTTATATTCATCCGTAGTAATATTTGTCTTAAATATTTTTCCGTCAGCGAGCATCTTTGAAACTGCAGGTTTTTCGGCTATTTCCATTAGAGCACGATTCGTTAAAGCAGTTACTAAAACGGATTTTCCCTCAGAGCAAAGTCTTTCACATAGTTCTGCAATCATGTATGTCTTTCCAGTCCCTGGAGGTCCTTGCAGAATCATTGTATCGGTCAGATTTAGTTGATTATATACAAAATTTGAAACATTATTCTGTGTTATTAATATTGGTTCCCAGTCTTGTTGACTGAAATTTGTATCAAGAACCGAAGAAATGCTGCTACTAAACCTATCATTAACAACACGTTGCAAATTGGCAACATAATCAATTGGAGGTCTTTGGGGAGCAAACACCAAAATAACTCCAGTCGATTCTTTGATTTGATTAGCAAAATCGAGACTAATCTTACTGAATCCAACTATCGAGAATCTTTTGTCGTCAGCAGGTTTGTGCCATATACAGACAGATTCTGTCTCATTAAATCTTTGCTTGTATAAGTCACAATAAGTTAAGTTTCTCCAATTTTTATAACTTCTCAAATCAGTAGGAAGTAGCATGCATAACAAAAACTCTCCTTTACGCGGTAGTGATCGTGAGTTAGGGAATTTCATAATCATTTCCCCATCCTTAAAAGAAATAAATTGTCCAACAAACATCTCCTCACTTTGTTCAAGCAAGGAGATGGCTGTTGTCATAAATTTCTTCTTAAATTCCTCTGTTTCAGCTTTTAACTCATCTTCAAGGAATTGTAAGTGATGCTGTCTGTCAATACGCATGATTATATTAAATCTTCAGAATTGTCGCTAGTTATTTGTCCTGACATTTCTACTCGAGAAGCATTTAGATCTTCAATGCTACAAGATTCCTCATTTGAAACAGCAATGCTCTTAATAGGACGCTTGTATGATAACGCTGAGTTATATCCCATATAAGGCAATTCTTTGTGAATCAACGGAATTTCATTGTTGCATATTTGAGCAATTGATTCGACACCAAGTTTCATTTCCTCAGGTAGGAATCTAAAAGGAACAGGGGTTTTCTGGTTGATTGGAATTTGAGTTCCAAAGTCAAATCTAACATATGAGTAGGTTTCTGCAACAGTAGCCAATGCAATAAGCTTAGATTGTTCTGCTAATGATTGACCCTCTATAGGTATAGTCACTTTTCTCATTGGTAAAGAACACAATGGTACACATTGTGGTCCCCCTGTAGACGGAACGACCCACAACATTGACTTTTCGCTTGAATTTAGGAAGTTCCAATCATACCAGTTAAGATCAAAGTCTCTTCCTGTCCATCGATAGCTATGTACAACGACAGGAATGCGTTCACCATTTGCATCTTTAACACCATATAGTTGGCTGTATGTAGGCATTTCTACATAATCCCAGTCTATCACATACCCTAACTCTTCAAGGTACACAGCAACATCTGTCTTTGCCTGTTGTACAAAAGACACAATCTGTTCTTGCGAAAGACCACCATATTGACTCTCTTGTACATTATAACCTTTAACTTCACCATTCAGAGTTTTAAAGTTAATTATTGCTGGCGGTGTAGGTGGTTCTGTAGGTTCTTCTGGTTTACCTGTTGGTGTAGGTTCACTGACTGGAGATGTTGTTAAGGCATCAATTTGACGTTGTAATTCTTCATTCTTGCTTTGTAAATCTTTGTTAGAATTCTCAAGCTCTTGGACTTTATTAGTAAGTTCACCTATTTGAGCACTATTTTCTATG
This sequence comes from Prevotella sp., assembly GCA_045614255.1. Taxonomy (GTDB): domain Bacteria; phylum Bacteroidota; class Bacteroidia; order Bacteroidales; family Bacteroidaceae; genus Prevotella. The sequence continues at coordinate 12,768 of JAZLCN010000049.1, forward strand.
ATGATTTGAATCTGCTCGTCTGTAAGTTTACTACTTACATTCATCAATAGCTCTCGTTTTTCTTTTTTCCATACAACATTAAGCACAATAGAATCTTCAATGGGCTTTGTTCTTGGGAAATTTTTCTCTGTAAATTGCCCTGATTGATCTTTCCAGACTTCAATGAGCATGTGAACAGCGTTGATATAGTTATCATCCTCCCATTTTGTGGGAATCTGATAAAACTCATACACCTTGTCATCTACAAGCTTGAACGCGTTATCGGAGTTAAGGGTAACTTGAGGTTGTATACTGCAACGTTTGTCCATTAACAGGAATCTGAAATTATCCTCTGGAGAGACAAGACATGCGATCACATCTTTAATTATGTCATCTATACTACCATCTTCCTTTTTAAGACTGTTAAACTCCTTAAATTCGCCTATTTGATTAGGGAATATTGAAAATGAAGTATATGCAATTTGATTATGAGCAACAAATGAATAAAATGCATTCAACAGTTCAAGAGCATGAACCTCACCACAATCATTCAAATGATTGCAAAGAGTTTCAAGAGTTCCCCAATTACATAACTTTTCTGCTACTTGATTTGCTGCATAATCATTGATTGTTTGCCACAAATCAACAGAGTCATATTCAATTGAACTAGCCACGAATGTGTTTTCTGAGCCCAACACTTCGCCTGCAATTCGATACAATGATTCTTGATACTTGTAAAGCTCTGTTTCTTTATTTGAAGGCAGAATGCTTAACATATATAGCGACACATTATCCAAAACACTTTGAGGATAATAATGATAAGAATTTCTAAAGTAATTGCCATAAGAGTAACTTGAAAGTTTAGACAATTTACTATTTAATTCTCCAGCAAATGAAGAAACAGTCTTATTTTGAATAATAGCGAAAGCAGATGCATCAATATCCTTGTGTAGTAAAATATCCTTGTACTTTAAGCTTATTGAATCAAATACGCTATTTTTCAATTCTTCAGGAACTCCTGCATCTTCATACAAAGTTTTTTGCTTGCAGAATGTGCCGTTTTGGTTCGGAAGTACTTCGTAAGTATTAAGACGATTTGTTTCTATATGCAGGGCCTTAAGTGACCTGTTAAGCCACTTCGCATCTAGTCCAGAAGGTAATGAAGACAAAGATGCAAGGTTTTCTAAACTCTGCAATACGTGAGTCACGAACCAAACATCAATATCTTTCCATGCTCCTTCTAAAAGATTATTGTCACAGGAAGATTGTGCATCCGTTAAAGAATGAAGATCCTTACAGATGCTAAAGAAATCCTTTCTTTTTATTATAAAATCAGAAGTATATTTTTCAGTATTATCTGGTATTATAGCCAAGAGAGGAAGAAGTCTTGTGACTTTATTTGTTACATAATTGTCATCTATTATTCCCTTTGCTAACTTATTAATGTCTGAGCTATAACTTTGTGAATTATACTTTGCATCTAACGTGATAGCAATTACCTCATCATTAAGCAATGATGGTTTTACATCTTTGCCTAATTTGAAAAGTAGGTCAATAATAAATGAAGTAACATGTTCCCCTTGTTTGAAATCAGGAGCATCCTTCTTGCGAAGAAGACCATTCATATCTGGTAAGAGAGCGTGTTCTTTCAATAGTCGTTCATCGTATGATGCAACATGCTTTAAGAACTCGTTATACCATTCACCTAACGATTTTCCTGTCAATATGATATTTGACCAATTAAGTTTGCTCTCAACGTCAGAACATACGTCTTCTGTGTTCCAAAGGTCAATCCCACTTTTCCATATTTGACTAGCCCATTCATGATTTTCTGCAACAAGCTTTGTAGGATATAGCGCTGCTAAAATCTCATATAAAGCTGATTCATCTGATTCTTTACCCTCTTTTACAATGATACATTCTTCCAATTTCTTGTAGCAAGCATCATTGAAAGATTTAACTATAGGATACTTAAACAGAACATCACGATATTTCTGGATTACATTTGGAGCATACCAATCTTTATCAAGATTTTTGTGTGTCTTGGTCTTATCCAAGCCTGTAGCTAAATAGTAAAGACAGCCATAATGTTTTTCAGAAAGGAATGATACAAGCTTTTCATACAATGGAAAAACCTGATCATATATCATTTGGTTAATACCAGTCTCGGTAATGATATTCTTATCATCTTTGACCATCCATTTTTGCCCGCTTAACATTAAACTTTGACGTTCACTGTCAGGCTCGAAATCAGGACTATTAACAATAACTGGCTCATTGAGTTGTTCTTCTATTCCTACAAGAGGAAGAACACAAAAATGAGAGGTTTTACCAGAGTGGTTTACAATGTTGTTGTTTTCATCTATCTCAATAGCGACATCCAAACGTAATAATCTATCTGCCCGGTATCTTTCAGATAGTTCTTGTGATGAGCCGCTATAATTAGTATAGAGGAAACGTCTTTTGCATGTCGATGTGGAACTTACGATTTCGTATTCTGCAAGTGTTATGTCGTCTGTAACCTTTATATGAGGTAACTTTACTATTCTAGTGATTTCACCATTGTCATTCAATTCAATGGTTTTAATCTCTTTACAGAATAACATGGTTTGAGCAATATTCTCATGAAAATTCTCTATGCCAAGTCTAACTGCAGTTCTACCAGAATCTGTATTAACATGGTAAGTAAAAGTAGTCCAGTCGAATGTTTGCTTGAAGAAATGCTCAGAAGCTCGCATTTTCTTCAAACCATCAATAAGTTCGCTGGATACAAGTCCATCACGATACATAGTGACTTCAAAACCACAAAGTTCTGTTTGTGATTTGTTCGAGTACATATTACTCTCGATTGTTACAATCTTTGAGAGACAATGGGTTGTCAAAAATCCAGTTCCAAATCGTCCTGTGCTTTCTTGATTTTCTTTTCCACCACTATATTTGTACAAAAGTCCATATCTAGCTTTTGCAGTAAATGGTGCTCCGTCATGTCTAAACTTTACAGTATCTCCATTTATTTCAATACGAACATTTATTTCGTTTCTATTTGGGTCTAACGCAATTGTGTCTTTTGCATTTTGAATTAGTTCCCATACCCATCTTTTCTTGTCAATTTCAGATGGAGCATTAAGTTCACGAAGACGTTTTTCGACATTAGTGATATACATATTGTCGAAAACCTCATTCATGGCATCGGTGTTAACATCAGGTGATGATATTATTTCCTTGCTTTCTTCCATATTTGAATTAATATCTTTGTTTGTCTCGTTAGAATTTTCTCTGGTAGAATCCTTTTTTACTATTAAATGAATTTTCTTACCAGGATAAAACCATGCTTTGTATTTTAGAGGTACTTGATTTATGGCTCCTTTATTGTATTTAACATCGGTTATTCGAGCATTCTTGTCCTTTGTGAAATAACCATATAAACGCCCCGATTCATCTTTGAAGATAAATACAGACGGAGTCTTTATCATCTCCTTTAGATTATCGTCAACTTCATCATTGTACAATAAACTATTCAACGAACATTCTAAAAGAGGAGCCAATTCCCTAGCTTCATCTTCGCAATTAATCTCAGGCTTCATCGTCTGATTTGGAAAATGATAATATCCCAATATTCTTATTTTCTTATCCATGCAATATAATTTGTTGTGCAAATTTATAACAAATATCGCAATTTAACGTGCACGCAAAATCCTAATGTATGAAATCATCGGATTAATGTACGAAATTTATTTTGTTTTATAGTTTTATGAACTGACTCTACTTCTTAACCCCCTTTGATGCTTGATTGAAAGCTTTGATGAAGGCAGAAGTGCGCTCTGTGAAAAACTCGAAGATTGCTTGATGGTCATCATCGTTACAATATGTCAGGGACTTTGCTTGTGCAATACGACATGTTACTCTATCGTCAAGTCTTTGCCATTCAAGAGTGCCTAATTGACTTTCAAGTTTGTCTTTTTGGTTGAAATAACGGTCGTAGATACGCTTGTTCAAGTCCTTGTCACCCGTATTGACGTAAATCTCTGTTCGTGAGAATGTCTTACTGATGACGATGTTCACACTCACACCGGGAATACCAATGCCACCTTTTCCTAACCAACTGCCGGGTGTTCCTGCTGAACTTGTGCTGAACTTGCATAGTTTCCGTTGACTTGTTGGTTGTAGTCAATGAATTTTTGCCAGAACTCCGAACGTTCGTTATGCCGTTGACGAGTAGCTGCTGCTTGTGTCGTTTCAACCTTTTTCTTCTCAGCCATCTTGATAACGTAATCTTCTGCATCCTTCATTGGAATGATTTGGTCGAAATCAACAGGCAATTTGCCATTATAGACAAATGGCGACACCTTGTAACAGCGAGCGTCAATGCCGTAATTGCGAAGCCAAAGTACGGAAGATGTTATCTCTCTGTGGAAATTGGCAGCAACAAAGAATATACGCTGAGTATTCTCAAGGTTCAAATCCATCTCTTCAAGATCATCTATGTCATAGAATGCACAAATTCTTTCGGTAGCAACGTCTTTCGATTCTCCAAGATACTTAACGTATATCTCAATGATTTCCTCCTTTGAGAGACTGGAACAATACGATGCATACTTGATAGCTTTCCATGTGACATCACGTCCAGAGTCATCAAGTTTGTTCTCAATGACAACAATGTTGCCTTGCCCATCAAGTGTCAGCAAGTCAAGACGTTCACAAGTGTCAGAGAAACCATCAAGCTCTTTCTGGATGATAAGCAACTTCTCACCAAGCACCTCTGGCAAAGTGATATCTTAGACACTTCCACTGCTTCAGGATTAATGTCAACACCATAGTGTAAATCGTGCCAAGATTATGTAGGCTCTTGTTGCTCTGCAAAATGGTGAAATCGGCGTAAAAGAGGAACTGGATGAGGCTGGTTAACAAGTTTTTAGTAAGGCAAATTAAATATTGACAAACAAATCAGTTCAACACAGCGGATGAACGATGAGCGATGAACGATGAGGGATAACGGATGAGCGATGAGGGGGTGAACGATGAGGGTTTATAACCTGAAAAAAACTGTTTAAAAGCAAAACAAGTTGTTTCGGTTTGCTAAATGATAGGTTTTACATTGCAAAGAGATAGGTTTTGAGAACCAAAACAAGTTGTTTTGCAGCAGTGACGTTAGTGACGTCACGCAAAAGTTCGTCACTTTGTACAATGAATTGATAGTCAGTGGTTTAAGTATTAAAGTGACGAAACCGGCAAAATTGTTGTTTTATTATTTGCAAGTTTCGTTTTTCTGAAACCAGAATTATTTCCTCCTCCGCTTATAACAATCCTTGTAATCACAAAGACCGCAGGTGTAGTCGAGGTAGCGCACGTCTGTGCCGATGCCTATGACACCGCTGACTGACTTGATGGGAGTCATGAGACTTGAATCGCTAAGGGTGATGCCGCAGGGCTGTGGGGTGGGGAAGTGAGAGAAGAGCAGGTGCTGCTGTGACACGTGCCACCCGCAGTAGCCAGGACTGAAACGGTTGGTGCGCTTCATGCCAGCAGGATTTAATGTGTCTTGGAGCACTCGTTCCATGCAGTCGGCAGTCTTCTCGGCAATCACGCTGCCCATGGCATCGGCAATGAAGATGCTCACCATGTCGCCCTCTGCCTTGAGCTGTTCCTGAAGTTCCTCAAACTCCATGCCTGCCGTAGCAACGAAGAAGACGAAGGCTGAGGAACCGCGCAACTGCCGACTGATGATTTTGCCAATCTGCATCGTGGCGGTGCCAGTAGTTAGTGTGTCGTTGCTTGTGTCGAGAGTTGCTTTTGTAATGAAAAAGCAGAAGCGCGGGCGCAGTATCTTCTGCACCCGTTGTATCATTCGTTCTGTCTCCGCCTGCACATCAGCATCGGGCACAGCATCGCCATAACCCATCTGCTCGTAAATCTCGGCAGGGGTGATGTTGAGGTCGGGGTATGTTAGTTCTTGGGTTATCAAGTTTTTGAGTTTAGAAGTTATCGCTCGCTTTGCTCGCTGAGGAGGTTAGAGGAGTTAGAGGAGTTAGAGGAAATTAGAGGAGGTAGAGGACGTTAGAGGACGTATGCTTAAAGTGCAAGCAAACTTTAATCCTTAATCTTTAATCCTTAATCTTTCATCTTTAATCCATTCAAGCAATCCCTCATCTCCAAACTCTCATCGCTCATCTATTCCCTCCCCCAAGGGGAGGTCAGATTATTTATTCCACTCTCTCACCGCCTCATAGAAGGCATCGATATTAGCGAATGGTGTGTGAGGAGGTGTGTCGCAACCACTTGAGAGGACGAAGTTTGGATAGTCTTTTGTGGCCTCAAGCAGTTCGAGCGTAGCCTTGCGCATCTCCTCAGGTGTGGCATCCTTGAAGAGGCTCACTGGGTCGAGGTTGCCCATGGCAGGTACGTTTGCTGGTACACCCTTGATGGCTTCAACCATGTCTATCTTGTTGCCGAAATGATATGCAGCCGAACCAGTCTTTACCATGGCGGCTGTGCACTGACCAGTGTTGCCACAGTTGTGGAGAATCAGACTGAACGTATCGTCCTGCACGGCGTCAACAATCTGTTTTACGTATTTTGATGAGAAACGCTCACAATCCTCGTCAGACAAGAGTCCGGCAGCCGGTTCCGCCATCATCACACCGTTTACACCCGTAGCTTTCAGAGCCTTGCAGTAGCGTGTGATAAATGTGGTGCACTTGCTGAGCAGCATGTCTGCCGCCTCGGGATTTTCATATATAAGCATCATGATGCCCGACATGTCGTAGAGACGGCCAGCCAAGGAGAACGGACCGATACATCCGCCGAGCACAGGACGGTCGGTGATATTGCGAGCAGCCAGCAAGTTGGCTTTAAGAAACTCCGGCACGCGGCCCTTTTTCATAGATGGAACCTCCAACTGGTAAATGTCATCAACAGTGTCGAGCATGTGGCCCACCACGGCAGGCACCTCATTGTCGGCAAAGGCAATCTCGGCACCAAAGGCCTCCGCCTCTACGGTGAGGTCCATGATAACTGTTACCGCATCGCTGGGGTAGCGCTCAGTGAGAGCCTTGATGGCCTCGTAATGAACACAACCGTTGGTAACGGCGTCGAGCACTGATTTTCCGATAATCTCAATACCTGGATGGGTCATTACTGGAATGGCCGCAACTTTTTTCTGTTGGATGAGTGAGGTCATCCATTGGGTCATGTTTCTAGTTGGTGAGTTGGTGAGTTGGTGAGTTGATGAGTTGGTAAGTTTTGCAGATGAGTTGTTCGTATTCATAATGCTGTTCCTCTCTTTGTTTATTTTTAACGCAAATATAGTAAGTTATTTTGAAAAAATGAGTAACTTTGCATCCAAATTTGCAAATTTAAATATTATTATGGCACAAGAAGATGTTTTCAAGAAGATAATATCGCACTGTAAGGAATATGGTTTTGTATTTCCAAGCAGCGATATTTACGATGGTTTGGGCGCCGTTTATGACTACGGCCAGAACGGTGTTGAACTGAAAAAGAATATCAAGGACTATTGGTGGAAGTCTATGGTACTGCTCCACGAGAATATCGTGGGTATCGATTCAGCCATCTTTATGCACCCTACAATATGGAAGGCCAGCGGACACGTTGACGCATTCAACGACCCACTGATTGACAACCGCGACTCAAAGAAGCGCTACCGCGCCGACGTTCTCATTGAGGACCAGATGGCAAAGTATGACGAGAAGATTGAGAAGGAAGTGGCTAAGGCACGCAAGCGCTTTGGCGAAAGCTTCGATGAGGCTCAGTATATGGCTACCAGTCCACGCGTACTCGAAATCAAGGAGAAGCGCGACGCGCTGCACGAGCGTTTTGCTGCTGCTATGCAGGGACCAGACCTCGAGGACCTGAAGCAGATTATCCTCGACGAGGAAATTGTTGACCCAATCAGCGGAACAAAGAACTGGACCGACGTGCGTCAGTTCAACCTTATGTTCTCTACAGAGATGGGTGCTTCTGCAGATGCTTCAATGAAGGTTTACCTTCGTCCTGAGACAGCACAGGGTATCTTCGTTAACTACCTGAACGTTCAGAAGACCGGTCGTATGAAGATTCCTTTCGGTATCGCGCAGATTGGTAAGGCATTCCGCAACGAGATTGTAGCGCGCCAGTTTATTTTCCGTATGCGTGAGTTCGAGCAGATGGAGATGCAGTTCTTCGTTAAGCCAGGCACAGAGCTTGACTGGTTCAACCAGTGGAAGCAGACACGTATGGCATGGCACCAGGCACTCGGTTACGGTGCAGAGAACTACCGTTTCCACGACCACGACAAGCTGGCTCACTACGCCAACGCTGCAACAGACGTGGAATTCAAACTCCCATTCGGATTCAAGGAGGTAGAGGGCATTCACTCACGTACCGACTTTGACCTGTCACAGCATGCTAAATTCTCAGGCAAGAAGATTGAATATTTTGATCCAGAAGACAATACATCTTACACACCGTAC
>JAZLCN010000050.1:0-10279 GCA_045614255.1 Prevotella sp.
CAAAGGACGTATTTTCATTTGCACCGAGAGCGGAGGCATCAATATGATAACCTCAACAAACCTAAATAGCGATACTCTCTCGTTCCGCCATTATAACATGGAGAATGGCTTGCCAACAGACGTGATGCTGTCGGCAACGCCCTTTGGCAAGAACCTGATGGTAGTGTGCAGCAACCGACTGCTGATTCTTAATCCCGAAGATGGCACGCACACCGCTTATGATAACAGTTTTCTGAAGCAGTCATGCCGCTTTTCTGACGGTCAGCCAATACAGCTGGCTGACGGCAAATGGCTGTTTGGAACTCACGACGGAGCATTTACCATCTGTCCGGACATAATCAAGAAAAGCGATTTCACTCCTCCTATAGCCCTGACCAGACTGGTGGTTGAGAACAAAGCCCCACAGGTGGCAGTGAATGGGCTTGACACACTGATTCTGAACAGTGATGAACGGAGTTTTACAATCAATTTCTCTGCACTTGACTACAGCTATGATGGAACGATATCGTATGCCTTCCGACTGATGCAAGATGAAGAAACTGAATGGAACATTATTGGCAATGACCATTCTGTTACACTGCTCGACCTTGCTCCCGACACTTACACCCTGCAGATACGCTCGACAAACAGTGATGGTGTATGGACCGACAACATCAGGCAACTGACAATCGTTGTTACTCCACAATGGCATCAAACGCTATTGGCAAGGGTGCTTTTCATTGTTGCAGCTCTTGCTGTATTGGGATTAATTGTTTTCACTTTAGTTTATATCAAACGACTGAGAAAGCGCCAGCGTGAGACGCTTGAAGCTTATCTGGCTCTGCTTTCAAGTCATGAGGATATGAGGACAACGGGTAATGAGGGCGCTGCAACAGCAGACTCCATTCTCCCTTCCTTGGGAGGGGCAGGGGGAGGTCCATCACCCGAAGACGAGGCATTCATGCGGCGCATCATGGATTTCGTGGAAAAGAACATCAGTAATGCCGATGTAAACATTGGCGACATGGCAGAGGCAGCGGCAGTGAGTCGCAGCGGACTGCAGCGCAAGATAAAACAGATGATGGGCGTCACCCCACTCGACTTTCTCCGTGAGGTACGCATAAAACGCGCCTGTCAGTTGTTGGAGAACAGCAGCAAATCAATTAGCGACATTGCCTACGAGTGTGGTTTCAGCGACCCGAAATACTTCAGTCGCAGCTTTAAGACATCTACGGGAAAGTCGCCGAGTGATTATAGAAGGTAGAGCACGGCATACCGAAACAAAATTAAACAAATAGGGAAATTCCCCTATGACTACTTTTTATTGTCATTTATGCCAACTGCTAAATAAATTTATTATCTTTGCATAAGATAAGCTGCGTCTCGCCATAGCATGCAAGCAAGCTTGATGTCTCTGGACTCGATTTGCATTATCTTTGCATAAGATAAGCGGCGTCTCGCCATAGCATACAAGCAAGCTTGATGTCTCTGGTCTCGATTTGCATTATCTTTGCAAAAAAATAAAAACGGAACTAACTATATGAAAAGATTACTAACAGCTATGTGCCTGATGTTGGCGATAGGAGCATCGGCACAGACCGTGACAAAAACCAAGTATGGTGTGAAGGTTGATGCGGCAAGCAGTGGCACGCCCACTACAGAGATTACCATCTATTCACCCTCAATAATCAGAGTGACAAAATATGCCGACGGACTGCAACAGATGCCAGAGAAGAAGAGCTATTCTGTTGTAATGCAGCCGACCGTGACCGACTTCCAAATGAAGGAGGTTGGAACATCTGTGGCACTGACAACGGAACAGATGACCGTAACCATCGACAAGCAGACCGGCATGGTGTGCTTTGCTAAAGGAAAGCAGATGCTACTTCAGGAAACGGCGGTTGGCGAGGTGAAGACCATAGTCGAGGGACCTGACAAAGGACAGTACACTGCAGCGCAGAACTTCCTTCTCGACAAGAACGAAGCCATATTCGGTTTCGGACAGCGCGGCAGCAACAACCTCAACCAGCGCGGCGAGGACATTAAGATGTGGAACACCAACGGAAACATCACCATTCCTTACTTTGCTTCGGAGAAGGGTTACGGCTTTTATTGGGATAATGCCGGACGCTCACGCTTCCAGGACAGTGAGCGGCTTACGCGTTTCTCTTCTGAGGTGGCACAAGGCATAGACTATTACTTCATGTACAGCGACGGCACTCAGGACGGCGTGATGGCTTGCGTGAGACAACTGACTGGTCAGGCAACGATGTTCCCACTGTGGACCATGGGCTTCTGGCAGTGCCGTGAGCGCTATAAGACCAGTGATGAGTTGTGCGAGGTGCTCGACAAGTACCGTGAGTTGCAGATTCCGCTCGACGGCATCGTGCAGGACTGGCAGTATTGGGGTTGCGACAGCAACTGGAACGCCATGAAATTCCAGAACCCTTATTATATAAACAAGGTGGGCGACGAGCAATGGGCAAAGTATCTGCCCGACGACCTCAAGCCACTGGCTAAGGAGTATGTGGAAAAAGGACTGCAGCCGAGAATAAAATCGCCAAAGGAGATGGTGGACTATGTGCACAGTCATAATGCCCACCTGATGATTTCCATCTGGGCAAGCTTCGGTCCGTGGACAGAGCAGTATGCCGAGCTCGACAAGATTGGTGCGCTCTACCCCTTCGACACATGGCCACGCAACCGTGGCGTGAAGCCTTACGACCCATTCAACCCAAAGGCACGCGCCATATACTGGAAATATCTGAAGAATCTATATGATATGGACATTGACGCATGGTGGACCGACTCTACCGAGCCTGACCAATGGGACCAGCCGGGCGACGATGCGCACATGACACACGACGGTTCATGGAGAAGCGTGAAGAACGCCTTTCCTCTGGTTACTAACATGGGCATCTACGAACAGTTGCGCAAGCAGAAAAAGAACACCAAGCGTGCCTTCCAGATGACACGAAGCAGTTCGTTCGGTATGCAGCGCTATGGCTCATTCAGCTGGAGCGGTGACATACAGAGCAACTGGAAGACGATGAAAAACCAGATTCCATCGGGACTGAACTACGTTACCTGCGGTATTCCGTTCTGGAACACCGACATCGGCGGTTTCTTCTGCTGGGACGACAACAACAACCCACGCAGTCCGCACGCGCAGGAACTGCAGGTGCGCTGGATGCAGTGGGGCTGCTTCATGCCTCTGATGCGCAACCACTGCTCGGGACCTATGCTCAACGAGATGTACCGCTACGGCAATCCGGGCGAATGGGCTTTCGACGTGCAGAAGCAGTATGTTGAACTGCGCTACCGCCTGTTGCCATATATCTATAGTGCCATGGGCGAGGTGGTGCAGCGCAATGGTTCGATGATGCGCCCTCTGTTCTTCGACTTCACTCACGACAAGCGTGCCATCAACCTTACGGATGAGTATCTGTTTGGCCGCTCTATCCTCGTAAAGCCAGTTACCGACCCGCTCTACACTTTCCGCAATGACGACAAGAGGGGCTATGCCATCTATCCTGAGGTAGAGAAGGCCGCTGCTCCAATAAACGTATATCTGCCAGCAGGCACTCAGTGGTATGACTTCTGGACCAACGAGATATTCGACGGCGGACGCAACGTGAAGCGCCTGGCTCCTATCGACATCATTCCTGTATATGTCAAAGCGGGAAGCATACTGCCGTTCGGTCCTGCCGTACAGTATTCTAACGAGAAGCCATGGGACAATCTTGAGATACGTGTTTATCCGGGCGACGATGCCAACTTTGTGCTCTACGAGGATGAGGGTGACAACTACAACTACGAGAAGGGACAGTTTAGCGAGATTCCTTTCCACTGGGACAACGACCACGGCATACTGACCATCGGTCAGCGCAAAGGCGAATATAAGGGTATGATTGGCGAGCGCAAGTTCCGCATACATCTTGTAAAACAGGGCAGTCCATCAGGCGACAAGGAGGCAACAGCGTTTGATGCAGTGGTGGGTTATAGTGGCAAGGAAGTAAAGGTGAAACTCTGCGAGGGCACTGTGCCCGACGGCATGCGCAACATGACCAAGCACATCGTGAATCCGAGTTTCGAGGGTGACGGTCGCAACGGCAATAAGTTCGAGCCTCTGGGATGGAGCGTAAACAGCAACACCTCATGGTGGGGCGTCAACACCCGCGGCAACGGCGAGCCACGCCCTACTCACGGCAAGTATATCTTTGGTGTGTGGGATGAGTCGAATGCTCTCTCTGCCTCTATCCAGCAGACACTGAGCAATCTGCCAGCAGGCAGGTATGAGTTGCAGGTGGATATGCACGCCTCAAACACTCCCACTGCCAAGCGCGTGGGCAACCAGCGCCTGTTTGCAGGCAAGGCAGTGGCTTACTTCCGCGACCAGGTGAAGAATGCTGGAACGAACGACAACTATCCTATGCAAACCATCAAGTTGCAGTTTGTACAGAGTGAAGCCAACAGTCCTGTAACCATCGGCGTAGCCACCGACGGTGCTCCTTCTGCCACATGGTTCAAGATTGACAATTTCAGATTGTTCCTTTTGGAGAAATAGTTTTTAGAAGGAGATAGAAGGAGATAGAGGGAGATAGAAGACATTACCTTTATATTATATCAACAACAAATGCGCCTCTGTTGGGGCGCATTTGTTGTTCAATGGTTATTTTATATTCCATTTGCTAATGAATAGATTACTATTTATGTATTCCGCACCATAAAACATGCCTTTTGGAAGTGCAAATCGCAAACTGGCACATTGCTTATAGCAAACTGGCACTTTACTATGAGTAAACTGGCACTTTACTGAAAGCAATCTAATACATCTCGTTTTGCTCCTAATAATAGCCCCTTTTTCATATAGCATAATGCATTCTGAGAAATCGATTCAGGGCATCAGCTGCCTCTATCGGTTTTATGCTGTAATACAAAATAGATCTGGATGCAAACACATAGTTAATTATTTTTTTGTAATTTTGCTTTTTGAACATAAAAAGTCACAAACGTATGAAAAGGTTTACAAATAATATATTCATATTGCTTTCATCTGCCATGCTCTTGCTCTTTGGTTGCACAGGCGAAGACAGCAGTCAGATGCACGAAGCCCTGATGCAGGCAAAGGCACAGAATGAGAACTTCGAGCCGTTTACCTCCGACAGCACCATGCTGCGCGTTGTCGATTACTACGACAGCCACGGCACTGCCAACGAGCAGATGCTCGCCCACTATCTCCTCGGATGCGTCTATCGCGACCTTGGCGATGCCCCTCGTGCCCTTGAGTGCTACCACGACGCCGTGAGCAAGGCAGACACCACCGATGCCGATTGCGATTTCCAACGACTGAGTAGGATTTATGGGCAGATGGCAGATTTGTTTTACTATCAGCGATCACCAAAGTTTGCAAAAGAAGCAAATTTAAATGCTATTCATATAGCAATGAAATGCAATGACACACTTGCCATACTTAACTTCTATTCACATTTAGCATCTATATACGATTTAACAGGTCGTTATGATTCCGTATTGCATATAGGACAAGAATCATATAATATTCATATGAAATTAGGTTATGAAAAACAAGCGTATGCTGTTTTGCCATCCCTGTTTGCAACATATTTAAACAATGGACAATATGACAAAGCAAAGCCTTTGATGGATTTGTTTGAAACTAAAATGAATTTGTCTGACGATTCTGAAAACACCTCTAAAAAAAGAATATTATTCTATTATTATAAGGCAAAATATTACAATGGCATCAATAAGGTAGATTCTGCACTTTATTTCTATAAAAAATTTCTCAATAATAGCAATAAATCTGTATATTATGAAAATGCCTATAAGGGTCTGATGGAAGTTTACCACAAACTCGGCAAACCAGACTCCGTTATGAAATACTCTCTGCTCTTTGCCAATGCCAACGACTCTGCATGCCTAATCAGTTCTGCAGAGGAAATTAATAGAGCTAACGCGCTTTACAATTATAATACCAGCAGACGGCAGGCGGATGCTATGAAGCAAAAGGCTGAGAGATACAAGTATACTATTACCATAGGAAGCATATTAGCTATCCTTGCTGTTTTATTCGCAATATATATTATAATATGGTATAGACGTAATGCCAAAAAAGAATTTCTGGAGTTAAACACAAGATACTTTGAGACCTTAGACAAATACAATCAATCCGAGAAAGACTTGCGAATGCTGAATGACGATGTAAACAAATTCAAGACTGAAAAGGAAAAAGAAAACGAAAGCCTCCGCCAGGCACTGGCGCAATATACCAATAGCAACGAAATTAAAGAGGAATGGGATGCAGAAAAATACCTGCTTAATTGTGATATGATAAAACATCTTCACAACTTAACATGCAAAGGCACATGCGCTACTGATACAGAATTTGGGAAACTCATAGAACTTACATCTCATCATCTTTCTACTTTCTACGATTATATTACAGCACCAAAACATAGTCTATCAGAAAGAGAAATTATTGTCTGTATTCTTATTAAACTACGGTTTACCCCATCAGAAATCGCGGTCTTGTTAGAGTGTTCCAAGCAAGTTGTTTCTAACATCCGCACAAACATCAACCATAAGTTATTCTATCAAGAAGGCACAAAATCGTTAGATTATAATCTCAGACACTTATAAACAGTTATCGTGTACTTTATGTACTATTACATGTAACACACTGTTTTACAGCGTATTATTTACCCCCCCTATTAAGAATCGTGTACTTTATGTACTCGATTTTTTTTGTTATTACAAATCTTTATCATAATTTTGCCAGCAAATCTTAAACTATAATAATTATGACGAAGAAAACATTTTTATCGATTATTAAGCTTATGATGTTGGTTGAACGATTCACAATCCCATCCTAACCTCCCCTTACTCCTTCGACTAGCTCAGGATGTACCCTTCAACAAAGCTCAGGACATGTAAGGGGCGGAACGGCGGACCTCCAATAAGAACAAATAGGGAAATCCCTACTACACAATAGGGAAATCCCCCTGTCGCATTTGCATTTTTATCTTTACCTTTGCATAGAAAATTATTGCAAACCGAAAAACAGAAATATTTTATGAAAAAACTACTCGTAGCAACACTTCTGATGCTCCCGCTCATCGCAATGGGAGCAAAAATAGTTCACAAAATAACGAAACCTGATTATGTTGGCGTTTATGCCGAGGCTATGAAGATTGCCTCGGTAAAAACAACAGAGAAGGTTACCAGTGTTGTTTTCCAGTACACTGGTGACGGTTTCAGTCATTTTAATAAAAACATTTGCCTGATAGATGAAGAGGGCAAACACTATGAACTAACTGGGCAAAAGGGGTTTAGCACTGACTCGCTTGGACATCTTAAAACTAATAAGAAAGGAAAATATGAGTTGCAATTCGAGGCTTTGCCTGCCCACTGCCACATATTCGATATAATAGAAGATTTATATGACACTTCAACAAGATACTACGGAGTAAGACAGGCTGGCAATGCATTCACTGTTAGTAACCCTAAGGAACATAACCATGGCAACATATCTTTGCCAGATAACGTTTTCAAGGTTGATACAGCTTACATTACAGGCAAGGTTGAGAACATAAATAAAAATTCAGAATGGGAAGTGAAGTTGCTGTTTGATTATGCAGCAAGACTGAAAGGTAAAAACAAACACCCACAAGCGGCAATGATTGACGAGGAGGGAAACTTCAAACTAAAGACTCGCGTCAACGGACCTACTTGGGACTATCTCTTAGTTCGTTCAGACAACAAGAAGGATGAATCTATGCTGATACCAGTTTTGCTCTGCCCTAATAAAGAACTGAACCTTCAGATTAAATACAGAGAGGATGTAAAGTATTCTGAAGAGTACGATGAAAATGTTGGGACATTGATGAGATGCACCCCATTGATGGGGTTCTCTGCCCCATTATATTACAAAAAACATTTCATTGATGAAAATGGTGAAATACCTTTAGAAAAAGTGAAGAAACACTTTAAGAACTATGACGAGCTGTCACTTTACCTTTCAGGGAAATATGGATTGAGCAGAATGGAAACGGAGTTACTGCGCTCACAACTATCAACAACGTTTGCAATGGAGATTATATCATTGGAATACAGAATCCAAATGAACAAATATTATAAAGGTCTGAGTGGTGAGGAATGGGAAAAAGCTCATGCCAAATGGATGGACAGCACATCTCCACTATATAACATCTGCTTCTCAAATTTGAAGTGTGAAAGTAATGTTTTTTGGGCTTCGACAGATAGATATAACATTTTTGGTGGATATTATTTAAATAATATTCCTCCATATTCTAAGCGAATGGATGATTTTCAGTTTTACAAGTGGAAGACTATTTTTAACAAAGAACTGAAACGGAAAACCGATGGGCATTATGAAGGAATTAGTTACGAAATAACTCCAGATAATTTAAAGAAAGTCGAGAATTTTGAAGTGAAACAGTTGCAACTGTTTTACAACTGGATGCTTCCACTGATTCGTGAATGGCGAAACAAGAACGGCGATGATGATTTGTTTGAACAAATTTATCTCCTCAGTTGTATATATTTAGTGCCTAACATTCCTTACAATAGCAGTAGTAAATATATCTACGACCAGTTTACACTTGCCCGACAAATGATTCATCATCCATCATTTTGCCGATTGGCTGGAGAGATGTTCTTTGAAGTAGAAGAATATTACCATCGCTATAATGACGAACGGGAAAAGGGAAAGGAAAAGAAATGAAACATTGGCATGAATATTATGAATAAAACAATTATGAAAATTTTATTTTTGTTGCTCTGCGTATTAATATCAGCTACAATTAACGCAAAAACGATTCACAAAATCGAGAAGCCTGCATACGTGGGCATCTATAATGAAACTATGGAGATCGCTTCGGTAAAGACAACAGAGGAGGCAACCACCGTTACATTCCAATATGGTGGCAAAGGCATCAGTTTTTTAGACAATGACATCTGCCTGGTTGACGAGACAGGCAAACGCCATGAACTGATTGGGCAGAAAGGATTCACGGTTGATTCGCTGAAACGACTTGTGCCTAAGAAGAAAGGAAAATATGAGTTGCAATTCAAGCCGTTGCCTGCCGACTGCCGGATATTCGACATTATAGAGAACTTCTACAGTTCATCAACTCGCTACTACGGCGTAAGACAGGCTGGAAGCGAGTTCTGCGTGAGCAATCCGAAGGAGCACAACAACGGAGAGGCATCGCTGCCTGAGGCAGTGTTCAAGATTGATACGGCATACGTAAGTGGAAAGGTTGAGAATATTGGCAGTGATGCACAATGGAAGGTGTCGCTGATATATGATTATGCCGACACAAACTACGGCAAGAAAAGAAAGAGAGTGTCGGCGATAATTGACAAGGAAGGAAACTTCAAACTGAAGACTCGCGTCAACGGGCCTACTTGGGACTACCTGATAGTAAGTTCCAACAAAAAGGACAACAAACTGATGTATATCCCCATTCTGCTCTGTCCAGGCGAAGAGCAGACATTACAGATAAGATTCCGAGAGGATGTGAAATACGACAGCAACAGCCAGAGAGATTTCGGAACATTGATGCAGTGCGCCCCAATGATGCTGTACAAGAAATATTCATATTCAAAGCCGAAGGAGTATTTCATGGATGATTATAATGCAATGACACCGGAAAAAGTGAAGAATCAGTTTGACGACTACGACCGTCTAGCTCTTTACCTTTCGGGCAAATACGGCTTAAGCCGTGTAGAGACGGAGCTGCTGCGCTCGCAACTATCGGCATCGTTTGCCATAGATATGCTGTTTCTGGCAAATAGTAATCAGCTTGGGACTTATTATAAGGGAGTGCCGGATGAAGAGCGGAGGAAAGCACGTGGAAAATGGATTGAGAGCGATTCTCCGTTCTATGGTATCTGCTTTGCAAACATGAGATGCGAAAGCAATGTTTACTGGGCTGTTACGGACAGATGGCTTCTTTTCTCAGGCCATATGATGTGCCAAATTCCTCCTTATGCGAAACGGGAGAATGATTTCCAGTTCTACAAATGGAAGACTATTTTTAATAGGGAAGTTGAAAAGAGTGAAGATGGAGGTTATGAAGGTATAACAATTGCAGGTACACCAGAGAATCTAAAAAAGGTAGATGATTTTGACAACAAGAAAATACAACTTTTTTACAACTGGATGCTGCCACTAATGCGTGAATGGCGAAACAAGAACGGCAATGATGATTTGTTTGAACAAATTTATCTGCTCAGCTGTATATATTCAATGCCT
>JAZLCN010000051.1:0-51736 GCA_045614255.1 Prevotella sp.
TCGAACTTGCGACCTCGCGCCCCCCAGACGTGGGTTTCTTTTCAGTTAGTAATTGATAATCAGATTGATGCTTTGGTTCGCTTTTTCCTTTGCACGAAATTTGCACGGTTTTCCTTAATCATTGGTCCGTTCCCAGTAAGCAACCATTCCGCTGATACGCCAAAATCCCGTACGATGTTTTCGAGCCATCCGATTTCAAACATGCCTGATTCAGGATGCTCCTTCACGGTGTAGAAGTTCCATCTATTAATGCCATACTTCTTGGTGAATGTCTGAACACCTCTTATGTGTTTGTTCTCAATCAGGAAGCCGACGGCTTCATAGAAGCGAATGACGATTGACTTACTATTGTCGAGTCTTTGCATGTTTATATATATCTTTTAGCAGTCTCTACAAGCTGGTCGCTAATAGCGTAGATGTCTTCGATAGATTGTAATTTGTATTTCGTTTCTTTTTTTGCCTCGTCAAGTACCGCAATCTGCATATTTGATTCGTTGTTAAAATACAGGCGGCAGATAGGCTTCCTGTTATTGTCGTCTACGAAAACCGCAAAGTATGATTGCGCATCTCGATAAGTAATGCGGGATGCGTCTATGACTTGGCGGATTATTGACTTGACAACATAGAAGCCTTCAAGTTCAAGGCTGGTTGTTATTACTTTGGGGCTGCTGTCCTCTTGCGGTTCTTCTGGAGGCGTGTTTTCATCCTCTTGGTGATTTATGGCAACGGAAAGCCTGCTGCTCAGGGTTTCATTTATGTAGAGCTTCAGAGAGCGTTTAACGAGTGCTGTAAATGCTTCCATGACTTTTGCGGTCATAGTCCCGTCGTACACTTTTTTAGATAGAAGCTTCACAAGTTCCTGCGATGGATTTGTAAACTCGTTTTTGATGGCATTTTTTATGCCTGATATATACTTTAGTTCTGAAGCTGAGCATAGAATAGAATCAACATCGAAGTTTGATTTTTGGAATTTTTCAAGTTCTTCTATTTGCGATGAAGTAATGTTGCAGATGTCGACTTCAAGGAATGGAACGTCGTCCATTATGTTTGTCTTCACCAGGTCAGTGTAAAATCGATAGATAATGCCATTTGTCAGGATGCCAAACTTTGCTTTTGACGCAACATAATACTTCTGGAGTTGTGTACTGTGAAGGTCAAGGTTCTCCATCCATGCTTTGCATTCAATGAGCATAATGGGCTCACCGTCTTTGATAATGGCATAGTCTATTTTTTCACCTTTCTTCTTAATAAGGTCGCAGTTCATCTCTGGTATTACTTCTGTGGGGTTAAACACATCGTAGCCCAGTGACTGAATAAATGGCATTATAAAGGCGTTTTTGGTTGCTTCTTCGGTCTGTATAGAATCCTTTAAGGTGTCTATACGATTAGCAAGATTTTGTAGGGTGTCTTTGAAGTCCATAGTAATTTTATAATTATTGAAGTAGTTTGTCAATCAGTTTGTCCATTCTCTCTCTGTCTTTGTCGCAGCGTTTGCCTTGTTCTCGGATTTCCGCCACAAGTTCACGCTGCATTTCAAGCATATTGTCAACCTGTTTGCTTCGATTTTCTATTTGCTCGTCTTTTTGTCTGCGGATGGCTTCAATTTCCGAATACTGGTCGCCAAAGGTGAGGCGAAGCATGCCCACGATAGTGCCAACGTTTATAATGTCATCGCGCGAGATTATTACGTCACCATACTGGGGGTTTTGTGCGAGAAGACGCAGTTTGTTGTCTGGCTCAAACTTCACACGCCTAATCATAGTGGGACGATTATTGCAATTTAGATAGTAGATGTCCCCGTCGCAAAGCTTCATGCGGTCAGGAAGGAAACGCACGAACACGATGTCCTCCGGTTGGAATGTAGGAAGCATAGAAGTGCGCAAAATGCGTTCAGCTGCATGTGATGCTGACAGTAAAGAAGAGGGGTTGACACGTTCCAGTTCGGATGAGTTCTCTTCTATGTATGCTTCGATATTGGTGTTCTGGCTTTCGGCAACAACTTCTGGCAGCATTGGAAAAGACTCCATGACTTCCGCCTCTTCGCAGTCGGTGGTACTTTCCATTTTGGAAATAGCCTCTTCTGTGCATGTATCTATTCCTGTTTGCAGCCACTCCATACTTACATTGTAAGTTTGGGAAATTGCTTCAAGCAAGGAAATTGGTGCTGGACGCTTTCCATTAAGAATTTTTGAAAGGCTACTTTCGGAATAATTAATGTCGGATGCAAATTTGTTGGCTTTAATAGCCCGTGATTTCATTAAAGACTTTAGCCTTGCGATAAGGTCTGTGTCAATCTCGTAAAAATTCTTTGCCATAACTTTCCTATATTTACATTTAATTGCTATATATTTACATAAAATGTACGAAAATTCTGCTTATAACTGCTCAAAATGTACTATTAATTGTCAAAATTGTCGCATTATGTAAATTTATTTACTTATAAACTTGGCAGTATTGACGGTTTACACTTATCTTTGCATCACAAAGTTAATAATAAAATTAAAATAAATAAAAAGAATGGAAGAAAAAACGAAAAAAATGAAGCCGACCATTGAAGCAATGAGTATAGGCGATGTACAAGTCTTTCCGCTGGAAAAGATGTTCAGTGTACGTTCAATTGTGTCTGGAGTTAGTTTTGTGATGGACAGAACGTATAAGACTGAAGCTAACAGGGAGGCGAGAACAATAAGAGTTGTAAGGGTATCCTAATGTATAAGAGTTATGATTAATGTTTTCTCATTGGTGCCGACCAAAAGATATTCGGTTGTCGAGCTTGCACGTGAGATAGGTTGCAGTAGAATGACAGTTAATCGAAGATATAAAGAGGGAATTTACACACCACACTTCACAAAGACAGGCAAGATATTTTTTCTTGGAAAGGACATTATAAAGGCGGAGGGAGAACTATGACAACAAGAAATACAAACGAGAAGGTTGTTTTAACAAAGGAACAGAAGAAAATTGTGTTAGATGCACTTGACGGACAGGATGGCGGCTTTGACATCTTTGTAGAGGTTGCAGACAATCTGACTATCGAACTGGATGGTTATGTTCACGAAGAAGGTTACAGAGATACCGATTATTGGAACGGCACGGGCGCAGTAGAGATAAGCAGAACGGCCGATGTGAATGTGACAGCGTTTAGATATGATGAGGAGGGGAATGAGGAAGTACTTGATGTAGAACATGAGTTTGAAAAGGAGTGTTATAAGTACTTACAATCGGCATGAGTACAAACAGACTATGCGAAAAATGCAGCAGGGCGCACAATGGTGTGAACGGAAGATACTGCAAGGCGTTGAAAAGATATGTAGAAAATAGCATCGAAGCGATGTGTAAAAAACAAGAGAAATTATGAAACTGACATTAGCAAAAAACACACTGATACTTTTAATGGGTATTGGCGCATTTATTCTTCTCGTCGCAGAAGGTGAGACATACAGACAGACATTGTTTATAAAGATTGCAGCATGTGCATTAGTAGGCTCAATAGCCCTGTTGGTAAAGGAAAATAAAATTAAATAAATATACTATGAAAGAAAATAGCAACATGAGTTTCTATGAGAAGCTGCAGCATGTTCCCGATGACGCCAAAAAGAAAATAGAAAGTGGCAGAATAAAGGGAATGACCGACATCAATCCGATGTGGCGCATCAAGGTAATGACTGAAACCTTCGGTATGTGCGGTATAGGCTGGAAATATGAAATCACCAAGCAATGGAATGAAGCATGCGGTCAGGTTGTCAAAACGTATTGCAACATCAATCTATATGTAAAGGTGGATGGAGAGTGGAGCGATGCGATACCCGGAACTGGCGGCAGTTCATTTGCGGCAATAGAAAAGCAGGGCGTGTATGTAAGCGACGAGAATTATAAGATGGCATTAACTGATGCTCTTGGTGTAGCGATGAAGGCTCTTGGTGTTGGCGCAGATGTATATTGGGAAAAAGGAGCGAACGAGACCAAGTACAGCAATCCTATTAATCAAGACAAGAATAGAGTTGACGCTAACACTGACGAACTTACTCCTCATGAGATTATTGAGAACGAAATTAAGCCAGCACTTGCGCAAGCGAACACGAGGGAAGAGGTGCTAAAAATTTATGAAGCATACAAAAAATTAGAGAACGAACCAGGATATAAGTCTGCTTTCTCGGCAAGAAGGAAGGCATTAGGATTTTAACCTTAACACTAACCTTAACCTTAACAACGATGACACAACTAAATTTCATTCCGGTAGTATTCGACCAAGATGCTCACACATATACCAACACTGATACAGGCGAGATGTACAAGGGTATCACTTCTACCCTTCTGCGCAGATTGTTCCCGAACAAGTACGATGGCATCCCCGAAGCCATATTGAAGAAGGCTGCGGAAAGAGGAACACTTGTGCATGAGGATATAGAATTGACAGAAAGCATTGGCGTTGACCCAAGCACAAAGGAAGGTGAGAACTACCTTGCGCTGAAGAAAAAGCACAACCTTAACTACCTGACATGCGAGTGGACGGTGAGCGACATGCAGCACTACGCAACCAACATTGACTGCATATATGAAGTAGAGGAAAATGTTGTAGATATTGCCGACTTCAAGACCACAAGCAAGTTCGACAAGGAGAGCGTAGCATGGCAGTTGAGCATCTGCGCATACTTCCTTGAAATGAACAACCCGCACATCAAGGTGCGCAACCTGTACGGCATCTGGCTTCGTGGCGATATTGCAGAACTCATCGAAGTAGAGCGAGTGGCTGATGTAGGTTTGCTGATACAGGCAGACATTAATGACGAGCCATTTGAGTATAAGTCATTCTTCCCCGACTACATCGTACAGAACGAGACAACACTATATGTGCTTGGCAAGAAGATTAAGGAACTGACAGAGCAGTATGAAGCCTGCAAGGCAGAAGTACTTGGCAAGATGGCAGAGAATGGCGAGAAGAGTTTTGACACAGGCGCAGTCCTGATTACTTATGTAGCACCCAGCAAGCGTGAGAGTTTCGACAGCAAAGCGTTTAAGGCTGATAATGCAGACCTATACGGCAAATACATTAAAACAAGCGAAACGAAGGCGAGTTTGAAAATCACATTGAGATAAATTCAATTTATTGTAATAACATTCAATTTAATTAAATTATGGCGAACATTATTAGCGGTAAAATTATTGGAATTGGACAGACACAGACAATTCCGAACACTAAAGGAGGAAATCCTTTAATCAAGCGTGAGCTGGTTTTGCAGACACTGCGCTTCAATCCGAATGACGGCACTCCCGAGTTGGACGAGTACAACACTCCTGTACTCGAAGTAAGAGGTCAGGACAACTGTGACATGCTTGACAAGTTCAAGGTAGGCATGTGCGTGAAGGTTGCATTTGCGCTTGAAGGGCGAAAGAAAACGAACAAGGAAGGCGTAGTGAGCATCTGGACAATAGCGCGTGCGTATAGAATTGAAGAGATGCAAGTAAGTCTGCCTGAACAAGCACAGCCTTCACAGACACAGACGATGTCGCAGCCCACACAACAAGGCGGAGCAAGCCAGCCGCAGCATATATCAGAGGCTGCACAACAGTTTGGATTCCCCTATGACAACCAACTGCCATTCTAACCTATGACCTACAATCTCTCTTCACCCCTCGATGCGCAAAATGCACGCGCAAGGCTTGAACTGCTCATAAAACGTGGCAGTATCTGTGAACTCACAGAGAAGAAGCCCAGGCGCAGCATCTCGCAGAACGCCTATCTGCATGTAGCACTCGGCTACTTTGCAGCACAGACAGGCAACACGCTCGATTGGGTGAAGAGAGAGTACTACAAGAAGCATTGCAACCCTGACCTATTTGTGGGCGAAAAGGAAGACAAGTTGCTCGGTCGTGTGCGTTACATTAAGAGTTCCGCTGAACTCACGACAGAAGAGATGAGCTTGTCGATAGACAGATTCCGTAACTGGGCAGTTCTTGAAGCAGGAATTTACATCCCGACACCCGAAGAAGAGGCTCAGGTTGCTGCAATGCAGATTGAAGTGGAGAGGCATAAGGAATGGATATACTAAGCGACTTACTATGGCTGGCTGGATAAAAATACATAGAGAGCTTTTGCAGTGGGAATGGTTTGGAAAAGCTGAGATGGTACAGTTGTGTTTATACTTGTTGTTAAAGGCTAACTGCGAAGAAAAGCAATGGCAAGGAATAACTATTATGCGCGGTCAGTTAATCACAACGAATAGTGCAATACGCAAGGATTTGCAATTATCAGAGCAACAGATACGCACAATAATAAAACGTTTAATTTCAACGGGCGAAATAACATACCAATCAACGAACAGATACGTTACCATAACTATTTGTAATTATGATAGATACCAATGTGGAAATTTTGCCATCAACGAGCAAGACAACGAGCAGTTTAACAATCAAACAACGAGCAAACAACGAGCAAACAACGACAACTAAAGAATATAATAATATAAAAGAAAAAAATATATCTAAAGATATATTAAAAAAGAAAAGCCGTACAGCGGCTCTCTCACTCTCTTTTGAACAAAGAAAAGACATATTTATTGAACAGGTGGCACCGTATACTGCGACATATGGCGCGAGCATGGTAGAAGACTTTATTGCTTACTGGACAGAGCCAAATCGGTCACAAACAAAGATGCGCTACGAATTGGAACGCACATGGGATGTCGAAAGAAGGTTGTCAACATGGGAAAAGAAGGAAGTACAATTCGGAAAGCCACAAAAAAAATGTGCTACAATAAGTATTGAAGCAGTTGTACAGGAAAGAGAGGAACAAACAGAGGAACGGTTGAAACGATACGAAGAAATGCGAAGGAACTCGGTATCATATGCAGATGCAAAGAATAGCGAAGAGTACAGGAGAGCAATAATGGAGGCATAGGTAAAGGAGTTACTATGAAAAAAATTATTAATCGTTATAGTGTCATGAACAACGAATTTGTAAGTTTTGAGGTTGCAAAGAAGCTCAAGGAAAAAGGATTTAGCTGCAACCATCCGTTTGCAATGTATGACGAAGGTGGTAAGTTCCATCCGTTGTACACCTCAGCTGACTACTATAAGGCTCCAAGCGGCTTTGAATATAGGTGTTACTATGATTTCGATGACTTTAACGACAAAGACACCTTCTGCCCGACAACCGAACAAGTGTTAAGGTGGTTGAGGAAAGAACACAATCTATATGTATGTCAAACACTGCATGCATATCGTGGTAACAGGAAAAAAGATAAAGCGTATAACTTGTGGATGTTTCAAGTCAAAAACATTGCCAATAATCACCTTATATACCCTCATCAACTTGATATGCACGATGTTTACGAAACCTACGAGCAAGCAGCCATTGCAGGAATAGAATATGTACTTGATAATTTGATTTAGTTATGACACAAGAAGAAAAAAAACACATTTTAAAGGATTTATGTGCAAGATTGCCCTATGGAGTTAAAATACATGCCAAGTATATTGATACGGATACATATACTGAGGTTGAAAAAGTCGGAGTATTAAGCATGGTAGACAATGATGCAGTTATAGCATTTACATGTGATGATACAAATTGTTACAACTATGTAGCTATTCATGAAGTAAAACCTTATCTATTTCCTCTTTCTGGTATGACAGAGGAACAGAAAAAATATATTGATGATAGATGGGGTATCAATGAAAACTTTGATTTTGAAATTGACCCTAATTGGGGAAAATATTTTGTTGACTTAGGTGATGCAGTAGCCTTCATTGAGTGGCTTATTGAAAACCATTTCGATTATAAAGGACTTATCCCAAAATCGCTCGCTTTAGACGCAACTGGATTAAATATTTATTGACTATGATGAAGGAGGAGATAACAAAAGATTTGAGGGGTGTTTGTTGGCAATGTCCATATTATAGTAATTTTCAGGCATATTGTAGTTATTATCACATGTACCTTGCAAATCCAGATTTCGAACCAACATGTAGTAATTTAGATAGATTGGAAATATGACACAAGAAACATTCAAACAACTGATAGAAGCACCAGCAGATGGTAAAAAGGAATTTCTGGACAAGGTGTGTACAAGAGGTGTTATTCAGAGGTCAGTAAGGATTGCATTACAATATCCAGAATTTGCACAAGAATACCTTGATAGTTTACCCAAAGTAGTGAACGAAAATATACCAACACCAAGCAAATGACACAACAAGAAATAAACCACGCGATTGCGAACGCAGCAGGGCAAATGAAACTCTGCTGCGGGGTGGTAAACAACGCTGCATGGCAAGTGTGCTTGGACGCACACGACCGCATCAAGCAAGACAAGAAATACAGGAACGAAGTCAAGCGGCTATTCAAGAAGGCACTGGATGAGTTCCACGCCTATGAGAACAATCTCATCTACACAAGAGGTGTACGCTTCTTTCACATGGACGACATGGCAGAGAGAAGTCGCAAGATGTACGGTGACATTACCGACCAAGAGTATTATGACTTCTGGGCAAGCACAGGTGCAACAATGTATTACAACACCCGACAGCATGTGACAGCCTTGCAGCACAAGTACAAGCGAGTATTTGAGGCGCACGACCTGAGCGATGCGGACATCGTGGCGTGGGCAATGACAGCACTAACCTGCCTGAAGATAGCAAGTGTATCGTACGACATGGAAAAGATTGTAGTGCATAAGAACTTCAAACTCGACAAGCGAATTGTAGATAGATTTTTTAGACCGTTTAGTTTGGAAAGGGTCGAGAAATGCTGGTACAACGCGCTGAAGGCATTGAACGCCCAGAGTGCCGAAGAAGGTATGACGGAGCGTGAACGGAAGGATATAGGCTTCGGCATCGAGGTGTTGCGCAACGAATGGATGGATACGCAGAAACATCTTCGCATCACTGGAGAGGCGATAGATAACTATCAGGAAGTGTTCCGAACGAAAGGCGAAATGAAGAAGGCGTTGCGTGAGATTGCAGATATGGATAACGAGATTGAAGAAGAGAACCTGAATGCTCTGAAGAGAAGAATTATTAACAGCTAAAAAGAGAAATTATGGAAAAGATTAATATAGCAGAACTCCTGAAGGATTGCCCAAAGGGTATGGAGTTGGATTGCACTGTTTACAATGATGTAACTTTCTTAAGGATTGATGAGGTACAGAATAGATGCTACTTCAAGGCTGGTCCTGCTGATACGTTTTGGACAACCTGCGAAGGTAGAATCAATGGTTCTCATTTTGCAAAATGTGTAATTTTTCCAAAAGGAAAAACTACTTGGGAAGGATTTGTTCCTTCTTGCAAGTTTAAGGATGGGGATGTTGTTTATATAGAAACAACAGGTCACAATCATAATGAGTTTATTATAATCTTCAAGGAAATAAAAAATGACCATATACATAAATATGCATGTTTCGCATATCAAGTGCTTTCTACATGCAAAAATGCAGTATGTCATTTAGTTGATGTTGAAGAAGTTCGTCTTGCTACCGAGGAAGAGAAACAAAAACTATTTGACGCCATTAAAGCAAATGGTTACAAATGGAATGCTGAAACAAAAACTTTGGAGAAGTTAATTGAACAGAAGTTTGATATTACTACTTTAGTTCCTTTTGAAAGTAAAGTATTAGTTAGAGACTGGGGCACTTATAAATGGCTTCCTGCTGTATGGGGATTCTACGACGACGATAGCCAAAATAATTATCCTTACTATACTGTTGGTGGTCAATGTTATAAATACTGTATTCCTTATGAAGGCAATGAACACCTAAGAGGTAAAAAAGACGATTGCGATGAATTTTATAAAATTTGGGAATAATTATGGTTGCATTATTTATACTAATCTATTTGGTGTCATTAGTGATACACCTTGTATTATGTTACAAAGAAAACAAACGACACATATTTTATGTAAGAGATTTGTTAGACGAAATAGAATTTCACATGTGGTTTCCTATTCTTAATACTTTCATGTTAATAGCATTGGCTTTACTCGTAGGCATTATATCAATATGGAAATTATCTAAATTAGAGATTCTTTGGGAGAAGTTTAGAAACATTAAATTGAGGTAGCAAATGACGTACAAAGATTTATTCGATGCTCAACACGAGTATTGCACAACAGAAGACTATCCTGGCGCTGCAATCCGTCCGCACGCATTTATGGCTGGTGCCAAATGGGTAATTAAATGCCTTTCAACAATTCCAGTTGATGAAGTAGTAGAACTTTATGAGGAAATAAAGCAGGAAGAAGAGCTGACCAAATGGACCCTCAAAAAGATGTCGCCATTCGTGCCAAACAAATGCGAGAGTTGCGACCGCTTCGATGAGTGTTACGTTATGGGTGTGCGTATGAGGGAGTTCTGTAAAATGTATGATGCAAACGTAGTATTCAAACGCAAAGAGCAATGGGAACACCAAAAAGGTAAACAATATGTAGAGTTTGAGTTATGAAAACATTATGCTTGCCACTAAAGAAAGAGTGGTACGAAATGATAGAAAGCGGTGTCAAGACCGAGGAATATAGAGAGATTAAGCCATATTGGTTAAAAAGATTACTAAAAGTAATTGATTTAGACCATACTCATTATGAGAGTCTTGATGATGAATGTATTGATTTCTATATGAATAATGTAGATTTAATTAAAGAAGATTGGCGACTTGGTGGTTTTCAACAGACAGGTTACACACACGTCAAGTTCTTCTATGGCTACACAAAGCGAACAATGACATTCGAGATAGACGGTATAACAATCGGGAAAGGCAAGCCAGAATGGGGAGCACCTACCGAAGATGTGTTTATAATTCAACTCGGAAAGAGAGTATGATAATCGAAACAAAGTACAACATTGGTGATAAGGTGTGGTTTAACTCTTTAGGACACCACATCAAAGGGAAGGTAGATGAAATAAACATATCTGTGTTGATTGATGGTAGCGTACATATAATTTATAGCATAGAGAAGAGTGGTTATTTTTTTGAGAGACATGAAGATGAACTTTTCCCAACAAAAGAAGAACTATTAAAACAAGAAAGAAAATGATGTCAAAACACGGCTTTACTAACCTACACGAAGAAAGCATCTACCTAAAAGGCGCAAGGGATTTATTGTTGAGGTTGCAAGAAATGAACGCAATTCCGCAATTCATAAGCAAAAACGACAGTGCAAAATATCCCCAAGTTTACAACAAAGCAACATTCGATGAAATACTTTACAATCGTGAAAGTTTGGTAAAATTCCTGCAAGGAACTGGTTGGCGATATTACGACCACCAAAGCAATAAGAAAGGAAAGTTAGTAAGTGTAAAAATTGAATTTAATAAAGTTTGAGATACGAAAGAAAGACAAAGTAGTAAAAATAGAAATTGAAGTAGTATGAAAAAGAGAATAGGAAGTTTAGAGTTTCGGAAGGCAACATATATAGGCGAAGAGCCTGAGCATCCGTCATATCATATAGACAGGTGGTATCCAAATCCAGACTATGGACGAGAGAGTGAGTATATCAAAGATGGGAACTGGTATCGGCACCCAGATTTTCAGAATTACAGGAAACACAAAGATTGCTTCAAGTATCCTGAATCATGCTATACCATTGCAGCCTTCGTATGGGATGACCATGAGGAAATATATGAACTGCGCTTTGTAGGTGATAGGCCAAGCGAATTGCAAAAAGATGAGCGTGATGTATTTTGGGAAATATACGAGTATGGCGAGAAAGTTCTGAATAGCAAAAATTACGAGGAAGACCAATGAATTACAACGAATATCGAGATGAAGCATTTGCGACAGCGAAGCGAAATGGATTTCACGAAGAGGTGTGTTCTGTTGAACATCTAAAATGCCTAATCATATCCGAAATGACGGAGGCTGTGGAGGCGGACAGGTTGGCACACTATGCAGATTTGAAGGGATATTTTGATGCGATGTGGAATATGCCATACGATGAGAACTTCGAGCAGAACATTAAAGACAGTATAGAAGACGAGCTTGCCGATGTGTGCATACGCATATTCGATTTGGCTGGCTACAAGAACATAGACCTCAATGAGGCGATGCAGAAGGTGACTGACAACATCTGTCCGTCTGGAACATTCACCGAGAAGATATACAGAGCAGTGCGTGTGCTGGCGGTGAGAGAGCCATTGCAGACATGTTTAACCAGAACGCTGACACGCATCCTGAAGATAGCCGAGCAGGAGGACATCGACATTGAAACGCATATACGGCTGAAGATGGACTATAATAAGGGGCGAAAATACAAGCATGGTAAGAAGTATTGAATACACAAACGAATAACCGAAAGGGATTTTTTATTAATTAAAATTACAAAAGTATGTTTGAAAAAGTGAATCCGTGCCACCCGGACAAGGTGGCGGACAGAATTGCAGGTGCAATTGTGGATTTGGCGTATGCCAAAAGTGAGAATCCAAAAGTGGCTGTTGAGGTGCTCATCGGGCATGGCATTGCAACAGTTATCATTGAGACAAGTGAAGACATCAAGGAAAGCGAGGTGTGCGCGATTGTCAAGCGTATTGCCGGGGATGACGTGGCAACAACGGCAACCATTGTAAAGCAGGATGCGCATCTTGCAAAGAATCAGGAAGGCGCAATCCGATGCGGTGATAATGGTATCTTCAAGGGTTGCAAGCCGACATTTGAACAGAATCTGCTGACGCATATAGCAGACACTGTATATTGCAAGTACCCGACAGACGGAAAGTATATCATTCATGGCAAAGGCAAGTTGTCTGCACCTACATTTGATGTGACAGTGTGCCAGTCGCATCTTGCAAAAGAAGAAGAGAAGGATTTGTCCATTACTTTGGCAATGAAAACAGGTGGCAACATCTTAATTAATCC
This sequence comes from Prevotella sp., assembly GCA_045614255.1. Taxonomy (GTDB): domain Bacteria; phylum Bacteroidota; class Bacteroidia; order Bacteroidales; family Bacteroidaceae; genus Prevotella. The sequence continues at coordinate 12,841 of JAZLCN010000051.1, forward strand.
TCTTGGCGAATGGACCGGTGGCATCAATACGGATAGCGGAGCAACCAATCGTAAACTCGGAAGCGATATGGGTGACGGTGTAACAGGCGGAGGCTTGCATGGTAAGGACTTATCGAAAGCAGATGTTTCTGTCAATATATGGTGTTTCCTTGAAGCAGAAAGAAGGAAAGAAACAGTTGAGGTGTGCTGCAGCATCGGAGACGAGGCAATAAATGGTATTCCTTACTCTGTCATCGTCAAGCAGGCGAGAGACTATATACAATCACTTGGCGGATTTGAGAAGTTCGCAGAGTGGGGACTGATTAGACCGATTAACAAATAATACAAAAGGATATGATAGGAAAGAAGGCTGATGTGATTATTGCCATAGACCCAGATGTCGATAAGTCAGGCGTTGCGCATCTCGAAGTAGCATCGCGTGAACTGAAACTGACAAGCCTGTTTTTCGCTGACTTGTTAGACTACTTACTGCAAGTGAAGAAAACGGGAAGGGATGTTGTCGTTATTGTCGAGGAAGGATTCTTTAGCAATGCACATTGGCATCTTTCCCCAAAAGATAATCCTTATATAGCGGCAGCCAAAGGGAATGCGGTTGGTCGTAATCACGAAACAGGAAGAAAGATTATTGAAATGGCTTTGCACTACAAACTAAAGGTTTGCGGTGTGAGGCCTTTAATTAAATGCTGGAAAGGGAAGGACAGAAAGATAACAGATAAGGAATTTAAGTCTTTCACTAATTACAACGGAAGGACAAGCCAAGACATGAGAGATGCAGGACTATTAGCATGGGTGTACGCAGGATTGCCTATAAGAATACCTGTTTAACAAAAAATAAGGCAAAAGTGTTTGTATAGCAAACACAAATTCCATAACTTTGCAAAAGAAATAATCGACTATGGTAGAGATAAAAAGCATAGATATTAGGCTTTTAGAACCTAATAAGGGACAAATAGAGGGTCTGCCAAAGAATCCGAGATTTATACGGGATGAGAAGTATAAGAAACTCCTTAAAAGCATGAGGGAGCATCCGCTTCTGTCAGAACTTCGTGAGTTAATAGTTTACCCATTGTGCAGGAAAGGCGCAGGAAAGCAAAAGGAAAGGTATGTGGTATGCGACGGAAACCAAAGATTGAGAGCATTGCAGGATGCTGGGGATAAGGTTGTCGTTTGCAAAGTTCTTTCTGAAGATACGACTGTTGAGCAGATAAAGGCATATGTGCTTAAGGCAAATGACGAGTACGGGCAATGGGACTTTGATGCGCTTGCCAATCAATACGGCAATGTAGATTTGGATGAGTGGGGATTAGACCTTACTGCATGGCAGGTGAAAGAACAGGACTTTGATGGCGCGGGTGTTGAACTTGATATAACGGATTTCGATGAGACAATGAAGTTGGAAATAAAGGCGGATGACAGTCTTTATTCAGACATCAAGAGAGGACTCGCAAGTATTAACAATTCTCCTGAGATGGCTTTGCTTGAGGTCACAGGATGGAACAACGAAATGCTCGATATATGATAGAAACCGTAATGATACCTATCTCGCAACTGCGAACGAATGAGGGGCAGATAGAAGGGGTTATTGCTAATCCGAGAATAATTCTCAATGAAGAGTTTTCAAATCTTTGCAAAAGCATAGAGGATAATCCCGAAATGCTGGAGTTAAGGGAATTGCTTGTATATAAGAGTGGAGACGATTATATTGTCATCGGTGGCAATATGAGGTTGCAGGCAATGAGAACTCTGCAATATCGTGAATGTCCTTGTAAGATTATCCCGCAAGATACAAGCCCAGAGGAATTGACCGACATCATGATGAAGGATAATATCCATTACGGTGAGGAAGATGCGGAGTTAATGAAGGATTGGGTAGATGTAGCCGATGAGATAGCAGAGCAAGAGGAACAGGAAGAAGCGAAGAAGTCTATCTCGTTTATGCTTTCACCTGAACAATTTAAGTTTGTCAAGCAGAAACTAAATCGTATTAATAAAGACGATAATGCAGAAGCATTGATGCAGTGTATTAAACAATATAGGCAGAGATATGGACAAGCATAGGTTTCCTTATGAGTGGAGGATGGCGGATGGTTATCCTGCGGCAGGTGTAGAGGCGCACAATAGCACTGTGTTTGGCACATTCATATGTGGTGGCGGCTCGTCAATGGGTTATAAGTTGGCGGGGTTTCATCATCTTGGTGGTGTAGAGTTAGACCCCAAGATAGCAGAGGTCTATAAACTCAATCACAATCCAGAGCATCTCTACAACATGGATATAAGGGATTTCAATGCCCTTCAGGACTTGCCAGCGGAATTGTATAACCTTGACCTGTTGGATGGTTCGCCACCATGCAGTACATTCTCAACAGCAGGGAGCAGAGAAAATGCTTGGGGTAAGGAAAAGAGATTTGCCGAAGGGCAGAAACTGCAGACACTTGACGATTTGGTATTTGTGTTTTGCGATACGATTGCCAAATTGAAGCCAAAGTGTTGCCTGTTGGAAAATGTATCGGGGCTCGTTAAAGGCAATGCCAAGAGCTACGCAAAGCGCATTGTGGCGCATCTTAATGCGATAGGGTATGATGTACAGGTGTTCCTGCTTAACGCTGCTGTAATGGGTGTTCCGCAAGCAAGAGAACGCGTATTCTTTATTGGGCACAGAAAAGAGTATGAACTACCAAAACTTGTCTTGAAGTTTGATGAGAAGCCTATTACGTTTGGAGAGTTTGCAGAGAATTTGCCTGGTGTGAATGACCTGTCGGAGTATCAGTATGAGGTATGGAAACAGCGTATAAAGACTGATACTAACTTCTCTCATATTCTGCAAAGGGTAGAAGGTCGTAATTCTTGGTTCAATGCGCAATTGCTACACAAGGAACGTGTTGCGCCAACAAAGACAACAGGAGAGTTCGATTATCTGTACGACGAGCCAAGAAATTGCAGTGAGTACGAAATAAAGTGTATCAGTACATTTCCACAAGATTACAAATACAAGGGTAAAGGTCAATTAAACTTCCTTACTGGTATGAGTGTGCCACCTTTGATGACTGCACAGATTGCATATCAGATATGGAAACAATGGATAAGCAGGATTAACAATGGCAAATAAGAATCCATCACCATCAACGAGATTTAAGAAGGGAGACACAAAACTCCAGTCTTTGGGCGGTCAAAAGGCAAAGGCGGTTAATGCCTTTGCCAAGACCTTTAAGGAGGCTGCAATTAAAGCCCTGGACGAGGTAAAGAACAACAAGGACGGTGCGCAGGTAGTGGCGAGAGAGCTGATTGTAGGCTCACTCATCAAGGAAAGCCTAAAGGGGAATGTGCGAGCTGCAGAACTGCTCATGAAGGTTGCAGGTGAAGCACCTGTTGACAAGCATGAGGTAACAGGGGCAGACGGTCAGGACTTGTTTGCAAATCGCAGTGATGCAGAATTGAAGGGTATGCTGAACGATATAATGCAGAAGTTAGGAAAGTGTTAGATAGGGATAGCATAAAGGATGCTATCTTTGCTGCAAAAGAATTGCTGCGAAGAAAGGCGCGTGAATCCTTGCTGGGGTTTACTGCTTGTACTATGCAGACTTTTGAACCAGCAGGATTTCACAGGTCATATTACAATGTGCTTGATGACTTCGCACATGGCGTGGTACGCAAACTAATGGTGTGGATGCCACCGCAGCATGGAAAATCGGAAGGTTCAACGAGGCGCTTGCCTGCGTTTCTTATGGGAATAAATCCCGATTGTCGGCTTGCAATCATATCGTACTCTGCAAGCAAGGCGAGGAAGTTCAATCGAGAAATCCAAAGAATTATAGAAGAACCTGTATATTCCGAGATTTTCCCGAACACCAAACTTGGTAGAGGTGCAGACCTGTATGTCCGCAATGCAGATGAGTGTGAGATAGTCGGGCATAGAGGAGGATTTAAGACGGTCGGCGTTGGTGGTCCGCTTACAGGTGAGCCTGTGGATATACTCATAATGGATGACATATACAAGGATGCGAAATCCGCCTGGAGTGAGACCGTAAGGAGTGGCATAGATGACTGGTATGATTCTGTTGCTGAAACACGTCTGCACAACGAATCGCGCCAGTTGCTTGTATTTACACGATGGCATGAGGATGACCTTGCAGGTAGGTTGCTACGCGAGCAGGGCGAGTATGATGCGATTAGTAATCCCAACGGATGGGTGGTAGTAAAATACGAAGCCATTAAGCAGGGTGTTCCGACAGAATATGACCCACGAGAAGAGGGCGAGGCATTATGGCCAGAAAAGCATTCATTAGAACAACTGGAGGCAATTAGGAAACGCAATGGATATGTGTTTGAGAGTCTTTATCAGCAGAATCCAAGACCTCAAGAAGGGTTAATGTATGAGCGTGGATTCCGCACGTATGGGATATTGCCTACAACAGATAAACGCATACGCAAGAACTATACCGATACGGCAGACGAAGGTAGCGACTATCTTTGCTCGATTGACTATGTAGAGACGGAAATAGGTTGTTTTGTGCTGGATGTGCTTTTCACCACAAAGCCGATGGAGTATACAGAGCAGGCAACGGCAGAGATGGTAACGAGAGATGCAATTGAGTTCTGTCTGGTTGAAAGCAACAATGGCGGCAGAGGTTTTTGTCGTAATGTAGAAAAGAATGTGAGGACGATGGGTAATAAACGTACATCGTTCAAATGGTTTCATCAGGGCGAGAATAAGAATGTGCGCATCTTCAGTCATTCGGCAGAGGTGCAAAACCTGATTTTCTTTCCTGAAGGATGGGAACATCGGTGGCCTGAGTTTTACAATCAGGTGAGGAACTACTTGAAGGCTGGTAAAAACGCGCATGATGACGCACCAGACGCGCTGACAGGTATAGTAGAGCACTACAGAACGGAAAAGGCAAACGATAATGTGTATGATATATATGCAGATGTAGATATTTAATTAAATTATTAGCAATATGAAGACAATAGAGGAAATCATGGATTCGTCAAGACCGATAGAATCCATAATTGCAGATTTGAAGCAAAAGAGTATTGTGGTAAGACCGTGGTCGGAACTCGAAAAGGAGTATGACCCAAAACTTCACCCGGTCATGACAGACAAATCCTATGTCGACAAGATGCAGGGGAACGAAACCATTAAGATGTCACGTATAACGATGGCATTGCAGAAGTTATCGGTGAAGCGAATGTCAGAATTAGTTTTTGGCATTCCTGCAAAACGCGTGTATAACGCCGAAGATGAGCAGCAGACAAGAGCCGTGAAGATACTTGAAAGCATCTACAAACGTAACAGGATAGATGCCGTTAATCTTGACAGGGCGAAGAAGTTGTACAGTTCGTGTGAGATATGCACGATATGGTATGCGCAGGAAGGAAAGACAACATATGGCGGTGAGAAATCAGATTATAAGCTTCGCTGCAAGACATACTCACCTATGCAGGGTGATATGTTATATCCGTTGTTTGACGACTTTGACGACATGATAGCGTTGTCTGTTGCTTATAGTCGTACAATGAGTGGCGTAAAATATAATTACTTCGAGACATACACTGCCAACGAGCATATGCGATGGGTTCAGGATGGCGGAGGCAGATGGAGTGAAGACATGGAACGCGAGGTAATCTTCATCGAAAAGATTGCAGCTGCATACACGCACAGAGACGAGCCAATATGGGAAGATGAGAGTTCTAATGTGTTTGAAGCGGAATGGGTATTGTCACGAAACGGCAACTACATACGCAAGAACGCCGTTCCTAACTGGGTCGTGTGCTGCGACATGGACGAACTTAAGAGGTTCAATCATGAAAAGGAAAAATCAACAAATGCCCGTAATGTGTTGTATTATCCCAAAGACAGTAAGGTCGGATATGAAACTTGGAATCAGTCAACAGATGCAATCAAATTCCAGGTAGACCAAATCAAGAGCAATTTCTTTACGAATCTGCAGTTACCAGATATGAGCTTCGAGCAGATGAAGACAATGGCAATGAGTGGAGAGGCAAGGAAGATGGTATTCATTGATGCGCAGTTGAAAGTGTTAGATGAAGCAGGAGTATGGCAAGAGTTCCTGAGCAGAGAGATGTCCGTAATCAAGGCATTTGCAAAGGTCATGTATCCTGAATTAGCGGAGGCTTTTGATGCGCTTGATGTGGAATTCATTATTACGCCATATCAGATTAACGACCAAGAGACGACCATTAAGAACTTGACAACTGCTTGCGGTGGTAAGCCCATAATGGCTCAAAGAACAGCGATAGAGAGGCTTGGAGAGGTAGATGATGCAGACGAGGAACTCCTACTTATACAGCAGGAATCGGCTAATGCACTTGAAGAAGGGTTTATGTAATAGTGGCACTGCCTTTAGGGTGAAACACCCCTAAGGGCAGTATTTTCACAATAGTATTTTCAATGATGGCTGGCAACAATAGCACTAATTACGATGGGTTGCATTTGGCTAACATAGCCAAGTATATAAAATCAATTGACACTCTGTATAATCACTATATAAACGAGTGTGCAAAGCTTGGTATTGCAACAGGATTAGAACCTGATGCAAAAGAACCATTTAGTTTTGACAATGCGCCTGCAAATGTCAGGAAGAAATATACTGATTTGATGTGGCGCATGCGTCAAGACGTGGAAAGTGTTATCGCAAAGGGTGTAGAAAAAGAGTGGAGGTTGTCAATCGCAAAGAATGATGAAATGATACAGCATCTTTGCGACATGACCAAAATGCCAAAGGGATTTGTAAAAAAGCTATTGGTGAGAAATGCCGCAGCGCTTGATGCTTTTCAGGCGCGCAAAACGAATGGTCTTGGTCTGTCGGATAGGGTATGGAATATCGTAGAGCAGACAAAGGGCGAAATGGAAATGGCAATAGAGATTTCGCTATCCACAGGACAACCAGCAACCCAGTTATCAAGAGACATAAGGCATTTGCTTAAAGAACCCGATATGATGTACCGTCGCTTCAGGGAAAAGAAGCAGCTTTCTGATGGTACAAGTAAATGGGTGAAGTACTGGAGGCGCAAGGTGGTAGACGACAATGGAGTGACACACTGGATTAAGGAACCACTGGAAAAGACAGGCAGGGGTGTGTATCGCAGTTCATACAAGAATGCTATGCGTTTGGCAAGAACGGAGACAAATATGGCATACCACAAAGCGGATTCCGATTATTGGCAAAATACAGACCTTGTAATAGGCATTAAGGTTGGTTTGTCTAATAATCACACGTGCAAGGGTGTTAAGGGTGTGTTCTTTGACATATGCGACGAACTGAAGGGTATTTATCCTAAGAATTTCATTTTTACAGGTTGGCACCCACAATGCCGATGTATAGCAGTTCCTGTATTGCCGAAGGAAAACGAAGTAGAAGACTATCTAAAGCGGATGGCGGATGGTGAAGACGTAGAAGGCAATTACGGCTTTAGCGGAGTGGTAAAGGATATGCCGCAGGGTTTCGTTGAATGGGTGGCAGCAAACGAGGACAGGCTTACGGCCATGCAAATCGCAGGGCGATTGCCATTCTTTATCCGTGACAATATAGCAGAGGGGTTCAAGTTTGGGCAAGGGTATGACTTGAATAGTGGTCTTAGATGGTCTGGAAATATGTTTAAGACAGACGAGTCAACGGGGTTGTTAGAAGTCATTGATGACACCACAGCAGCACAGCAGGACGTGCTTGCTAAAGACTTGGCGCAATATAGCCCAGAGATGCAGGCAAACTTTGCTGACTTGGAAAAGGCATGGGGACAGAAACGAGGTCTTTCCATGTCTTATGAAGATGCCAATACGGGCAAGGAAAATCCATTCTTCTACAAAAAAAACGGTTACGATGTAAACTGCCAGACATGTACGGTGACACACGAATTACGAAGAAGGGGATTTAATGTAGAGGCAATCTGCAATGATAGAAAAAGGGTGTGGAAAATCTATGAAAAGAATGGCGTTGGTAGTAAGATGGAGGGCTACCGAATAGGTAAATGGCTGAAGCCTGACGGAACGCCAGCACGCCCGTATTATGCCAAAGAGTGGGCGCAGAAAAAGTATGGCTCTTCTGTTGTAACGGAAAAGCGAATAGATGAGTATCTTAATGAAATGATGCGCAATGATGGCCGATATGAGATATGTGTAGACTGGAAAAGGGGAAGAAGTGCACACGTATTCCTTGCCGAAAAGAAGGATGGAGTTATAACATTCTTCGACCCACAAAGCGGCAAAAGCAATGTCTGGGACAAGGGCAAAGGTAGAGGATATAAGTACGATTGCAAGTTATCACAAGTCGGAGTAGTACGCATTGACAACAAACTGGTAAATCCAAAGTTGGCTGAGACGTTTATCCCACGCGGCGAGTTGAAGATATATGCAGACCCAGCAGTGTTGAAGGCGCAGAGAATAGAGGCTGCAAAGCAGGCAAGGCTTGCAAAGAGGACGCCAGAGAAAGAAAGGGAGTTGCTGGAGTTCTGGGACAACAAGAAGGCAGAGGGTGAAAAGCGCAGGTGGCGTGAGAGACTTCTTGCAAAAGCAGAGGAAAGACACAACAAGCGTACACCAGAGTACATTGCGGAGGTAATGGACAAGCGTAATGCCGAGCTTGTCAGGTATAAGGAGGCACAGGAATATATTGACCGTGTAAAAGCGAGATATGCAAATAATGATTGGTTCAAGGGTGACACAACCAATGTGACAGACCATGTTGTGTATGATGTGCTTGACGGTAAAAAGGTCAAACGACAATGGAAAGTAAAGCATCACCTGTTAGATGCAGAGATGGAATCTATGTATATCGAGGCGCAACTGAATACAATAGACAGAATGCGACCAATATACAATTCTATGAGCAGTTATAAGTCCTCTTTCGGCTCGTATCAGGCGAATTTGGACAAGGCTAAGGCTTTGGTTATTGCGGGTGACGACGAAGCAGCACAGGCGATTTTTGATGGATTAAAGGGCTTTGATGCAGCAGAAAAGAGGTACATAGACATTAAAGCCTATGCCGATGCGCACCCACACAAGCCAGGAAAGCCATTAACCAAGATAGAATCAGCGGTTAAGGAGGCAGAGAGGCTTATGAATGAGGGCAATGTGCTTGATGCCGAAAAATTCCTTGCAGATGCAGAAAAAACAAGGGCGATTAATGAAGCATCTAATGCGGCTAAAAAGGCGCAGAGAGAGGCAAAGAAGACTGTGCAGGATATGCCAAAGGTGAGAGATTTTAGCAAGGCGGAATCAGCAGAGGAACTATTCGATATGCTTGGTGACGAAAGGCCAGTAATATTGCAGAATTATGAGAAATCAATAAAACGAGAACAGTTCACATCAAAAGAGTTCTTAGACAACAGAGATGAGATAGAAAGCAAACTAAAAGAGTTTTTCAAGGAGGTAGAGTTTTCGCACTGTACAGAACCCGAAAGATTGAAATTATATTTAGAAGGAGGAATAAAGACAAATTTACAGGTAAAATCAGGACCATTGGGGAATTACGACATAAACAGAATGCACTATGGGCATTTTGCGTATGATTTGGATGGGCACACTGGAACTGGAGGAAATTATGTACGAATAGACAAGAAGAAACAATTAGCCTATGGCGATTATTACAGATGTGGAGTGCCAACAAACAAAGACTTATATCAGGCATACGTTGGTGACAAATCGGGGTATGGCAAAGCCCAAATTATATTTCGCAGAGATAGGGTTGTTACGACATTTACAATGGGAAACTCACTTGGCGAAAACACAATACCCTCACTGACATGTGACCCAAAAGTTGTGTCGCTTGATAAACAAATTGTTTCAAATTGGAGAGATAAGAAATATACAGTAGAAAGTATAAGAAAGGATAATCATTATTTAGAGTTGCAATATTTACCACTAAAAGGTTCACAGGGCATAATGCCTCGTGACATGAAGAGTATTACATTAGACGTCCATCCCGAAAGGTACCATCCAAAGGAAGTGTGGGAGGGATGGTCAAAACAGGGTGTTGATATATACTACAAAAATGGTTCTGAGTTAAAATTATACATAAAAGGCAGGCCACTAATTACCGAAGCGGAAGCGAAGCTGCAAATAGATGAGATGGCAGATGTTAAAGATTGGCTGAAAGATAAGGTTAAATTCTCAACTAAGGACTTTGATGTTGACGTATTAGAGCAAAAACTGAAAAGGGGCGAATACATAGATGCACTTGCAGACATTGAAAAGGCACGAGAACTGGAGAAAAGGGCAAATGCACTTAAGGACCTAATACCGGATGTAGAGGATTGGAATAAGAAGTTTACCATAAGTGAGTTGGAGGCTGCACACAAAGCCATACAAGACAAAATCACTTGGATGGAAACGCAGTTCCCGAACAGAATGGATGGTGATGAGGTCATAGGCAAGTGGCTAAAGGAAATGGAGTACGCCAGAGACCCATCATTGAATCCAAGAAGCAGGGTAAGCACACCATATCCGACATGGGAAATCGCATATAAGGCATATAATCGCAAACGTAACGAGGCAATATACAAGTTTAGGAAGGCAAGTATAGATGACAATATAAGCAGGCTGAGGGCGTTTAAGACTAAAGACAAGGATTTTCTATTTAAGATAAAGAAATTAGAGGGGAAGATAGACCTTGAAGAGTGGGCAGATGTTGAGGAACTGATTGCAGAGCTTAAGGATGACATGCTTGATTTGCAATCTAACAACATCGAGAGAGTGCTGAATATCGGCGAAAGCAGGCGTGTGAAGTTCAGCAAGGAGGATTTCACACAGGCAAAGAAGGATGCGGCAAAATGGTTTAGTAATCCAGATATAGACAAGGCTTTCAAAGAGGCGGACGACTACATGAGCAAATACGCACAGGATATGTGGAAAAATCTAACGACAGAGGAAAAGCATATCTTGTGGCTATATTCGGATGGTAGTCAATACATCAATCAGGAAATGCTGGGAACGTATTGCCTTAGGATGAAGTCTGCAATAGATGGCACTATTCGTAATGGACTTGCAGATGCCAATGTTTTGACTTCAATACTGGATAAGGCACCAGCATTAAAGGAAAGTATGTGGATGCAGTCAGGTAAGACAACAGAATCAATAGGGGCGATGTTTGGAATAGATTTAAGCAGGACGACAGACCTGACATCACTAATCGGGAAAGAAGGAAAAAGCAATCTGTTTATGTCGTGTCATTCTGCCAAAAACGGAGCTTTTACGGTTGGTACACACACAGGAACGCCTAACGATGTTGTGCTTTCCATTTTTATGCCAAAGGGAACAAAGGGGGCATACATGGAACCGTTTGCATCATATGGTGACAATATCAGATGGAAAGATGGCTTTGACTGGACGGGCACGAAGCGCAAGACAGCGCCATCTAATCAGGTAGAGTTCCTATTGCAACGAGGGGCAAAGTTCAGAATAACAAATGCCTATCAAAAGGGAGGTAAATGGTATATCGATGTGGATTTGATAGAGCAATCAGCTTGTGAAGCATTGAAGACAGATATACCGATGTTCAATTACAGGCGAGAACGAGAGATAAAGAATCCAAAAAGGAGGTAATAGAAAAGCCCATCAAATCGATGGGCTTTATTTATGGCGCTTGTCTTAAGTATTCAAGTAACCAATCCTCAAATGCGCTATTAGAACCGCCAAAGCGCATATATTGTGTGTATAGTGTTGCTTTCAGATACACAGGTATTGAGTACTCTTCCAAAAGGTCAGGAAACGCCAACGAGAAAGCAGCGCCGACATTCTCCTGTTCAATCTCGCTATTGCAGACGATGGTTGCATAGATTTTCTCCACAATCCAGAATGTATATTTTATCGATTTGGGATTGAATGGGTTTGTTTCCTCGCCTTTGTAATAGCGGCAGTGTTTAAGGTGTTTGTTATTTTCCATAGTCAAAGATGAAATCTATACCACCTTGTGGGTTGTGTGAATAACGGTAAACAACAAAGTTTGCAAGCATCTTTTGGACAAATTCATAGTTGAAACTGTTTATGAAATCTTTGACTTTAGGAAAACACTCAAAGCACATGCTGCGATAGTCTTCGTCTCTAAATTGTGGATTGTTATTATACACCCTTACATAATCGCGTTCCAAATACCAAAAATCGGTATATTTAATCTCAGGTGGTATTTCTTCTCCTTTATAATACTTGCAGTATTTAAGATATTTATTCTTCTCCATCGTCGGGTAGTTTAGAAAGGATTAATAATGATTTGTCAAACGAAAGTTGAACGGGTTTATCTTTATCAATGTAATAAATGATAGGAAGACCTGTTGGCTGCGGTTCTCCATTCTCGCTGACATATGACAGGAAATAGTAGGTCTTTCCTTCGTAGTCAAATGTCTCGCAATAGTTAAGGCCTTCGCGAGACATTATAAGCTGGATTTGTTTAGGAATTGATTTGTTCATAATTGTAAAGCTGCCAACAAAGTTACAAACAATTTTACTAACATCAAGAACTTAGATGCGAATTATTGCATATGGTGCATGAAGTGTTGCAAAACTACAACACTTCATCACTATTGCATATCAAGACATCTCCAACAATTACATCGTTAAAACCATGTGATAGAACTTCTCTGGTAGCAAGGATGTTTACAGGCAAACCTTTTAATTTGCCCTCCTCGTTAATAATCATGAGGCGATTCTTTGGCAAATGGATGGGCTCTATATAGCCGTGAACAATCCTTTGCAGTTCTTCAAGTGAGAAATCACGTTTGTTGTCAGGGCTAATTTCTTGAACAAGTCCGTTCGTGTAAATAATGTGTGCCATCTTAAAGTTCGTTTAGTTTATTGAGTGTTTTTATTGATAATTCCTGTTGTTTGTGCAGTTGCATTATTAAATGGTGTTCTTCTATTGTATCGACTTCAATGTAGTAGTCTTTGTCTATTTTGTAAACTCTGCTTTGTGCATATCTCTCAATGCTTTTAAGTAAAGAAATGCAATGTGTAACGCGTACCGGGTAGTTCATACTTCTTCCTCCTCTTGTATTTCTGTGTCATAAAAATCATATTCATGTAAAGGCTCTGCAACATCTTGTAAAGGTTGAGACTTCTGTCTGTCTTTTGCCTCCAAATAATCCCACTTCTCAAAAAGTAGCTTATACGCCTCTTCTCGTCTTTCAATGGCTATTTTTTTGATGTCATCTGCATAGTCCTCTGGCAAACCTCTAATTGGACTTTCATAGTCAAGAGACTGGTTATTCAAAATCCTCTCCGCGACATAATAAGAATGCCAATTTTCAATGGTCTTTATATAACTTATACTATCGCTAAATACCTCTACAAGATGTTTATAATGTTTTAACTTCATAACTTTTGTTTTAATTGTTTTACTTAATATAACTTACGGCCTCAAATCCATCTTCATTGTATGCGGTTGCTCGTGTTGCATTTGACGCCATTAGGGTTCCGCGTGTTATCCACATGATGGTACTCAAAATTTCATAATCTTTTCCTTCAAGATTTACCTTAAAACTTGTGTCGGAGTCATGTTCCCATGCGAGTTTAACTGTGAATGTCATAATGGTAATTATTTGGTTAATAATCAAGTTTAACAGCGCAAATATAAATACAATTACAAAACCAATGATAAAAAAACACGCTAAACTATGCTAAACAGGTGTGTTTGTAATGCAAACACGACAAAAACATCAATTAAATCTTAAATAAACTTAAATAAAGTGTTTGTGTAACAAACATTGTCCCGAAATAAATATAATTTTGTTGTGGTAATTAATTAAAAACGATTTTAGTATGAGTATTCGCAGTAAAGCATTGGCATCATTAAAGACCAAATTTGAGGGAGTTGATGAGAAAGTGCTTAGCAGGATAGTCGCAAAAGTGGCGAAGACTGCAAAAAGTGAGGATGATGTTGACGACATCGTAAGTGAAATGACAATCCAGAGTGTCATTGATTCGTACACCGATTCGCGTGTAACAGAAGGCTCTGCAAGCGCAATCGAAAGCTATGAAAAGAAGCATGGCATTAAGGATGGAAAGCCCGCCAAAAAGACCGAAAAGGACACCGATGATGTGGATGACGGTGATGGCGAAGATGGAGAAGGCAAAAATGAAAAAGTACCTTCATGGGCAACTGCTTTGTTTGAAGAGATTAAGTCTCTGAAAGCAGAGAAAACGCAGAACACAAGACAAAGCCGTGTAGAGGAAATGCTTAAGGATGCTGACGAAGCAACCAAGAAGCGCACCTTGCGCGAGTTTGGCAGGTGTCAGTTTAAGGATGATGCCGACTTTGATTCGTGGATAGACGAGGTAACAGAAGACATCAAGACAGTTGTCACAAAGCAAACGCCTCCACCAGCAACTAAACCAAAAGGCGGAGCAGGTGCAGGCACAGCAGAAGAGGTTAATCCTCTTGTGAAGGCACGTACGGAAGCTTATACTAAAGCAGCGGAAACACAGACCTCCGCAATTCAAGGTCTGTAATCAAAAATAGAAATCAATGATTAGAACAACTTACAATGAGGCAGGTGCGAATGAACCTGTACGAATTGAGCAGGTATTTGCAGAAAAACCTGCTGGCGGCATTGTGAAGGAGCCTGGTTTTGATGCTCCTGCAACAACTGCTGTGTCTGCCGATGGTGACAAGTTCAAGGTGATGAAGGCATATAGACTTGTTGCACCTGTTGTTGCTGCAGATACGGCAATCAAGATTGCAAAAGGTAGCGGCGTAGCAGTTGGTGATGTAATCGGTCATGGAAAGAAGTCGGTTGCATGTACGGCTGTTGCAGAAGGTGTAGAGTATGACACTGTGACCGTAACTCTTGGAGTGGACATTGCAAAAGGAACTGTTTTGTATGAGGCGGCTTCTGCAAGTGCAAGTTCTGCAACACCCAAGGGTACCGCAGTTTATGTGACTGGCAATGCTCTTAAGGCTGGACATGGCGACCAACCTGTACGCCTTATCAATGGCGCAAATCTGCGAAAGGAAACGGCAAACATCGCACCAGAGGTGGTTGCCCAGTTGAAAAACATTAATCTCGTATAAGAATGGGACAGATGAACGCACCACTTTTCGAGCTTGACAAGCCTTCAGTACAGGCAGAGGTCAACTCTTACAAGCCCGGTCTTGGTTTGGCTTGGGCAACACTTTTCCCCTTGAAATATACGGCTAAATTTGACCTGAAAACAATTGAAGGTAATGATGGTTTGCCCATTTCGGCTGACCGTGTTGCTTTCAATACACGCGCACCTAAGAAGACGCGTAAAAAGGTTGGCTCTTTCAACCTGCAATTGGGTAAGATTGCCGTATCTCGCGACAAGGACGAAATGGAAATCAACGATTACAACGATTTGAAGGTTATTGCAGCTGCCAACACCGAAGACAAGGCTGCAGCGCAAGAGCTGGTAAATATCGTGTATGACGATGTTAAGTTCGTGAACACCGCTATGGATGCGCGTGTTGAGATTGAGGCATTGACTATTGGCTCACTTGGCAAGCGCGTGTTCAGTACTAAGCTTGATGGCGACATGGCGGAGAGCGAGGAAATCAACTTCAACATTCCAGAAACAAACTTCTTGGGTGCTACTGCCAAGTGGGACAATCTCACTACTGCAGATGGTATTGAGGACATCAAGAAGGGTGTTAAGGTTGTTCAGAAGCAGGGATTGCCCAAGCCTCGCTATGCAATCATGGAACAGAAGGCATTTGACCTCCTTTGCTCACAGCAGAAGGTTATCAAGAAGGTTGCATCTGCGCTTGTTAAGGCTGCAGGTCTTGACGCAAGCGGTGATGTAACACTTGCAACAATCAATGCGTATATGGCTACTCATGGTCTGCCGACAATTCTTGTAATTGACAGCAGCGTGATTGTTGAGGGCAAGGACGGTAGTCAGGAGTATGTTAAGGCGTGGAACGAGAACAGCGTAGTGCTGAGTGTTGAGCCCCGTCTTGGTTATACTTACTGGAAACCTGTTCCAATGGTTCAGAATACCGATGCCGTACAGGTTTATGGTCCATACTATAAGACCACTATCTATTCGGATGTTAATCCGATGGTAGAGACCACTATGGCGGAGGCATATATGCAGCCTGGTCTTACTAACCGTAAATCTATGGTATTCATCAACGCGATGAACACCACATGGAACGACGGTGAATAGTCAAAGTACATAGTGCTATATGTGTGAAAATACGACGATAATAGATGTTCTCGGAGCAGTCAGTGCTTATCCTATCCCTTTAGCAGCATTACAAAGTGCTGCTGAGGGGGCAGGCATTTATCCCGATGCTGTTGTGACGTCAGGGATGAGGAACAGCAAAGAGTTCAAATGTGCACTGGCATCTGTATATGAATATCTGTCCATGGCGCCTAATATCTCACAGGGTGGAGTTTCGTTTTCGTTCACAAGCGATGAGCGAAAGGCCTTTGCGAGAAAGGCATCCAATCTTCTGGCGGAGGCTGGCAAGAATGATGCAGGCGTATATGGGTGGCAAGGTGAGGATTTTTGAGTATGCTAATCTGTAACGGATATATTCGCGTAGTAATTGAATCTGCGGGTGATGGATTTGATGAGAATGGAAATCCTGTTGTAGGAAATGAAGTTCTTGGAGAAAAGATACCTTGCAATTTCGTGCGCAACAGATACCGGAATAACATTTCGGATGCAGGTAGCGAAAATTCAAGCGCGACATATACGATACTGATAGAGCCGCAAAGATTTGAGCCGTGCCAATATCGTTTGTATGACCTACTGAACAATGAGCTTGGTCTGTTTGAAGTCAGGCAAGAAGGAATAGTATTTCTTCAAGCAGTCGGAAATCTCCAAATATCGCAGTAATATGCCAATAGATGCGCAGAAAAAGAAATTTGAGGACTATATCGCACGCAGGCAAGAGGCGAAGCTTAGGGCTGCTGCAAAAACCCTTGAATATGTCGGATTGAAGTCCGTAGCCGAAATGCGCACGAGCGGAAGATATAACGACTATACAGACCGAACAGGCAATCTACGTTCAAGTACAGGTTTTGCAGTTGTCCTGAATGGCAAGCAAATAGCGGGCAGTCATTTTACCGCAGTGAGCAGTAATGCACACGAAGGTAGTGCAGCAGGAAAGGCGCACGCAGAGGAAACCACCTCAAAGGTGCCAAACACGAAGATGGCTCTCGTAATTGTTGCAGGTATGGAATATGCCGAATATCTGGACAATCCCGCAAATCCACACGGTAGAAATGTGATGACAACAACAAAAGAACTTGCCAAGAAAGAAGCTGAAAAGCGGCTCACCCAAATTGGTTTCAAAGTAATTGAACAATGATTAAGACATTATACGACATTGAAAGCGACCTGTACAGTGTTTGCAAGGCATTTTTTAAGAATGCTGTAAATGGCGAGACATATCGTGAAGATTGCAGACCTGCGAACAGTAACAAGGAAGATGTAGTGTGTATAGTTTCGTTCGCTACTGCAGACCAAATTCAGGAGGGCGATTGCCTTGTCGATATATTCGTTAATGATATAACGAGTAAGGGAAACAGAAGGCAGACAGACAAGAAACGCGTCGGTGAGGTATCTTCGCTTGATGAAGAACTGGTAGAGGCGCTTAATGATGAACTTGTAGGCGAGTACACATGGGAATTGTCGCGCGCAACAAATTGCAGCAAACTGCATGACACTAATCAGCACTATGTTACAATACATTTACAATTTAAGCGTAAAACCTTTTAATTTATACAACTATGGCAAATAATTCACAAGTAATCGCTTGGTCTGAGTGCCAAATTGGAGTTGGTGCGGCTGGCGAAAGCAACACATCGTTTACTAATATCGGTGTCATAAAAGACCAATCGGCAGAGTTGACGACTGCAGATGGTAATACTCTGGAAATGAAGTCAACTGGCGGCCATACTGTTGCATACGAGCAGCAGGAGGGCACTGCTTCATTGACTTGTCGAGTAATCGAACCCGGTGCAGACTTCTTCGAGCTTTTCGGATGTGGCGAAGAGGGTACCGATGAGATAAAGATTAAGTCTTTAGTTGTCGGCGAGGAAAAGAGTGTCAAGTTGACACCTAAGAATGTAGGTGCATACGGCATTCTGGCACCATTCTGTTCTGTGTCAATCAAGACCGGCTGGAGTGAGGTCGATGGCAACTATGCAGATGTGACCTTTGGTATTCTTAACAAGGTATCAGGTGGCGATGCAACCTGCTGGTATAAGATGGTTAAGAAGAAGGCGGCAAGCTGAGCAATTTAATCTACTGGAATTGCGGGGCAACTGCTTGCGCGGTTGCCCCGTGTTGTAAAAACAAAAGCATAATGGTAAACATCGAAGAACTTGTTGCAGACTGTGTACTGCAAAATCCAGTTGAGATAGAGATTGGCGGTAAGAAGCACCTTGTTGCAAAGCCGACACTTGGAACACTTATCGAGGCGAGTGCGCATATGAGTGCGATGTCTGAGCTTGGCACGATAGATGTACAAAACGCCACATCAGAGCAGGTAATTGCTTATTGTATGGTCAATGCCAAGAACTGCGAGAATATCGCGCTTGTTCTCGCCACCCTTATACTTGGGCGCAAAGGCAAAAAGAACGCAGCAGAAGGCAAATGTAATAGGTTTTTGGGGGTATTCAAGCGCAAGGAACGAGATGAATATGCGGAAGTGGCGGAAAGAATCCTCTCAACGATGTCGTGTGAGGAAATTCTGGAGTTGTATGCTAAACTTTTAGGGCTTCAAAATCTTGCTTTTTTTTTACAGCTTACCACTTCCCTGACAGAAGTAAATCTGCTGAAAAAAACAAAAAGATAGACAATGATAGCATCTGGGCGCTTATATACAATGTTGCAACATCGTTTAGTGTAACTCCGCAGTATGTTATAGATAACTTCACATACGAAAACATTGTAATGTATTGCAAGGCATCGCCAAGCTATGACAGTGAGGACAACAAGCTGGATGCAAATGACCCGGAAACATTCAAAAATCAACCAGACGAAATAGTATTTTAGATGGCATCAACAGGCAGTGATTATGTATTGCGAGTAGAACTTGATGAGTTCAAAAAGCAAATGCAAGAGGCTTCAAACCAATTCAAGAAGGTTGGAGACCAAGCGACTAAAGAAGGCAATAAGATTGACGGTGCGCTGAAAAAGGTAGGTATGGCCGTCGGTGCATACTTTGCAACGGCGCAATTACAGGCGTTTGCACAGAAGGTTATACAGGTGCGTTCTGAAGTTGAAAAGCTGCAGGTGTCATTCAAAACGCTTGCAGGGGCAGAGGCTGGAGGAAAGTTGTTTAATGAAATCAGGCAATTTGCAGCCGCTACTCCGTTGCTTGTAAAAGACCTTGCCAGTGCGGCACAGACAATGTTAGGATTTGGCATTTCTGCGGAAAAGATTATGCCAAATCTTAGGGCTATTGGTGATATATCAATGGGTGATGCCCAGAAATTGCAATCCTTGTCGCTTGCCTTCTCACAAATGACAGCGACAGGCAAACTCATGGGACAAGACCTGCTGCAAATGATTAATGCTGGTTTTAATCCTCTTGAGGAAATATCACGAAAGACAGGGCAGTCAATAGGCGTCTTAAAAGAAAAGATGTCAGAGGGTGCTATCTCCGCAGAGATGGTACGCGATGCGTTTATTAGTGCGACAAGCGAGGGAGGAAAGTTCAATGGAATGCTTGAAGCACAGAGCAAGACAATCGCAGGACAGATGAGCAACCTTGAAGGTGCGATGGACGATGCGATGAATGCTATTGGAGAGAATTTCCAACCTATAATTGTAGAAGCAATCGGAGGTCTTACAGAACTTGTTAAGAACTTTGATACGGTCGGCAAGGTCATTCTTACGTGCGTGGAGGCTGTAGGTGCTTATAAGGCTGCAGAACTGGTATCTATTGCAATAACAAAGAGACATACGATTGCCATTATTGCACAGACGGTTGCACAGACGGCTCTTAATGCCGTAATGGCGCTTAATCCATATGTTGCGGCTACGATGGCGGTTGTGGCGCTTGCTGCGGCCATATACACATGGACGGACAGGACTACTGCACAGGAGAGAGCGGAAGAGCGTTTGAGGCAGAGAAATAAGGACCTTGAAGAGGCGTTAGACGATAGGCGGGAAGCCTCAGAGGCATTGCTTAGTGTTGTAACGGACGAGACAAAGACGGACAATGAAAGAAGCGAGGCATTGCAAAAACTGAAGGAGAGAGAGGCGGCAGTCTTCGAAAAGTACGATACATTCATAGAACTAACCAACAAGAGAACAGAGGCGCAAAAGAAACTGAACGAGGCTATCAGGGACGAAGCTAATGCTCAGAAAGAACGGGGTTACGAAGCGGACAAGAAAGCTCTTGATGTAATTAAAGATTACGAGAAAACCCCGACAAATTCATATGCGTGGATGAGAGTGCAAGGTGAATTTGAGAAGGACACGGGTAAAAATGCAGCAGGTAGAGGTGATGAGATTACTAAATGGATGAGCGAGATAAAGAAGCGCGTCAATATCCAAGACCGCGAGCGTTCAACAAGTGCCCAATCTTCCTATCTGGCATCTATCTCTGGTATGTCAATAGATGCGATGAAGGATGAGGAAACGCACATGAAGAATCTTCTCAATCAGGCAAAGAAACAGAACAAAGAATACATTTTGACAAACGGCATCCTTGTTAGCCGTGCGCAGCTTGTTGAAAGGATAAACAAGTTGCAGGAGAGGCAGAAGGAGCAAGGTGTAACGAGCAATCCATATAAAGAAGCACTTGGCGAATGGGAAAAGGCTACTAAAAAGATTAAGGACCTACAAAGAAAGGCAAATACATCCTTAACCAAAGAAGAAAGAACTAAACTCGATGAGGACTTGAAGGCGCAGGAGGCTGCGTTGAAGACAGCAAAGGAAAAACTGGAATCCTACGGTTGGAAAGACCCAAGCAAGAATAAAGGTCAAGACAGAACTGCAGAGGTTAAGTCTAAGCAGCAGCGAGAGGCAGAGCGAGCAGAACGTGACACGCAACTTGCCATAGAGAAAGCGAAAGTAGATGCAATGAAGGAAGGCAAGGAAAAAACCTTGAAGCAGATAGACATCGAGTATGAGGCAGAAATGAACCGCATAAATGATTGGTATGACGACCTTATTGCGCAGCGAGTGCAACGAGAGGAAGAACTATGGAAAGCCAATCCCAAGAACAAGGATAAAAAGTTTGTTGCGTCTGCAAGCGCTTACGAGCATACCGCCGAAGACAATAATCAATATGTTGCCCAGCTTTCTAATGCACAGAACAAGAGAAGCAAGGCAATAACAAAGGCAAACGAGGAAGAACGCAAGGCTAATGAACAGGCAATGCGTGAATATCTGCGTGAGTTTGGCACTTACGAGGAAAAGCGGCTTGCAATCACGCAAGAGTATGCCCAGAAGATAAAGGATGCCAAGACAGAAGGTGAGAAACTCACACTTGGCGAACAGGAGAAAGCGGAAATTCAGGAACTTGAAGAACAGTTTGGCAGGGCTGCGCAAGCACTGTCGGATTTGTTTGGTGATGCTGCCAAGAAGAGCACGGCTGAGATTGAAAAGATTATAGCCAAGTATAGAGAGCTTCTTGAGTATATGCAAGGCAAGAAGTCTCAGGAGGAGCTTATTTCTGGCGGTAATTGGACGCAAACAGAACTGACTGGTGCGGTTGACAAAGTTAAGAGCGGAAAGGTAGATGTCAAGGGGCTTGATGACCTTATCAAGAAGTTTGAGGATAGCCTAAAGGCGCGAGACCCATTTACACCAATCAAGGATGCGTTTCAGAAAATACGCAATGCGGCGCAAGATGGAAATGTATCATTCAAGGACTTGGGGGTTGGTCTTTCGGAAGCGAGCGATGCTGTGGCTGATTATCTGTTGCCCAATCTTAACAAGATAGGCGATGCCGTTACAACAATCTTTGGCGAAGGTGCAGGCAATGTCGTGAAGGATGCGACAAGCCTTGTTTCCGGTACGCTTGGAATGGGTAAGGGTGTGGGGCAAATAATGTCTGGCGACATACTCGGTGGCGTAGCAAGTGCTATGAGTGGATTTGCAGAGATATTTTCTACCATATCGTCATGGGGCGTCACAGACAATATCGAGGAAATGAACAGAGCCATAGCCCAAGCAACAGAAACGATTGATAACTTTAGCTGGGCGATGAATGAATATATCAACGACCTGAAGGAATCAACGAGCAACGAGGCATACTCCAACTACAAAAGTGCTGCAGAAAATCTCGGAAGGCAGATGAAATCCTACAAGGACATTATCAGAAGTTCCGAGAGCGTGTATTCATCGGATAATTGGCTTGGCTTTGGTGGTCACGATAGTATTCTGTATCACTTGCAAAAAGGTGGGTATGACGAAAACGGCATATTCCAAACACTGCTTAGCAGGGGGTATAAAAAAGACCTCGCTGATTGGTCTGCAGAGGATTGGCACAATCTGAGGAAAAGTGATGCTGCATTGTATTCCGAGCTTCAATCTCTTATTACCGAGATTGGCGAGAGCGAAGGATGGGAAGAGTATGCCGAAAAAATTAATAATGCGGCAGATGCAATGTCTGAACTATCGGGCAAGCAGGATGAGTTAAGGGATGCGTTGAAGGAAAACGTCACAGGCATATCGTTTGATGCGATGGAGGACGAGTTCAAATCCGTATTGAGCGACATGGAATCCGATGCGGATGACTTCACAAACATGTTCCAACGGCGTATCAACGATGTTTCCTTCCGTTACTTGACAGAGCAGATGAGCGACGAGTTAGATGCCTATTACAATGCGCTTTACAATGCAGCATCTAATGGCGGGATAGACGCTACTGAAGCGGCTTCTTTGGCAGCGATGCGTCAGGAAATAATTGACGAGACCATGAAGCAGCGCGAATTGCTCAAAGAAGCTGGTGCCATCAAGGACACAAACGAAAGTACAGGTGCGCAGGCAACGACAAGAGGCATCAGCAACATTCGCGAAGACCAGGCCGACGTAATGAACGGAAGGCTTACATACATACAGAGTGTTGTGACGCAACAACTGCAACAGATAATCGAACAGAAGGCAATTGCAAGTGGCATCAAGTCGATAGTTGACAGTTATCAGGATTTGCTATTTGATAGCAACCAAAGGCTGCGAGATATAGCCGAAAACACACGTGAATTGTATGCAATAAGACAAGCGCTTAATGATATTCGAACCAACACAGACAGACTATGAAAAATACATTGTATTTTAATGGCATTGATGCCTTTGAAAAGTATGGCATTATTTTGGCGGAAGGTGCCATATCTGCACTGATATGCCCAGCCCCTAACAAGTCATATGTATCAATTAATTCAAGGCTTGCAGATGGTCGTAAGTACATTGGAGGCGCATCATATAGCAGGGTAGACGAGCGCACATTGTCGCTTCAGTTCTTTATTAAGGCGAAAGACAGAAAAACAATGTTTGCCAATCTTGAAGGATTTGCAAACGATATTCTAAAAAATGGTGAGTTCTCGATTAAGACGAAATACACAACAGACACATATCGCCTTATATACAAGAGCTGCACACAGATGCAGGATTTCAACGGAACAAGTGGTAAATTCACACTTTCGGTAACTGAACCAGACCCAACCAATCGCAAATGAGAGAGAGACAATCTGCATATATAGACATTAAGCGTGGACAGAGTGTAATAAAGTCTGTGCTTATTAACGAGCGTTGCAAGCGTATTTTCAAGCTCATGGAGCAAGACTGCATCATACTGGAATTTTACGCAGAGACTGCAATCGAGGTTAAACTTGGCGATTATATCCAAGATGAGAGCTTTGGGCGCTTTGTAATAGCAGACATTCAGCATGGCGAGTATCAGCCAAATGATGCCGTATATAAATATACGCTTACATTTGTCGCCGAGTATTGGACATGGAAAAACTGGTTGCACATGCTTACTTACACACCACTAAGTCTTAATGGTGCATCGGAAGTTCTGAAAAGGAAAGAATCTACCTGGAATCTTACTTCATCGCTGGATGACCATCTGAAAGCAATTTTGAGAAATTTGGGTGTGCTTGGAGTAGTAGGTTATAATTATAACACTGCTGGGTGTAAGAAGGCGAATGAGGTACGATTTATAAGCTATGAAGGTGTAGATGTGATTACTGCGTTGAACCTGATAGCAGAGCAATATGAATGTGAATGGTGGATTGTTGGAAAAACAATTTTCTTTGGCAAATGTGAGACAGGTAGTGAACTTATACTTGATGTTAAGACGGACTTGTCGGAGTTGAGTGTACAGGACAACCGAACAGGGTATGCCAATTGTATATACGCATACGGGAGCGACAAAAATATACCAGTAAGCTATCGAAAGGACCTATACCTAAAAATAACAGGTGTAAAGCAGGATGGCGACAAAACAGAGATAACAACAGAGCCACCTTTGCGAACATATATGTTTGAGGGTAGTGAGACCAATGACCCGATTTATCTGCGCATTCAACAATTGAAAAATTGGACAACAAGAAATGATGAAGGCAACACAATACCCGTATGGGTTGGCGAAAACCACGAAGCACTTGATGTCGAAACAGGCTGGAAATTCAAGTTATATGGCATTGGCGTAGAACCAGAAGGTAAAATAACATTCACATTTGACAAAGAACTTGAAAAGATTCAGGACATAAGTCTTGTTGCAAAGTATTATCTAACATACATAGACGAAGAAACAGGAGAAGAAGGGAGTAGAGACCTTATTTGTGCCACAAAGTCGGAGAAATCACAAAGACTGTCGTATGGCGACAGTAGTATTACGTTTGAGCCTGACAAAGGTAGTGGAGGAATAGTTCCAATAAACGAACCATTTATATGGGACACAGAAATAATACATCGCATAAAAAATGGCTTGAATTTTAGGATTGACCTTGAACTTGAACTTGATGGTTTTGTGGAGAATGTCGTATGGGGTTGCGCAAGTACGGAAATACGATATTTTGAAAATGGTTCAATTAAAAACCATGATAGCGAATATGTGACTATTTCATCGGTAGAAGGCGAGGAATTTATTACCTGCGCAGTGTCATATGTGGACAGCAACAACGAAATAAAGGAGGGTGTATATGCAGAGATTGTAGAGGAATTTGAAGAGTTCAAGGATAATGATGCTCGCATAGTTGTCTATAATACAGAAGGTGTAAAGTATGAAGAAAACATAGACTCGTACATCAAGGTAGAAGCAGAGGATTCAATAAGGATGCCTGATTCTTATTACACAGACACACTTCAAGACCCTGCATCAGTGTTGACGATAGGCGAAAACAGGCTCCGTCTTCCTATAAAGGAATGTCCGGACGGCAATGTAAGTGACGAAGGCGTAACGGCAGAAACCGCAATAGAGAAGACAATTATCTTTGAGGATATTTATCCAAAAATGGTTCTATATGTCGAAAGTATCGAAACAAAACAAAAGCAGGACAAAGACTCGTTCGAAAGTGACGGTTCAGAGAAATACTGGAACTGGACAGAGTACACGGTGACACTCAAAACAGAGACGGGAAAAAGCTTTACGTTCAAAAAAGAATATATCATTGCTGGCAATGAATTAGAAATACAGTTCCTTCCTGCTGGCGAGGATGATGTTTCGGCAGACACAAGCAGGCTTGCAGGGATGATATTTGGCGCGGCATGGAAAGATGTCGACGGTGTTAGCAAGTTCACGATTGTTCGCAATGAGGATTTTGGCGCAAAACTTCCTAATGAAACACTATGCCCGAAGGTTGGCGATAAGTGTACGCTAATCGGTTGGAATGTTAAGGTGGTAGAATCAAGCGGCATACTTGAGGCTGCAGAGCAGGAATTGCTTAAGGCTACTATTGAATATAAGGAAGCACTTGCGGATAATCCTTTTACATTTGGTTGTACACTTAAATCGGATTTCCTATTTGGCGATGTCGAATATACGGGACTTGCAGACAGTCAAAACAGATTGCTGTATGCCTCGGATAACAAGCAACTGCTTGTGCGCAATAGCAGCAAGTTTTATGAGCCTTTGACGGAGGGGCAAAAGGTCAAAATCATGGATGAAACTTTGCGCGGTGGGGAATGTTCTT
Organism: Prevotella sp.; assembly: GCA_045614255.1. GTDB lineage: Bacteria > Bacteroidota > Bacteroidia > Bacteroidales > Bacteroidaceae > Prevotella. The sequence continues at coordinate 38,914 of JAZLCN010000051.1, forward strand.
CACGGATAATAGGCTACGAATATAAGCTGGATAGACCGTGGGATAGTCCGAAGATAACAGTTGGCGAAACACAGGCATATTCAAGACTTGCAAAGATAGAAAAACAAATAACTCAAATATCACAATAACATGGCAGAATATATACTTAATCATACCGGCGAAGAGATAGATGCTCTTTTCGGTGAAAATTGCACAAGATTTGGTAATAGTTCTCATGCAGAAGGCGGAGAGACGGAAGCATCAGGCGACTATACCCATGCAGAAGGATATAAGACGCGTGCAACAAATGCCAAAGCCCACGCAGAGGGAGACCAGTGCGTGGCATCGGGTGATAGTTCTCACGCAGAGGGCGATGAAACTATTGCAAGTGGTAAGCAAGCCCATGCGGAAGGTCATACAACACAGGCCATAGGTAGTTCTTCCCATGCTGAAGGTAAGGAAACAGAGGCAAGAGGTGCGCACTCACATGCTGAGGGGCAGCAGGCTATTGCAGAAGGTGAGGATTCCCATGCAGAGGGAAGAAATGCAAAAACTACTGGCGTGGCATCTCACGCTGAAGGGCTGTTTACAGAGGCTAATGGGGTCGGTGCTCACGCAGAAGGCGAATGGAGTATTGCAAATGGCGAAACTGCTCACGCAGAAGGGTCTAATACAAAAGCTCTTGGGTATGGTTCTCACGCAGAAGGAGGTTACACACAGGCAGGCGAATATATTGATGGCTTGCCATCTGGCAATTATTCTCATGCTGAGGGTGATAGCACTAATGCTGTTGGCGATGCGTCCCATGCAGAAGGTAGAAGTACTGTGGCAAACGGGGACTATTCTCATGCAGAAGGATGGAATACTGTTACAAATAATCCAGGAGAGCATGCTTGTGGTAAGTACAACGTGTCAAAACAAGGTGATAATGCGGCAGACAGAACTATCTTCTCGGTTGGTATAGGTGATGGTAGTACTCGAAAGAATGGTCTTGAGGTCAGAGAGAATGGTGATGCGTATTTTTGGCTTAATGGTATTTATGTGCGTCTTCAAGATGTTCTCAATAGCACCGGTGGCGGTAGTGGCGCACCAACACTGCCAATGCCTGATATGACGCAATATGCAACTATAGAATATGTAGATGGCAAGATTGGTGATATAAACACTATTCTTGAAGGTATTATAGGTGGTGGTAGTTATTACTATGGTCTTGCGCAATACAGCGAAGAAGAGGTGTTAAACATTGTAGATGAAGCATTGGAGGAATAGTATGGCAACAGTAGCAGAAAATTTACAGACTATTATTGACAGCAAGGCTGCCATTAAGGACGCCATCGAGGCAAAAGGTGTTGCAGTTGGTGATGCACCATTGACGCAGTATGCAAGCAAGATTGAAGCAATAGAGCAAGGAGGTGGCGACACGGACGGTATGAATGGCTTTCTCTCTGTTGAAAGCAAGACCGTTCCAAAAAGTGCCACACAGACAACCAACATTACATACAACAAGAAATGCGGCATCATCGATGAAAATCACAAGAAGTGGGACACTCTTGATTGGCATCAGCGTTGGGTGGATAATGGGTATAGTGCAACTGGACTTTCAAAGCCCATTGGCATATGGATGAAGGCGTTTGGGCTGGATATTGTGTATCTGTGGCCTATCACTTCGGACGTGAGCTATTCGGATGTAAGCGGAACGGCTGCGCTTGTCAGTGGTTCTTTTGCACACTTTGTGTATAATGTTGATGCCATAGCATCTGCTACAGCAGCCGACAGAACCGTATGGCCTTGTAATCAAAGTGACATGATTGCGCATGGAACAGCTGGCAAATACAAGTCTGCAACTTGGAGGGCAGTCAATAATGGCGATGGCCTTGATATGGAGTGCGACAATACGCGTGAAGTATTCACCATTCCAAGCAGAGATGTAGGCAATGCAAATGCGTTTATGAAGGACAATGGCGAGGACTACATGGAGAGCCACTATCAGCAGTGCGAGTTTTTGCGTGCGCTGTTTGCTGTTTGCTCTGGTGTTGCTACAACAGAAGTGGACGGCTCGACTTCAGCAGTGGAAATACTTAACTCAAGTGGTCAGCAACCATCCGTTGGTGAAGATATGTATTTTTGGATTGGCGGTACAAACACTGGATTGAAGGCAAAGTACAACCTCAACAGCAGACCCTCAAGAACTGCAGATGTATCTTCTGCGAATCTATCACAAGCTATCGCAGACGCAATCTACGCAAAGCAAGTGGCAGCAGGCATCAACATGAACGACACTGGCTTCAACTCGCAAACCACGCACGTCCTGCCAGAAGGTTGTAAGGGTGCGGAGGCAGTTGCTGTGGATGGTTATTGGTACATCAAGACACCATTCATCAGCAACCCCAACGGAACTACGTTCAATATCAATAACAACATGCCCGATGCGCCAGCGGCCTATGTTTGCAAGGCAAGAGGCGTGACAATGCAAAGCGAGCGCAGGCTCTACCCATACTGGCTGAACAAATCGACGCACATCACATCGCTTGTTAACCTTCTGCGAACAACCGAGGGACTGAGTGCTGATGTGCCTGCTGTTAACGGCAACTCGTCCTGCTGGTCTGCCGTGCGTAACAGTGCCGTCAGCGCTTGGTATGTGAACATGCAGACTGGCCATGTGCCCTACGCCGCCACGTACTACCGTTATGTTGTGCTTCCGTGCCCTCTCGCGAGTGCCGCTTTAGATAGCGAAGCGTAAGCACGGCAGGATGCCGTGCGGCAAAATAAAAAGCAAAGACAGATGAAAAGTCGGACGCACTCACGCTTACACTCACCCATAGCACTGAGAGTTGCTGCGTTGAACAGATACATCCTCGCAAAACGAGGGAAGGCCAAGAAGGCGGTGCAGTATAACTACATCGACGACTTGCTCAATCAATGCTATCTCTTATTCAAGTACGCACTCCGCCAACTATCGGGAAAGGATTACATCAAGCGCACGATTGAATTGTGCGAAGAAATACAGACCACAACCTACCTCATTGCATCTCTCGGAGGTTACACCAACGAAGAGGCTGCGCATATCGACATCCAGGTAGATGAGATATTGGACGAGGTGATGCGAGTGAAGAAAGCGTCAGAACTATCACACGAAGCATGATGGGCGAACAGAGATTATCAAAGGTCATTCCACTTGTCGAGTTGTTCATTCGGCAAGTTACTTCAGCAGAGAATGACGGCAACTCGAACTGCTGGTCTGCCGTGCGTAACAATGCCGTCAGCGCTTGTTATGTGAACATGCAGACTGGCAATGTGACCAACGCCGCCACGTACTACCGTTATGTTGTGCTTCCGTGCCCTCTCGCGAGTGCCGAATTGCTTTTCTCGATGCTGCTCGACGCAGAAAAGTCTTGCTTCAAAAACAAGCACCAATCGCTGACAGCATGTCGCGTCCACTTTCATCTGTCCGAGCTTTACAGATACGCCAGACATATATACGAGAATGGCCTAAGTGTAGGCCGTAGCAAGTGCTTCGTGCTCGACTATCCCGTATATAGGGAAATCTTCTGTGCAATGTATTTCGACCGCATCGTGCATCACATGATTGCGCCATTGATGACGCAGGTCGCAGAAGTTATGCACCGTAGGCATGGGAATGTCAGCCACGGCAATCGCATAGGGCACTCCGCTTTCACTGCCGCGTTGTCCGTTCAAGAGAAGCTGCGCAAGGTAACGGAGAACTGGACGAGGTGCGCATGGGTTGCAACTCGTGATTATAGTGGCTTCTTCATGTCGATTCCGCGAAAGAGAGCCGCAGAGGACTTCAGAAGATACGCAGCGATGGTGGTAGATGCGAAAGAACCTACAACGGCATTCCTGATTGATGTCGTTTGCCACTATCTCATGTCTGAACCGACATGCGACTGCATTATGCTCTCTCCGAAAAGTATGTGGGAGAATGTTGCACCAAACAAGTCGCTATTCCATGCCAAGGAATACCACGGCTTGCCAATCGGCAACTTCCCGTCGCAACTTATGGCAAACCTATACCGCACGGAAATTGATAAGGCAATAACGGATATGGAAGGCGTGGAGCATGTGGTGTTCGTTGACGATAGGATGACCTGCGCAAGAAGTTTGGACACATTGAAGAATGCTCTCGCTGAGACCGAGAGGATGTCGCTTGAGTATGGTCTTGCGACCAATCAAAAGAAGCACTACATGCAGCAAGCCGATAAGGGTGTTAAGTTCTGCGGATATGTGATAAAATGCGACCGCATATATATCAGCAACAGAGTTGTGAGAGCAGCGAGGCGACTCGTTGAGGTATATGCCAGCAAGACTGACAGTAAAAGTGAAGCGGAACTGGCTCGCAGGCTCAATAGTTATCTCGGTATTATGTCGCACACGCGCAGCTTCAACATCCAGAAACACATAATGAATGATGTGCTGACAACTCATAAGACGCTATACTTTTTCAAGCGCGGCGAACACATCGTCTGCGCACAGAAACGGAAATACATGCCGAAATACTCGGCAATTCAAAACATACGACAATTCAAATATGAAACACATAGGCTTCAGGCGCGTGCTAACAATAAGCGAATGCAAAGGCGTGCTTGTCGCCAGTTGGAAATCCATTCAAATAAGTAAGACTATGTATTTAGGTAAATTGGAAAACGAAGAAATGACACTCGTGGAATGCGAGGGCGGTCATGAAGTTGGCGGAGAGCGCACGGAAGATGAATTGAGACAGAGCGGATATAAGAATGCCTGCCTTGTCGAGAAACCGAGCGAGGATGCCGTAGAGAGTTGGCAAGAGTATGAAGATTGCTTTGTGCAGGTTTGGGAAGAAACCGAGCCTGTGGATGAAGAGGAAATAACCGATGCGGAAGCATTGCAAATAATCACAGGACAATGAAAAGACAAGAAGCATCAAGACACTCCAGAGAACTTTGAAGAGGTGATACCAATCGCTCAAGAATTAAACACTATTGTAGATAATTAACTTGATAAAGTAGAATGATACCAAAGATATTACATAGGGTATGGCTTTCTTACGATGGTAAATCATATAACGAAGCACTAAATGAAAGGTGCAGAAATGCCATTAAGATACAGAATGAATGCTGTAAGGACTTTACAATTATGGAATGGGGTAATGAATGTATAGATTATTATCTCGAAAAGTACCCTATGTTTAAGAGGTATTATTGCGATGTAAAGAATCTTGCTTTCTGCTCTGATATAATAAGATTAGATGTGCTATATAGATATGGTGGGATATACCTTGACACTGATGTTGAGGTATTCCAACCATTGAATAATGAGAAATTGCTCAATAGTCGTTTCTTCATAGGTCAAGAGTGTACTGATAATAATGCCTACTTCTCACTATATGGTCACATGGTATCTAATGGTATTATGGGCGCAGAGAAAGGTAATAAGATTATTAAGTCCTTTCTTGATGTAACAACAACCTTCATCACACAAGAACATTGTGAAGATGAAGAGCCGATGAAAAGGATGGCAATGTTCTGCAAATCCCATAAGCATAAGATTATAGAAACATTTGATGAACTGCAAAAGGTAGATGTAGATGAGTGCATACCTATCTTTAAGGCCTATAATCTTGACAGAGCAAATGATGAAAGGAACACTTGTGACCTAAAACTATTTGACCATTTCTTTAGTTTCAGTTGGGAAAAGTTCCTGCATCAACAAAGAGTACCAAAGACAATACATTGGTGTTATTTGAGCAATCCTTATCCAGAGTTAGTAGAGAAATGCTTGAAGACATGGAAAAAGTACTGCCCAGATTATACTATTAAGAGGTGGGACTTGACCAATATAGATTTCAATGAACTACCCAAATGGTGTAAGGTAGCTTATGAAAACAAGTTATATGCTTTTGTTGCGGATTATATAAGAGTAAAGGCTGTATATGAAGAAGGAGGCATCTATCTGGATAGCGATGTATGCCTTTGTGTTCCTAATCCTTTTGAGGATTATGTGAAAAATAGGCTGTGGATTCCAATGGAAAATGTGTTTTCTCCTTATATCAATGCTTATCAAGGTATTAAGTATAAACATGGTGTAGGGGTTAATCCTGTATTCTTTGGTGCAGAGGCAGGACATCCTTATCTTAAAGAGTTACTTGATAGATACGATAGTTTATCTGACAATTATCCTTTATTGGCTTGTAAATACAAAACACCTATAGCACCTGCTGTATGGAGTAGTGTTATGGAGAAATATGGATTGCAATACAAGAATGAAGAGCAGTATTTGAAGTATGGTGTTCATGTACTGACAGATGAGAAGTTCAAGCATCTTGGACTTGCAGGAGACAGAAAAGGATTGAGTGCATTGCATATCGCGTGTAATTCATGGGTTCTAAACAAGACTAAAACATATTAAGGACTGAAAAATAACAATTAAATTAGGAGTATGGAAATCCTGTTAAAAAGAATTGCGCGGAAGCAGCAATACACAATCGGCAGAATGTATATAGATGGCGAATACTTCTGCGACACCTGCGAGGACAGGGACAGGCTGTATTTCAGAGAGAAAAAGGTCATGCACAAGACTGCCATACCTTGTGGAAAGTATGAAGTAACACAAGATGTTACATCGCCCAAATATGGCGACAGGGAGCCGTACAAGACCGTGTGCGATGGTCGTGTTCCTCGTCTGCTGAATGTTCCGCAGTTTGAGGGTGTGCTTATACATATAGGAAATAAGGCTGAAGATAGTTCTGGCTGCATACTGGTAGGAAAAAACAGACTAAAAGGCATGGTGCTAAACAGTACGTCAACATGGACATCGTTAATGAATGAGCATCTTTTACCGGCGAGAGAAAGGAAAGAAAAAGTTTACTTAACAATCGAATAATATGGAGAACTGGGGCTATTCTGTGATTGGCGAGGCGCTAATTATTATGGGTAAGGCATTAAAAGACCCAAATAGCGACATACGAAAGGACTTTGTGCTTTCGCGAGAGCAGTTGCAAACGCTTATTGGCGTTGTTAAACTTTCAGCAAGTCCCGGTGTCCAAAAAAAGTATATCTGGGACCTTGCTAAGCGCTGGAATGTGACGCAGCGCACAGTTGAGAACTGGATAAAGGTTGGAGTAGTGCGCCCAGGACGTAAATCAGTTCACGATACAAGGCTTTGGTGGAGTGATGCGGATTTGGACGAAGACGAGCGCAAGCTTATTAAACTTGGATATATAAAGAAACCAAATAAGTTTAGGCGAAAGCTGTATTTTTGGCGTATGCTATCCAATTGGATAAACGAACAATAGGGTTTTTCATTACGTTTCATTATGTTGTTTGGTGGTCTTTGCTGTGAAGCAAGGACCATTTTCTTTGTGTTAAATTTTCATAGTTTGCAATGCCCTTTAGGAACTGCCATAGATTTGCAACAAGTTCAATGGTGAACGAAACCTTAAAATTTACAACTATGACAATTAGAACACAAAACGGAGAGACCCAGAATGTTGCTTCTCAGGGATTGGGTAACACTGGTGTAACACTTGGTGCAGTAGCTTTAGGCTTAGGGTTGCTGAATGGCAACGGACTTGGCAACGGCATTCTTGGTGGCTGCAAGCAGAACTATGTCACGAAGGATGAACTTGACATGAGCATGACTATCGCAGCCAAAGACAGCAGAATTGCATTGCTTGAAAGCGAGAAGACAACTGACGCAAAGCTTGTGGATGTTTATCGTGAGGCTACCGCACGCGACAGAGAAATCCGCGAACTCATTGCAGTGAACAAAGCTGAGCAGGCAGCTGTTAATGCTAACCAGATGGCGTGGAATGCGCAGGCTGGTGCCACAATGGCTACACAAGCACAGCAAATTGCTACTCAAACTGCACAGCTTGCACAAATCTTGGCAACAGTAGTGCCGAGCAGCAAAGTGTGTGATGTTTGCAACTGCTGTTAACTTCAATCCTCTGCGCGATGAATTTCTCTAATGCTCAAAAATTGGCAGCAGTCTTGTCCTCTTGGGCAAGACCTGCCATTTCCGAGTTGGCGACAAGTAAGGTGACAAATATGCCGTTTCTGCAATCCATACAGGCCATGATAATTAATTCTGGACTTGTAGGAAGAAGTTACAACATAGGAAACGAGATAAAGCCATTTGCAAACAATATAGTAGATGCGCTTTTGGTTCCAATCCTTACTGATTATATGTCAAGAATGCCAGACGAAGCATTGCCGAAGTTGGCGCATTCAATTGTAGACACAGCTATTCAGCAGCCAAAATTTAGTGTATTGGATGGTCTCATTGAATTTTCAAAAGACGATATGCTGGAATTAAAAACACTTCTTGACAAGAACATACCAACAGAGGAAGAAGCAGAGAAGTATGAAGTAATTAAGTAATTAACCGATTAAACACCACAATTATGATTAGATTAACATCAACAGGCATTCCAACCGCAACGGAAATGTCATTCACCTATGAGATTATCGAAAAGCTCTGCAAGACTTACTGCGTTAATCAAAGTATTAAGCCGATTGTAAATGTCGCCTTTAATGTAAGCGATACGCAAATTGTAGGAACGCAGGTGTATGCAACAGTGCAGGCTGTTATTACCGTTATCTATCAGCCAAGCGGAAGCCATTGCGCTTGCGGTAACAGCACAAACACCTTTGTAGAAGAGTTTGAGATTAGTGCAGAAGGCTCTGCAATAAGCGTTGCAAGTGTTGCGGGTTTTGACGAGCCTGCATACATCAGCCACTGCAATTGTAACAAATCACAGGGCATTCGTTCGGTTGGTGTCCTGACTGCGACAATTACAGCATGATGCGCAAACGTGTAAGATGGGTAGCAGTTACACCCACAAGAGAAAAGGCAATTAGAAGTATTAACTCAAACACTGAAGGCTATGTACAAAAAGATGATAGAAATGGCAAGAGCCGAAGGAAAAGCCACAGATGAAATGATGTGGAAAGAAATTAAGCACGTTGATGTATTGCTTGATGAAATCAAGGAGGAACATCCGGAGCTTTATTGGAAATATGTACGAAAGGCTCATGAATACTTGTTTGGCGAACATTATACGCCAGAGTTTGCCGAGTATGACATCGAACAGATGTACAGTACAGATGAGAATGGTCAAAAGCACATGGGGGCTCACTGGACGCGTCAGCAAGTGGTAGAAGCCTGGCAAGGAAAGGTTTTTCCTGCTGGTACAACAGACTGCGATAAATGGGTAGCCGCGAATGCTATTTGGCACGACTTGCATAAGGAGTTCGAAGATTCGGAAGTACTGAAGGCTGCTTATCTGTTCTTCTTTGCGGATGAAGATAGCGACGACGATGGCAAAGTCTGGGAATACATGAATTAACGCTAAATAAGAGAATTAGGTATGGGTGGTAAGTATTTGCCACCCATTTTTGTTAAAAAAAAGGAAATTATACACAAAAGTGTTTGCTATGCAAACACAATTATGTAACTTTGTAATTGAAAAAGTAAGCATGGAGGGGTACGGACAGATAATAACAGGATTTGCTAAAGCAGCAGCAGGTATGGTTGTTGCTTGGGTTGCTCCAACGCTGCCATATCTTGCCATATGCGTATTTGCGATTGCTGTTGACTGCTTTACAGCCTGGAGGTGTAATCGTAGGATATACGCGAAATACAGAGAGGCAATTAAGAAGAACCCAAACATTAAGCTTGATGGTAAGCTGAAATCTCAGCACATGGCAAAAATGATTAACGATATGATAGTGATTTTCCTGTGCGTATTGCTTGCCTATCATGTCGAGGGGACATTATTGCAGCACTTGGGTAATCTTCATCTTGCGCAATATGTCAGTGCGATTTTCTGCGTAGTTCAGTTCGTTAGCATAATAGAGAATGAGAGTACTGGGTCAAATGCCGTGTGGGCGCAGGTTATGCAGAAGATTGTAGCAGACAAGACAGAGAGACATCTTGGAATTAAATACAAGGATTTTCTTAAGCAAACGAAAAACGAAGATGAAGGTAAGAATGTCTAATGTTGCTTTATTTGCGACCATTGCGATGTTGGCGGTTGGCTGCAAGACCAAGACGGTGACTGTAACTGTTCCTAAAGTCCGCACCGACACTTTGATAATCACGAAATCTCAGCGTGATAGTATATGGTTGCACGATAGCGTATATGTCAGCGAAAAGACGGCGAACGATACTGTGTTTCTTGAAATAAAGAAGTGGCACACAAAGTATGTTGAAAAAATCGTGCGCGACACAACTTATATTGCCAAGCATGACACGATTTCGATGCCATATCCGGTAGAAGTCATAAAAGAAGTGGAGAAGGAACTGAACTGGTGGCAAAAGGTCAGGATGTTTGCGGGAAGCCTAATGCTTGCGATGTTAGGATTTGGACTAATTACTTTACTTCTGAAGATGAAGGGAATCATATAAGGAGTCATTCTCCCCAAGCCCAATCGGGGTTAAGCCAAGAGCACCGTATACGGGAACTGGGTAGTTTGTGTAGTTTCATAATTTTTTGGGGAACCTCGCTTCGGCGGGGTTTTCTAATACAAAATAACGCTAAAATCCTGCAAATGGATGTCTAAAATCTTGGACAATTTGGGAAAATGTTGTATCTTTGCAGTAGAAACAAAGAAAGGAGGTGTATGATGAAATGAACAAGAAAAAAAGACTGATTCTTATGAAGATACTCAATCTACTGTCAATAATTGAAACTCCAAAGAATCAGTCTAAAATTAGAGAAATTGAGGGGTTGTTATTTTCCCTGATAAATGAAACTTAGTTACTAACCAGCCCCCGATTCAATTCGGGGGCAAAATTACACAAAAAAATGTATATCGGCAAGAAAAAGATACTTCGGATTGATGAATATAACAAACGAAGAAAAGAAATTATAGAAACTAAGGCAGGCGCAGTATGGAATGCGTGTACAGAGTTGGATGGATTAATCAGCACTCAAGCATTGGCGGAACAATACTTCGAGAAGTCCAGAAGTTGGCTGAATAAGCGTATACGCGGCTGTACTTTTGACGTTAAAGAAGCATTTAACTCTGATGAGTATCACCAATTGGCAGAGGCTTACAGAGATATTGCAAAGAGGCTGTTGGCGCATGCGGACGAGATAGAAGCAGCCCAGTATGAATAATTACAGTGGTCCGATATGAATAGTCAAGAAGAAAGGATGCGGATAGGCAAAATAATTGCAGACCTTCGCAAAGCAAAAGGCATCACGCAGGTAGAGTTGGCAGAGCGAAGTGGAGTGGGACGTACACACATCGCAGGCATAGAAAAAGGTAATTTTAATATCCAAATAGATACGCTTGCGGCTTTAGTCGATGCAATGAAGTGTCGCTTGGATATTGTGAACAAATAAATATAGCCCCGAACTTAAACGTTTGGGGCTTTTTTTATTGCAGATAAAGTAGTTTCTATAACTTGTTTGTTTGCGGCATCTACCTGGTCGAGGTCATAGTCTATATATATGTCTGTGGTCTTGTTGCCAAATGAATGCCCAAGAGCCATAGATATAATATCTTTGCTGATATGAAGTCTATGCGCGACATTTGCCCACGTGTAACGTGCCCAATACGTACTTATTGCAGGGTATGTTGGCTTATCGCCAATCTTTCCGTTTCTTTCCCATTCTGCAACAAGATTGTTTTCAATGTGCTTGCAAATCTTCTTCAGGTGTTTGTTCATTCTTTGCGTGAAGTGCTCATATCGCGCGCACGCGTGTATATTAATAAGGTGAGGACCGTTGACTGTGGCATATTGTTCTATTAGTTTTTTGGCTTCTGGGTGAACAAGGATGCTGTACAGCTTTGCGGTCTTGCTGCGCGTGTAGTATAGGCGTCCACCATAATAGTTATCTTTGGTTGCCATGCACATGTCACCGATGTTAATGCCGATAAGATAGTAAGAAAGGAAGAACATATCAATATATATCTTATCTGTATTACTGCATTGGTAGTTATACAAAAAGGAAAGTTGTTCCAGAGTGAGGGAAAGGAAAGGTGTGGATTCTCGCTTAATCTTATAGCCGGTACGCGTGAATGGATAAGAGATAAGCAAATCAGGTACTCCGTCTTTCACCTCATTGTATATGGCGCGGATGTTGCGCATGTCAATGCTTATGGTGTTGGTGTGGTCGTTATTTTCGCGGCACCATAGTTCGTATAGTGTTAGCCATTCTTTGTCGATGTCCAGCAGAGAAAGGTTATCGATGTGCGTTTTGCGGCTTAAGCAGAACTTCTCAACGCGTGCGATGGTGTTATTGTATATCTCGCATGTGCGCGATTTTTTTCCGAGAATTTTCTTTTTTGCTGCATCTGTGAACTTATACTGCACAGATGGCTCTTGCTCGAGCGGAGAAACTTTCTCAAGAATGAGTTTCTTAAGTTGCGAGGCTGTGGCATTCCTGAGTGCGCCAGATGTTGAAAGTTCAAGCAGTGTTACTTCAATGTCGACAACACGCTTTTTTATAAATGTGTTGAAAAAGTCTTTTTTGGGGTGGGCGACTACGGATGTCCCGTTAAATTGTTTTTTGGACAGCCTTATGCCGAGTGGAATAAGTGTACGAAGGCTTTTGTAGCTAACGCCTATCTTAAGGGGGTGAGTACCGTCTGATAGTGTTGAACGTGTGTCTAAGTATAGTTTTGTGGTTGCCATAGTAGTATTTGCACGAAATTTGCACGTAATCGGGTGACATGGATATACCGAAAGTGTCCTAATGTTACCTTGTGCAGGTTGAGCTTAGTTGTACTTTTACGGTATAAAAAGCAAAAGAAGGTTCCTAATCTGCTGATTTTGAAACCTTCTTTGCCTTCTTTAGTAGGTCGGGATGACAAGACTCGAACTTGCGACCTCGCGC
>JAZLCN010000052.1:0-19227 GCA_045614255.1 Prevotella sp.
ACTGCAATGCAATGCGGGAGAGTAGGAGGCCGCCTTCTTTCATGAGCCCTGCCTGTTGATACAGGCGGGGCTTTTTTTTGTTTAAAGAGTTAGAGTGATAGGGAAGCCTCTCCTAAATCCTCCCCTGAAGGGAAGGACTTGCAGGGCAAGAAACTTGTCAACTTAACTCAGTAGTTTGGAGTTAAAGGGATTTAAAGGAAGTAAAAGGATGCCACTTGAAATACTGTTTTCAGAGTGGTGATAAGGATGAAGACCCTGATAATATTTTGATTTACTTTAACGAGGAGGATTATGAAAACTTCAATAAGTAAAATACTGTATTAAAATATGAAATCAATTAAAGAATATATATTGAATGTCATTCAAGAATCTTATATTTTTGAGATGGCGTATGATAGAAAAGAGATAAAAAAACGAGTAGAAGCACTAATTAATCAAATAATAGAAAATTGGTGTTTGATAAAATATTGTTCTTTATACGATAAAAATAATACGAATAAATATCATTGGAAACAAGAATTAAAGGCACATCTTTATAATATATATGAAATGAAAATTAAAGGTGGTAATGCAAAAACAAAATATAATCTTATTTCTGAAATTATTTATGATAAAAAGGAAATAACAACATCTTCCAAAATATCATCTATTATTCGTATAAAGTTTAGAAAGGAAAATATAATTATTTATAATGATATTTGTGATTTGTGTATTGAAAATTTAAATTACATTATTGAATTAATTTCTAATAATGAAAATGACGATAACACCGATAGAATATATGATTATGTAGAACAACTTTAATAGACCTAATATGAAAACTTCAATAGGTAAACGAGAATAAAATCGTTATTTGAAAAATAAGGAAGCAAAAACTGGTGAAACTATTAAGTGTCCTATATGTGGTGATGTTTTCATAAAGAAACAATATGCACAAGCATTTTGTTCTAAAGAATGTAAAGGATATTACTGGAATGCAGCAAAACCTGATAGACATAAAGATAAAAATTATAATCATAAATATAATCAGTCACACCCTGAAAGATTAGATCGTGGTTTTACTAAAGGATATAATAATGGTAATATATCTGATGGTGTTAAAGAAAACCGTAATACAAATATTTGGTACGATAGTTCCATTACCTCAGATGCAAACAACTCGTCAACTTGCGAAGCACTCAACTTGTCAACTGAATCAGGATAAGGAACGTGCTCTAAAACAATTCAACTTGTTTTGGTCTTCAAAACCTATCATTTGGCACTGCAAAACCTATCATTTCGCAAACCAAAACAAGTTGTTTTGCAGCAGTGACGTTAGTGACGACATGAAAAAGTTCGTCACTTTGGCAAATGTTTGATAGTCAATGCGTTATGTGTAAAGTGACGTTTTCGCAAAAAACTCGTCAACTGATTAGTAGTTTAGGAGTAAAATGGATTTAAAGGGAGTAAAAGGTCGATACCTTCAAGTGCAAATAACTTGTTAACTTGTCAACTTGTTTTTCACTTTGTTCTAGGAACTTCTTGTCAACTTGAGAAGCACTTAACTCGTTTAGAGAATCAACCAACTCGTCTGGATAAAGAGTGGTATTACTTTTTATTTTTCTTTCTTTTTACCTAATAAGAAACGGTCTATAAAAGATTCGACAATTGGATATTGACTCTTGTGAAGTACACAATGAGGGTGACCTCCAATGATATCCCATGCCATACGGTCTGCAATACCGAAACGTTTCCAGACTTTCTGAGCTTCCATGGCTGAGACTTCCATGGCGCTATCAGCTAACCACTTGTAATCAGGATTACCCAATAATAGTAAGGCGCGTGGACAAACCATTGCGCATAGCTCGTGGTGGTCATAAGGCAAACGATACACACTGTCACCCTTGAAATTGTCTCTCATACTCTCCATAAACCAATTATAATCAGTACGCTCAAGACTCTCCACATCACTCATCGTGTGAGAAGCTCGCCATGCCGCAGCACCGCCACCACCAGGTTCTTGTGCAATGGTAAGGGCAATACGCTCATCGAATGCTCCACAGAAAAGTGCCATCTTCCCAGCATAAGAACACCCCGTCACTCCAATATGTTTGATGTCTATCTTTGTTACCTCAGGACCCAACAGTTGCAGTCCGTCAATAAGTCGGCTTAATCCCCATGCCCACCCACTATATGCTCCGTTGTTTTTTAATTCTGGATAGAGACGGTCGAACTCATAGTCGCCACGTGTCTTTCCATTACGACGTCTGAACTGAGAGTAGGAGTTTACTTGCGCCTCATGGTATATCATGGTAGCAATAGGACGCTCAGTGAATATCTCACGCGGTAGCGATATGCCGCTTGTGCCAATCATCAACGGATAAGGACCATTACCAGTTTTGGGATATCTGATTACCGAGCGAAGGGTCAACGTCTCTCCGTTTGCTGTAACATCTACAATCAAAGTGTCGCCATTCATTCGCGCCTTTACCTGCTCCTTTATGTTTACGGATGGCTTTGTTCCTATGCCGTAGTGCTGTATCATACTTGCTATCTCGTTGCGTCTGCGTGACCAGTCTTTGTAACTCTTTACACCTTCCAAAGCATCTGGCAATTCGTGTATGACAGGCAGTTCGCTAACCTCTGGCATTACAGGTAAAGCATATTTACTTCCTGTGTTTTCTACGTCATGCACCAATGGAATTTGTTTATAGCTTTGGCATGCTGCTATTGTTGTTAGCAACATGATAGCAGAAATTTTTATGACTGTAATAACATTCTTTTTCATTGGCATAATGGTATTTTCAGAGTTGAGAACTTCTGTATAAATTAAAAGTTTCTGCAAATATAAGGAATAATTAGTAAATACTCTGCCTATTTCCGTTTCAGAAATTATCATAAATGTCACAAAGATGTACAAGTGAAAATGAACATGACTGTCCGTATAAAAAACACCAAATTATAAAATAGAGAAAATCGTGCGTCGCAAAATGAAATTAATTTCCTGCTTTTCCTTACATTCTGAAAAAATATTGCGGTTCTGATGTTGCATATTAACAGAAAAGATGTACCTTTGCAGCGCAAACAAAAAAGGAAGCATATATAATGAGCAAACTGATAAAGCCCGACGGTTATAAGGCGCTTCTTGACATGAAGCAGACTGAGCAGGGCATTAAACTGATAAAGGAATTTTTCCAGCAAAATATATCAACAGAACTGCGTCTTCGCCGTGTCACAGCACCATTGTTTGTGCTGAAAGGTCTCGGTATCAATGACGACTTGAACGGTGTGGAGCGAGCCGTCACCTTCCCCATTAAGGATCTTGGTGATGCCAGGGCAGAGGTGGTTCACTCGCTTGCCAAGTGGAAGCGTTTGTCGCTGGCTGAGTATGAGGTAGAGCCAGGCTATGGCATCTATACTGATATGAACGCTATTCGCGCTGACGAGGAACTTGACAATCTCCACTCCCTCTATGTAGACCAGTGGGACTGGGAGGCGGTAATAACCAACGAGCAGCGCACATCAGAGTATCTGCGCAATGTTGTGGAGCGCATTTATTCTGCTATCCGCCGCACCGAGTATCTCACCTGTGAGACCTATCCGCAGATTAAGCCTTTCTTGCCAGAGAAGATTACGTTTGTGCATAGTGAGGAACTGCTGCAGATGTATCCTGATATGACGCCAAAGGAGCGTGAGGATGCTATTTGCAAGAAATACGGTGCGGTGTTTATCATAGGTATTGGTGCAGAATTGAGTAATGGAGAGAAGCATGATGGTCGAGCTCCAGACTATGACGACTGGTCAACCATGGCTGAGGACGGCCGTCAGGGTTTGAATGGCGACATTCTTATATGGTATCCTGTGCTTGGACGTTCGTTTGAGTTGTCGTCAATGGGCATACGCGTTAACAAAGAATCATTGTTGCGCCAGTTGGCAATGACAGGCAAGGAAGACCGCCAGTCGCTCTATTTCCATCAGAAACTGCTCAACGGCGAGTTGCCATTATGTATCGGTGGCGGTATAGGTCAGAGCCGTTTGTGCATGGTTCTCCTGCAGAAAGCCCATATTGGAGAGATTCAGGCAAGTATTTGGCCTGATGACATGCGCAAGGAATGTAAGGAGTGGGGCATGCAGCTTATCTAACTAGATTGGTGTTGATTGGTTGATGTGTTGATTCTAAACGCGTTAGACCGCATTACAATATTTAATATAACAAAAGAGTTGAAGAACAGATGATTCTTCAACTCTTTCTTTTTCTATGCCAGTTCAAGACTAAGTGCGTTTTTCAGTTTCTCAAGAGCTGGATTATCTTTCAGTATTTCCTCAAACTGTTCCCTTCGTGTAAGGATTCTCGCCTTTTCGTGTTGTTCCGCCAGTCTTAGAGTAAACGTAATGCTCTTGTTGCCAAGGTGCTTTTTGAATGTGTTTGCAATGTTGCCCCTGATATCAGTCAGCTGTTCAAGCATAATCTGATTGTCTACAACTAGTTCTATGTTTGGATAATCAGTTATAGTTGGCGACATGTTCTTCATGCGCGTAGCAAGCGCAATGTATTTCTCAGGCATTCGGTTGCACATAGACAACCATTGGAACTCAACGTCATGCTGTGTGAACTGTCTGTCAGTATCATGTTTTGCTGTGGGTTCGGTGTCTGAGTCAATGATAGAAGGTATTGCCGAATTGTTTTGCGGATTACCCATCTTCTTCAGATTGCTCCATGAGTTGCCTATGCCACCTGTCTTCAGCACAGGGCGTTGTCCTGGAGTGTAAGTTGCAGTTGGTCTTGCCTGCTGCGGAGCGGCAACAGTTGTTGTGGCTGCGCTCGTCTGCACAGCCTGTTCAGCACGTTTTTCCTGCTCAGCTGGAGCTACCTGCGGGGCTCTCTTTGCTTGCTGAGTCTGCTGAATCAAATTCTTAAACAGGGATTTTAATCTTCTGGGGCGGCGCCCCGCGCTTGGAGAGTCGTCAGGTTGTGTTATCTGAGCCACCTCGATAAGAGTCAGTTCCACCAGCAGTCGTTTGTTGCTGCTCTGGCGGTAGTTTATGTCGCAGTGGTTCATTATGCGCAGCGCCTGATACAAGAATCTTGTGTCACATTTTGCAGCCTGCTGCTTGTATAACAGTCGTTGCTGGTCGCTCACCTCAAGCAGTGGCAGTGTGCTCTCGTCCTTTGCCATTAGCACGTTTCTCACATGCTTGGCCAGTCCGCCTATGAGCAATCCTCCGTCAAAGCCTTTGTTTATAATGCTGTTGAGCAATACCATGATGTCGCTAACCTTATTCTCAATGCTCAGGTCAACAATCTTGAAATAATGCTCAGTGTCGAGCACGTTAAGATCTTCCACCACCTTCTGGTAAGTGATGTTGCCTTGACAGAAGCTTGCCGCCTGGTCGAATATAGACAAGGCGTCGCGCATACCGCCATCAGCCTTTTCTGCGATTACGGCCAGCGCCTCTTCCTCATATTGTATGCCCTCCTTTGCAGCCACGCTCTTCAGGTGCTCAATGGTGTTTCTCACCGACATGCGGTCGAAGTCGTAAATCTGGCAGCGTGATAAGATGGTTGGCAGAATCTTATGCTTCTCAGTTGTGGCAAGCACAAATATCACATAAGATGGCGGCTCCTCCAGTGTTTTAAGGAAAGCATTGAATGCCGCGGTAGACAACATGTGCACCTCGTCAATGATAAACACCTTGTATTTGCCCACCTGTGGCGGTATTCTTGTCTGCTCCATGAGCGACTTAATCTGTTCTACAGAGTTGTTTGAGGCGGCATCCAGCTCGAAGATATTGAATGAGCGCTGCTCATTGAACGCCATGCAACTCTCGCAACTTTCGCATGCCTCGCCCTCAGCAGTAGGATTCATGCAGTTTATGGCTTTTGCGAAGATACGCGCACATGTTGTCTTGCCCACGCCACGCGGTCCGCAGAACAAGTAGGCATGCGCCAGCTTGCCGCTCTTAACCGCATTTTTCAGCGTAGTAGTCAGTGCGCTTTGTCCCACCACCGTATCAAATGAGGTAGGTCTGTATTTTCGCGCCGAAACAATATATTCTTCCATTTCTCGCTTTTTTTAGTTTGGACTTACGTTATAATTATCAGTCTAAAACCGTTTTGGCCGACAAAAAATATTATAGTCCTCGCTATTGTTAGTAATCTTAGGGAAGTTTATCACTCCCGTATTAATTGTTTCCGCAAAGTTAATATAATTCGTTTTAACGGCAAAATAAACAATATTGATTTTCTGATAAATATTGCCCGTTGTAAAAAAATATGCTTATCTTTGCACATTATTGACAGTAATAAATATAGAAACCTAAAAGCAATTTAGATTATGGACGTTCTTATTATTCTCGCTGTTGCGCTGCTGCCAGTGGCAGTACTATTTTGGTATATATTGAA
Source organism: Prevotella sp. (assembly GCA_045614255.1). Lineage (GTDB taxonomy): Bacteria > Bacteroidota > Bacteroidia > Bacteroidales > Bacteroidaceae > Prevotella. The sequence continues at coordinate 6,383 of JAZLCN010000052.1, forward strand.
GCAAGACAAATATAAGGGCGAACCATTCTCCTTGCTCTTCAAGGCCCTTGCCTTAGGTGTATGGTCGGCGGTGCTCGCTGCCGCTCTTGCATACTTGATTATCTCTTTAGGCATTGTGCCCGATAGCGATAATATTACCTCCCTTTATGATGCCGTCAGCATATCATTCCTTGGAGCAGCTTTGCCAGAGGAGCTGATGAAGTTTCTTATGTTTTGGGTTGTCGTTAATAAAAACAGACACTTCGACGAGCATGTCGATGGAGTGGTGTATGCCTCGTGTGTGGCATTAGGTTTTGCTGGCATAGAGAACATCCTTTATCTCTTCGACAATACCGACGAATGGGTGTCAGTAGGTATTGTCCGTGCGCTGCTTGCAGTGCCAATGCACTGGGGATGCGGAATCCTTATGGGATATTATTTCTCACTCGTCCATTTCGGGTTAAAGAACGACATAAAAACCAAGGTGATGATTCTTGCTGCCCCAATCCTCTGCCATGGCATCTATGATTCCCTGTTGTTCTCGGTTGGCGTAGAACCATTATTAGGTTTGGTGTTAATGCCATTCCTCATATTCTTCCTTGTAAAATTCCATAAGCGTTGCCGTCAGAAGATTGTCGCCTTGCTGCAGTCAGACGTGGAAGTGATGCTTGAGCAAGCACGCCGTGAGGCAGAGATGCAAGAAGATAATGTGCAATAAAAAATTTTTTTTTGCAGATATTTGATAGATTCCTCTTTCCTAAAGTATCATAATATCAGAGACGCAGCAAAAAACTGCAATGTTATTAACTAAATAATAAAATGTATATTATGGAAACAGGAACAAAGAAAGTAGGAAAGGCACAGGTTTACAATCTGATCATTCTCGACCGCAGCGGGTCAATGGAATGTATAAGAAGGTCGGCAGTCAATGGTTTCAACGAGACGCTGGCAGGAATAAAGAAGGCACAGGAAACATTTCACGAGACACAAGAGCATTTTGTGTCGTTGATAACATTCTGCGGATGCTCAAACCTTGCCGTCTATGATAAAGTGCCAGCAGGCGAGGCTTTGCCATTACGATTAGAAGATTACGAGCCATGCTGCAGCACGCCGCTCTTCGATGCCATGGGTTTTGCACTTACATCTATGCGCAAGCATGTTAAAGATATAGAAGACTCTGTGGTTGTGGTGACAGTGATTACCGATGGCGAGGAAAACTCGTCGACAGAATATCGTGGAGAGAGTATAAGAAAACTTGTGGCAGAGCTTCAGCATGAAGGATGGACATTCACCTATATGGGAGCCAACCAAGACTCTATTGAGGTGGCCATCAATCTCTCAATAAAGAATGCCCGTAACTTCGCATACGATGATGAGGGTATGGCAGAGGCTTACCGTAAGGATACCAGAACACGCATGAACTTCTTCTCGCGTCTAAATAAGTTTAAGGTAGAAGAGGAGGTCTGCTGTTGCGCGATGCCTTCATCTGCCCGTTATGAGATTTATGCCGACATGGCCGACGAGGCCTTTGATGAAGAGGAAAAAATCATAGAATAGTGATATAGTGACAGACAAGGAACTCATACAGCGGCTTATAGCCAACGACCCGAAGACGATATATAATTTCTTCTTCGTGAGATGCCGTGGCATGCTCTCCTACGTGGGAGCATTCTACGGCTGTAGCGGTTTGCCTGAAGAACTAATCGGTGAGTTCTATGAGTTTCTTTCTGCTGACGACTGGCATAAGCTGCGCATCTTCAAGCACACCTGTTCGCTCAATGCCTATGTGTCTATTATCGCCACACGCTATTTCCAGCGCAGGCGCAAGCACGACTTGCTCTCGCTCGACGATGATACAGTGAGGATACGCCCAGCTGCAACAGCAGCTCAGTCGGAGGGTTTCTTGCACGACGACATCCTTGCCATAGCCAGTCGTATGTCGCCTTTAGACCGTATGCTGATATGCCGCATCCTGCTCGATGGCGACAAACCAATGGATGTGTTGAATGATGTCAGGGAATTTATTCCTAAAGACAAACTGAAAACCTATACTAAAAAACAACTTGCCGCTTATGTCTATACAAGATATAACCGTGTAAAAAATGCCTTGCAGCAGGAGCTTACGGCAATGGGGTACAATAAAAACTGAATTGGTTATGAAGAATTATGATATTTCAGACGAACAGTTAGCGTCGCTCATGGAAGACGGTATGTGGGATATGCAATATGATTCCGCTCCCGATGCCCTATGCCTGGATGATGTAGAGGTAATGTCTGTTGCTGGCCGTGCCATGCAGATGTTTCCTCAAGAAAATGTGGCAGACATGCCTCATTGGCTAAACCAAAGAGCTGTTGGTTCTATTCCTATGCCAGGCATGGCTATGTCGAAGTGTTGTTTCGACATGGATAATGCTGATTGTTGTTTCGACATGGATATGGAATGTGGTATTATTCCCGACGAAGACGACGATTCCCACTGCGACGACGAGAAGTAGCCAGCAAGGCAAGATACACCATAAGTCCGTTAACCATCAGCAACTCATAACCAAACTTATATCCGCAATAACTTACAGACAGGCGGTCAATGGCAAAGCATACCATTGGTGCGCCTATGGCAATCAGCGGCACCAGTCTGTCGTTGTTTTTTCTTTTTGTAAGTATGCTGAAGGCAAACATGCCCAGCAGCGGTCCATAAGTATATGAGCAAACCACATATACTGTGTCGATGATGCTTTTTGAGTTTATGGCATTTGTCATAATCACAAATAAGGCAAACACGAGGCAAATTCCCAAATGAGTCTTCCTTCTTAGTTTCTCATCTGTCTCCTTCTCCTCTATGTCAACGCAATAGCTTGTGGTCATCGATGTAATGGCTGAGTCGGCGCTGCTAAACGATGCCGCCACAATGCCAATGGCAAACAGAACAGTTACCATAGTGCCCATATCGCCAGTTGCCGCAAACAATGGCAGCAGCTGGTCTCCGTTGCCGGGCAGTGTAATGCCCTTTTGCGATGCAAGAATTATTAGGAGAATGCCAAGAGAGAGAAACAGCAGGTTTACAGGCAGAAAGGCAAAACCATAAGCACACATGTCCTTTTGAGCCTCACGCAGCGACTTGCATGTAAGATTCTTTTGCATCATATCCTGGTCAAGTCCTGTCATAACCACCACTATGAATATTCCGCTCACAAACTGTTTCCAGAAGTTTTGCGTGCTCCTCCAGTCGTCAAATACAAACACCCTGCTGTTGGGATGTGACATCACTGCCTCTGCCGCCTCGCTGAACCCCATGCCAAGCTCTCCAACAACATTATATATTATAAGCAGCAAGGCCGTAATGAGGCATAGCGTCTGTAATGCATCCGTCCAAACCAGTGTCTTTATGCCGCTGCGCCGTGTGTATAGCCATATCAGCAATACCATTATGGCGGCAGTAACGGCAAACGGTATGCCCAGCTTGCCAAGTACAAACTGTTGGAGTATCAGACAAGGAATGTAAAATCTCAGTGCTGCTCCCGTCATCTTGGAGAAAAGGAAAAACCATGCCGCTGTCTTATGCGAGCTGTTACCCATGCGCAGTCCAAGATATGTGTATATGCTGGTGAGGTTAAGTCTGTAGTATATAGGCAACAACACCAATGCCACCACGAAATAGCCCACGATAAAACCTAAGCATGTCTGCAGATATGTCATTCCGCTGTGTGTCACCATGCCAGGAACCGATACAAACGTTACGCCTGATATCGATGCTCCCACCATGCCGAAAGCCACAAGATACCATGGCGAACGTCTCTCGCCACGGAAAAAGGCCGTGTTGTCACTGCGCTTGCTTGCTATGTGGCTTATCAGAAAGAGCAAGGCAAAGTATATTAATACAGTAGAAATGATAATCATAATGCAAAATTACCAATTTTCTTTCAAATTGATGCTAATTGTCAATTATTATCATTAATTTTGCATTTCAATCATAACAACACAACAACATAACAACATATCCATTCTTATGGCAAAGCAAAAGAAATTTATCCTCCAGGAAAATCAGATACCCACACAGTGGTACAACATACAGGCTGATATGGTAAACAAACCATTGATGCCAATGAATCCCAAGACCATGCAGCCTGCTACTATAGAAGAACTGAGCAGAATCTTTGCTACCGAGTGTTGCAAGCAGGAACTTAACATCACCGACGCATGGATAGACATACCTGAGGAGGTGCAAGACAAATATCGCAACTACCGAAGCACTCCACTTGTCCGTGCTTATGGACTGGAGGAGGCGCTGGGTACTCCTGCGCATATATATTTTAAAAATGAAAGTGCCACACCACTGGGCAGTCATAAGGTGAACTCTGCCTTGCCACAGTGCTACTACTGCAAGCAGGAGGGCACAACCAATGTTACCACTGAGACTGGCGCAGGCCAGTGGGGAGCGGCATTGTCTTATGCAGCCAAGGTGTTCGGCCTCGAGGCTGCCGTATATCAGGTTAAGATAACCATGCAGCAAAAGCCTTACCGCAGTTCTATCATGCGCACATTCGGTGCTGCCGTAACAGGTTCTCCGTCAATGTCAACACGTGCGGGAAAAGATATTCTTACTGCTCAGCCCAACCATCCTGGTTCGCTAGGCACAGCTATCTCTGAGGCCGTTGAGCTGGCAACGATGACTCCAAACTGCAAATACACGCTCGGTTCGGTGCTCAGTCATGTTACTCTTCATCAAACCATCATCGGTCTTGAGGCAGAGAAGCAGATGGAGATGGCAGGTGAGTATCCAGACGTGGTGATAGCATGCTTTGGCGGTGGTTCTAACTTTGGCGGACTGGCATTCCCATTCATGCGTCATAATATCCTCGATGGCAAACATACTGAGTTTATCGCAGCCGAACCAGCAAGCTGTCCTAAGCTTACTCGTGGTGTGTTCCGCTATGATTTCGGCGACGAGGCTGGTTATACACCGCTGTTGCCAATGTTTACATTGGGTCATAACTTCAAACCAGCAAATATCCACGCAGGCGGATTGCGCTATCATGGTGCAGGCACTATTGCCAGTCAGTTGCTCAAGGATAAGATGATGCGCGGCGTAGACATACCTCAGCTTGAATCGTTTGATGCGGGTATGCTCTTTGCCCGTACCGAGGGAATTATCCCAGCCCCAGAAAGTTGTCACGCTATTGCTGCTGCCATCCGTGAGGCCAACAAATGCAAGGAAAGTGGCGAGCAGAAAACAATCTTATTCTGCTTGTCTGGTCACGGACTCATTGACATGCCATCGTACGACAGATATATTGATGGTGATTTGCAGAATTATGAACTGTCTGATGAGGAAATCCAAAAGAATGTCGGTCAGCTGAAGTTTTAAGAGGATTACTGAACCTACCCCTAACCCCTCCCGAAGGGAAGGGGAAAGTTGGGAGATAGAAGAAGATAGAAGGAGATAGAGGACAATAGTTGTAAGTTTAAACAACTCGTCTATTTGTCAACTTGTCAACTAAAAGCCGATAGAGGACGAACTGTTCTCTATCGGCTTTTAACTTATTAACTTATTAACTCATTAACTTATTAACTCATAAACTCATTAACTCCTTAAAGTCTTGGATATATTGCCTCTACTTAACCAATGTTCCATTCTTTAAATCATATGCCCTATGGATATTGTAGCCTTGAACACTTGAAGAATTGCCGAGGATAGAATATCTGAAACTTCCACCTGAAAAGTCGATGTAGTTCAACGCATTTTGCCCTTTCTCCTTGAATGCCAACTTGGCATTAACAGGCAGTGACGGTAAATTTATCTGCTGGAGGTTTTTGTTTACTCTGTCTCTTGTCTGATAAACCATTGTTACATCAGCCTTTGAAGGAACATTTGAAAGGTTATTGTATTTATAATATGTATCAACTTTTTCTGCTTCTATCGTCATCAGGCGTACAGGCTTGTTCATTAAGTCTGTTCCTGCAACAATATAATACTTCTGCTCAGGCTCATAGAAATACAAGTCGCCTGGTAAGTAACAACCTTTTGAATTTCTATATGTAACATCCTCATCCAGTTTCTTGCGTTCCGGGTTATTTACATATCCCTCATAATTTACCAGATATTCAGGCCATTGTGGAACATCGTTGTCACCATAATAATCTACAACAGGCCTGAAACGGAAACCAGTACAGTTGAAAGCGCCCCTGCTTTTCACTTCCCCTGTCTTCATATCCAAATAGCAGAATGTTTCATTTATGGAGCTATTGAAATATCGGTTGCTCTTATAGGCATATTTATTTGCAGCAGAGATTTCAAAAGTCTCGTTCTTTAGCCAAGCATTAAGAGAGTCGGCATGTTTGTACAACACCTCAACCTCATGCTTAAGTGGTATCTGCCATGGGGTTGTCTTGTGCTCGTTTATCAATGCCTGATATTGTGAGCCAGAGCTTATTCTATACTCCTTCGTACTCATAAGGCGTGTAGGAGTACCCATACTGTCAATGTTTACTACTATATAGGAACTTAAAGAATCTGCAAAGATACTTGAATTAAAAGCTACCTTAAACACATCACCAATCCTATATATTCCCTTGGAGTTTCTGTAAAGACGGTCTTTCTCTATTCGTTCAGCATCAGCTGGATTATATTTGCACTTAGCATAAAGTTCTTTTGCTTTAACAAGATTCTTAGATACAAACCATCCATTGGCATACCAGTCGCCCAATGTTTTTTGCGCTGCGGCATGACCTGCGTTTGCTGCTTTCATCATTGCACGTGCAATGTTGTCTCTGCCTGGATGTTTCCTGTCTTCCACAGGTATTTCATTTGCCATACTAACTGCATGAAGATAGAGAGCCAAAGGTGTGTTCACTCCTGCTTTTATGGCAGACTGGAGATAATAAGACACACTGCCATATTCTCCCTCGCTTTCTGAACAGTCACTTGTTGAAGCCATCTTCAGACGATCCATAAGAAGTCCGCCTCTAAAAAATGCCTCTCCATTACTCTTGCGGTAATATAATAAGGCTTTTGCAACATTGCGCTCACAACCCAAACCATTCTCATAGCAAATACCTAATATTCTGGCAGAAGTGGCATTCATCCTGTCGTAGCTATACAAGTATTTCTCATTAACAGTTGATTTGAGCATGTCAAAAGCCTGTTTGAAGTTTTGCTCCACTTCGTTACCCAAAAAATAGAGTTGTCCAAGTAAGAATTTGGCATCTTCATTATCCTTGTCCACTCCTTTTGCCAGATGTTCAACAGCTTTGGTTATATTTTTATCAACACCCCAAGCAAAGTAATAGATATACCCGAGCTCGGTATCTCCGTTCTCACATCCTAATTGAATGCCTTTCTCAAAATTTTGCCTTGCCAACACATAGTTACGGCTAACGCCAAAACGGTTGACGTTATTCTGGATATTGTCACTATAATAGATTGTGCCCAGAAGATATGCCGCATCGGCAAAACCATCATTTACTGCCTGTTTTAATAGTGGTATTGCTGCTGTTCCATTGTTTCTGTCGTATTGCTGCTTTGCGCGCATAAAGACATCTTGTGCAAATGAACATAATGTTGCACAATAGAATATAACCAGAAAAAATAATCTTAGCATGATTAAATAAAAAGGAATTATATAATACTAATAAACTTACTCCACAATCTTAGGATACTTACGGGTCCATCCGTCCCAGCGCAGGCGCATTACTCCAAAGAAGGCCTCGCCAAAAATGCCGCCGCTCATCTTGCTTGTTCCCTCACGGCGGTTAACGAAGATTACTGGCACCTCCTTAATCTTAAAGCCAATCTTATAGGCAGTAAACTTCATCTCAATCTGGAAAGCATAACCCTTAAACTTTATCTTGTCGAGTTCTATGGTCTTGAGCACACGGCGCTTGTAGCACTTGAAGCCAGCGGTAGTGTCGTGAACCTGGAAACCAGTTACCATCTTGACATACTTAGACGCGAAATAGCTCATGAGCACTCTGCCTATAGGCCAGTTAACCACATTCACGCCGCTCACATATCTTGAGCCTATGGCCACATCGTAACCCTCGTCATGACAAGCAGAGTAGAGGCGTGGCAGGTCGTTAGGGTCGTGACTGAAGTCGGCGTCCATCTCAAAGATATAGCCATAGTCGCGCTCCAGCGCCCACTTAAAACCAGTGATATAGGCTGTGCCAAGTCCAAGTTTGCCACTACGCTCAATGATAAACAGTCTGTCGGCAAACTCATTCTCTATCATACCATGTACGATAGCAGCAGTGCCATCGGGCGACCCATCGTCGATTATGAGTATATGAAAACACTTGTCAAGTGCAAACACTGCCCTGATTATCTTCTCTATGTTCTCCTTCTCATTATAGGTAGGTATAATTACGATGCTGTCGCTGTTGTGCATATGTTTTTTAGTTTATAAGTTATGAGGTTTTGAGGTAATGAGGTCTTCTCCCTCAATGCAAAGATAAAACAATTTGTTTGATACTCAAAAGAAATATTTAAAAAAAACGGTATGTATTCACAACTGTTTTGGCAATTTAAAAACTATTGACTAATTTTGCATAATGCAACTACAAGAACTACAGCAATTATATGCTTATCTGCCACAGGTATCGGCTTTGGCAAAGACACTCAGCGAGGATGGCGGCAAGACCGTTTTCCTTGAGGGATTGTTGGCTTCTGCCGCTCCAATGGTATTCTCAGCCTTAGCCACCAAGCAGGGCCACACCATGTTGTTTATAATGCAAGACGCCGACGAAGCGGGATATCTGTATCACGACCTGACACAGGTGATGGGCAGTAACCAAGTGTTGTTCTTCCCCTCATCATACAGGCGTGCCATAAAATATGGTCAGCGTGACGCTGCAAGCGAGATATTACGCACAGAGACTCTCTCGGCAATTTCGAGGAGGGGAGAGTTTTTGGGGAGTTCAGGAGTGAAGGAGTTCAGGAGTTCAGACAATGGTGTCAGGAGTGTAGGAGTGAAGGAGTGTAGGAGTGTAGACAATAGTTTCGAATCTCACAACGTTACAACCTTACAACCTCACAACCTCACAACCTCCCAACCTTTGTATATCGTAAGCCATCCAGAGGCTATAGCAGAGTTGGTGGTTTCGAGGAAAAATCTTGACGACAAGACCATCAGTCTGAGCAAAGACCAGACGGTGGACACAGGCGAACTGCTCAGTCAGTTGCGCTCACTGGGCTTCAAGGAGGTCGATTATGTTTACGAGCCAGGACAGTTTGCCCTGCGCGGCAGCATCCTCGACGTGTTCTCATATAGTTGCGAATACCCTTACCGCATCGACTTCTTCGGCGATGATATCGACTCCATACGTACGTTTGAGGTGGAGAATCAGTTGTCGCGCGAGAAGTGCGAGCAGATAAGCATTGTGCCAGAGCTTACAGGCGGCAATGATAATTACGTGCCGCTGCTGTCGTTCCTGTCAGACAAGACCATTGTGGTGACCAAAGACCTTGCCTTTGTGCACGACCGCATAAACCAAATATACGAGGAGGGATTCTCGGCGCAAGCCATCATAGAGCGCACTGAAGGTGCCACAGAGATGGAGCAGCAGCGCATACTGAGCGAGATGCGCAAGGAGATAAAACTGATAAACGGTGAGCGGTTTATGCTCGACATAGTTAACTTCCGCCGCATAGAGATAGGCCACCGCCCAATGGGACTGCCCGATGCCACACTGAAGTTTAATATTACTCCCCAACCGCTCTTCCACAAAAATTTCGATCTTATACAGGAGTCGCTTCAGAGTTATATGCAGAAAGGCTACAAACTATATATCCTTGCCGACAGCAAAAAGCAGAACGAGAGACTGAAGGAGATATTTGGAGCGAAAGCCCCCTCCAACCTCCCCCTTGGGGCAGGCCTCAGAAGTTCCTCCCCTAAGGGGGAGGCGGAGGTGGGGGCCGCCATTACCTTCACCCCCGTCGAGAAAACCCTCCACGAGGGATTTGCCGACAACGACATGAAGGTGTGCTTCTTTACTGACCACCAGATATTCGACCGTTTCCATAAATACAACCTCAAGAGCGACAAGGCGCGCAGCGGCAAGGTGGCACTCACACTGAAGGAGATAAGTCAGTTTGAGGTGGGCGACTATGTGGTGCATATTGACCATGGCATAGGACAGTTTGGCGGACTGCTTAGAATGCCACAGGGCAACGGTTTTGTAGAGGTGATAAAGATAACCTACCAGAAGGGCGACTCCGTTTACGTGTCTATACACTCGCTTCACAAGGTGTCGAAATACAAAGCTCAGGACAATGGCCAGCCGCCACGTCTGAGCCAGTTGGGCACAGGACAGTGGGAAAACCTGAAGGAGCGCACCAAGAAGAAGATAAAGGATATCGCTCGCGACCTTATACTATTATATGCCGCACGGCGCAAGGAGCGAGGTTTTGCCTTCAGTGCCGACTCGTTTATGCAGCATGAGCTGGAGGCCAGCTTCTTATACGAGGACACGCCCGACCAGCTTAAGGCCACCAACGACGTGAAGGCCGATATGGAGAGCGACCGCCCTATGGACCGACTGGTGTGCGGCGATGTGGGATTTGGCAAGACCGAGGTGGCGGTGCGTGCGGCATTCAAGGCGGCATGCGACTCAAAGCAGGTAGCGGTGCTCGTGCCCACCACGGTATTGGCTTACCAGCACTACCAGACATTCAAAGGCAGACTAAAGGATTTGCCAGTGAGGGTCGACTACCTGTCAAGGGCACGTGGCGCAAAGCAAACCAAGGAGGTGCTGAAAGACTTGGAGGAGGGAAAGATAGATATTCTCATTGGCACACACAAACTCATTGGCAAGTCGGTGAAGTTTAAAGACCTGGGCTTGCTGATAATAGATGAGGAACAGAAGTTTGGCGTTTCAACAAAGGAGAAACTGCGCCAGATGAAAAACAATGTAGACACGCTAACCATGTCGGCAACGCCTATACCACGCACACTCCAGTTCTCACTGGTGGGAGCACGCGACCTGAGCATAATACAAACGCCACCTCCCAACAGGTATCCTATACAGACAGAGATACACACGTTTACATCCGAAATAATTGTGGATGCCATAAACTTTGAGATGAGCCGAAACGGACAGGTGTATTTCGTGAACAACAGAATAAAAGACCTTACACGCATTGCCGAGATAATAAACAAGTACATACCCGACGCACGCGTGGCAATAGGTCACGGACAGATGAAGCCAGAGCAGCTGGAACAGATAATAATGGATTTTGCCAACCACGACTACGACGTGCTGCTCTCGACAACCATCGTGGAGAATGGCATTGACATTCCAAACGCCAACACAATAATAATAAACGGTGCTCACAACTTTGGACTTAGCGACCTGCACCAGATGCGCGGACGAGTGGGGCGTGGCAACCGCAAGGCGTTCTGCTATCTGCTGGCTCCGCCGTTGGCGGCACTTAATCCTGAGTCGCGCCGCAGACTTGAGGCACTGGAGAACTTCTCTGACCTGGGCAGCGGAATAAACATAGCCATGCAAGACCTTGACATCCGTGGGGCGGGCAATCTGCTTGGCTCTGAGCAGAGCGGATTCATTGCCGACCTTGGCTATGAAACCTATCTCAAGATTCTCAACGAGGCTGTGGTGGAGTTGAGGAATGAGCAAACCTCACCTAACCTCTCCAAAGGAGAGGAACCTGCTGTGCATAAGCAGAAACTAATCACCCCTCCTTTGGAGGGGCAGGGGGGAGGTTCATACTATGTCACCGAATGTACCATCGACAGTGATATAGAGATGTACTTCCCGCCAACCTATGTGCCAAGCGACAGCGAGAGAATGTTGCTGTATAGAGAACTGGACGGACTGAAGAGCAACGACGAAGTGGAGCGCTACAGGACACGCATGCGCGACCGCTTCGGCAAGATACCGCCAGTGGCAGAAGAACTGATGCGCGTTGTTCCGCTGAGGCAACTGGGCAAGAGTCTTGGATGTGAAAAGATTATACTGAAGCAGGGACGCATGGCGCTGTTTCTGGTGAGCAATCCCAACAGTCCGTATTATCAGAGTTTGGCATTCGACAAACTGCTTAACTTCATAACACGCAATCCGCGGCGTTGCAACCTGAGAGAGCAAAAAGGCAAACGCTCCATTGTAGTGGCAGACGTGAAGACTGTTGAGGAAGCAATTGGGGTTTTGATGAGGATTTGAATGGAGCCTCTCCCCCCGCCCTCTCCTTGGAGAGGGAGCTAAGCAAGCAAACCTTAATCTTTAATCCCTAATCCTTAATCCAATATCAGGAGTGTAGGAGTACAGGAGTGACGCTTCGCTTAGGAGTGCAGACGTATGCTTGTCATGCAATTTTCCTTTCTAAGGATTTTGGGATTTAAAGGATTTTCATCCCCCTCTAGCTCCCCCTTTTCAAGAGGGAGAACAGTTTGCTTGTCACGCAAATGTCCTTTATCTCCCTCTATCTCCTTCTATCTTCATCTACCTTCCTCCCACAAGGGGAGAGGCTTTCAGTTCCCTTCCCTTCGGGAGGGGATAGGGGTAGGTTCCTTTTCCTCCCCCAAGGGGGAGGTTAGGAGGGGGCTCTCAGGTGAGGTCAGGAGGGGGCTTTCATTCCGAAAATTTTTGACAAACCCCTCCCAAAAATCCCCAATTAACGCCCTCAAAACTCGAGAATTCTGAACAAAAAAATATTTTGCCCGAAAAAACGCCAAAAATCGTGTGCAACTCTAAAGCCTTGAACCTCAAAACCTTATAATCTAAAAATCAAAAGTGTGCAATATTTTTGGCCTTTTAGCTTTCCAAAACCTATCGTTTTACTCACCAAAACCATAGGTTTTGCTTTCCAAGATGATAGGTTTTGCAACGCAAAACCATAGAAAACGGAGCTCAAAACC
>JAZLCN010000053.1:0-14537 GCA_045614255.1 Prevotella sp.
GCCGTATCGCAGTTAGCGATACGGCGCTTTTATTTATGAGGTAAATAATTTACTACACCTTAATCTCTACCTCAACACCACTTGGCAACTCGAGTTTCATCAGAGCGTCAACAGTCTTTGCTGTTGTGCTGTAGATATCAATCAAGCGCTTGTAGTCTGAGAGCTGGAACTGCTCACGAGCCTTCTTGTTAACGAAGGTTGAACGGTTAACAGTAAAAATACGCTTGTGTGTTGGCAATGGAATAGGACCGCAGATAGTAGCACCTGTAGCCTTTACAGCCTTAACAATCTTCTCTGCTGACTTGTCAACCAACTTGTGGTCGTAAGACTTCAGCTTAATTCTAATTTTCTGACTCATAATCTTAATTTTTATTCTTTATTTTTAAACTTTCAATTACCGTTAAAGAGTCATTTGCTCAACGGCATTTACAATGTTTAATGTTTCTCTTTGTTAATGCCTAATGCTTAATTGGGCATGCCCAACAAGCATTAAGCATTTGTGTATGTTATGCAATTACTTACACGAGGTCTGCACGTCCCTTAACCTCCTCGAGCACAGCCTTAGCGATTGCGCTAGCGAGAGGAGCGTGGTGAGAGTACTCCATTGAGCTTGTTGCACGACCAGAAGTGATTGTACGGAGAGCTGTTACATAACCGAACATCTCTGACAGTGGCACCTTAGCCTTAACAACGCGAGCACCGCTGCGAGCCTCGTCCATACCCTCTACCTGTCCACGACGCTTGTTCAAGTCACCGATTACATCACCCATGTTCTCCTCTGGAGTGATAACCTCGAGCTTCATCACTGGCTCCATGAGCACAGGACCTGCCTTTGGACAACCGTTCTTGTATGCGTTGAGAGCTGCAAGCTCGAATGACAACTGGTCAGAGTCCACTGTATGGTAAGAACCATCAACGAGAACTACCTTCAGGCTGTCAACTGGATAACCACCGAGGATACCGTTCTTCATAGCGCTCTCGAAGCCCTTCTGTACAGATGGGATGAACTCCTTAGGAACGTTACCACCCTTAACCTCGTTAACAAACTGCAATCCGCCCTGTGTGAAGTCCTCATCAACTGGACCGATGTTAACGATGATATCAGCGAACTTACCGCGACCACCAGACTGCTTCTTGTAAACCTCACGGAGGTTAACAGTCTTAGTAATAGCCTCTTTATAGTTAACCTGTGGCTTACCCTGGTTACACTCAACCTTGAACTCACGCTTCAGACGGTCGATAATGATATCGAGGTGAAGCTCACCCATACCAGAGATGATTGTCTGACCACTCTGCTCGTCTGTGCGAACTGTAAATGTTGGGTCCTCCTCAGCAAGCTTAGCAAGACCGTTGTCAAGCTTAGCGATGTCAGCCTGGCTCTTTGGCTCAACTGCGATAGAGATCACAGTGTCAGGGAATGTCATTGACTCGAGCACGATTGGGTGTGCCTCGTCGCAGAGAGTATCACCTGTGCGGATATCCTTGAAACCTACACCTGCGCCGATATCACCAGCGTCGATAGACTCCATTGGGATTTCCTTGTTAGAGTTCATCTGGAACAGACGGCTGATACGCTCCTTCTTGCCTGAACGTGCGTTGTGAACGTATGAACCTGCCTCAACCTTACCTGAGTAAACGCGGAAGAATACCAGACGGCCCATGTATGGGTCTGTAGCAATCTTAAATGCGAGAGCAGATGTTGGCTCGTTCTCGCTTGGCTTACGATGCTCTTCCTCGTCTGTATGTGGGTTTGTACCTATGATATCCTCAACATCAAGTGGTGATGGCAAGAATGCGCAAACATAGTCGAGCAGAGGCTGTACACCCTTGTTCTTGTATGAAGAACCACAAACCATTGGAGTACACTCCATAGCCACAGTACCCTTGCGGATAGCAGCGATGATTTCCTCGTTTGTGATAGACTCTGGATCATCGAAATACTTCTCCATCAGCGCCTCCTCATACTCAGCGGCAGCCTCGAGAAGCTTATTGCGATACTCATCACACTCATCCTTCAAGTCAGCAGGAATCTCCTCAACTGAATACTGAGCACCCATTGTCTCATCGTGCCAGTAGAGAGCCTTCATTCTGATAAGGTCAACAACACCCTTGAAGTTCTCCTCTGCGCCGATTGGCACCTGCAGAACCACTGGGTTAGCGCCAAGAATGTCTCTCATCTGCTGAACTGTCTCAAAGAAGTTAGCACCAGAGCGGTCCATCTTGTTTACATAACCGATACGTGGCACATTGTACTTGTCAGCCTGGCGCCATACAGTCTCAGACTGTGGCTGCACGCCGTCAGCTGCAGAGTATGTTGCAACAGCACCGTCGAGCACACGGAGTGAACGCTCTACCTCAGCGGTAAAGTCAACGTGTCCCGGAGTGTCAATCAGGTTTATCTTGAAGTTCTTGTTGTCGTAAGTCCAGTTACATGTTGTAGCAGCAGATGTGATAGTGATACCACGCTCCTGCTCCTGTGCCATCCAGTCCATTGTTGCAGCACCATCATGCACCTCACCAATCTTGTGAGTCTTACCTGTGTAGAACAGGATACGCTCAGAAGTTGTTGTCTTACCGGCATCGATGTGAGCCATGATACCGATGTTACGAGTCAGTTTTAAATCGCGACTTGCCATTTTCTTCTTACCTTAATTATATTATTAGAATCTGAAGTGAGCAAATGCACGGTTAGCCTCAGCCATACGATGCATATCCTCCTTACGCTTGAAAGCACCACCCTGGTTGTTGAAAGCATCCATGATCTCAGCTGCGAGCTTGTCAGCCATAGACTTACCGCTGCGCTTGCGAGCATACATGATCATGTTCTTCATAGAGATGCTCTCCTTACGGTCAGGACGGATCTCTGTTGGCACCTGGAATGTTGCACCACCGATACGGCGGCTCTTAACCTCAACCTGTGGAGTGATGTTATCGAGGGCAGTCTTCCAAATTTCGAGTGCAGACTTCTCCTCGTTGCTCATCTTTGCCTTTACTGTCTCAAGTGACTTGTAGAAAATCTCATACGACTTTGACTTCTTTCCGTCATACATCAGGTGATTTACAAACTTTGACACCTTCTGGTCGTTAAACACGGGATCTGGAAGAACCACGCGCTTCTTTGGTTTTGCTTTTCTCATTTTGTTTTTAAATGATTAAAAATTCTGCTTGGGGCTGTTTCTTTCTGTTCTTCAACACCCGCACCCGGGCATTTACTCAACCTTTTTGTAACAATTCTCCAGCAAAACGGGATTAATAATTAAATTACTTTTGCCTTAGGCCTTGTAACCTTCTCCGGTTATTACTTCTTAGCCTTTGGACGCTTAGCACCGTACTTAGAGCGGCGCTGTGTGCGGTTAGCTACACCTGCTGTATCAAGTGTACCGCGAACAATGTGATAACGTACACCTGGGAGGTCCTTAACACGGCCACCGCGAACGAGCACGATTGAGTGCTCCTGCAAGTTGTGTCCCTCTCCTGGGATGTAAGAGTTCACTTCCTTCTGGTTTGTTAAACGCACACGGGCAACTTTACGCATTGCCGAATTTGGCTTCTTAGGAGTTGTTGTGTAAACACGAACACAAACACCACGACGCTGTGGACATGAATCCAAAGCTGGTGACTTGCTCTTGTCAACAAGTTCCTTTCTGCCCTTTCTTACCAATTGTGAAATTGTAGGCATAATTGTTTGATTTTTAAATTATTATATTATTTTATGTATATTGTCAAAAGAACATAGCACACCCATTGGGTGCTTTTGGGGTGCAAAGGTACTAAACTTTATTTAAAACACCTAATATATAGACAATAAAAAAGTCAAACAACTTACGATTTAACTTTATATAACATTATTAAATACATTTAACAAAAAAAAGGAAAGACGTTTGCTTATCACGCCTTTCCTTTATATTTCAGATACGCTAGCATACTCTTGAAGCGCAGCGTCTCCATTGTCACTTCCGCTACTCAATGCAGCACATCTCATTGCTAAGATTTTTAGTCTTTATAAATCAGATAGATATCCTCTACCGACTTATTAATCTTGTTGCTGAGTGGCTTATTATGACAAAGCCATCGCTTTGCATTTCTCTAACATCTCACTTGCTGGAACATGGTGTATCCCCTCATCTTCTGTATAAACAACAACAGTCTCACCACGCAAAGACTTCTCTTTAAGCATTTTTTCCTCTGCCAACTTCAAACCAGCATCAATTTTTTCAATCAATTCGTTTACTTCTTTATTTGACATAAGATTTAATTTTATTAAAAACCAATTCGGAAAACACTTCAAACTCAGCAATTCTTCCACCTTTTGCAATAAAAGTTCTTGGTGAACGGCTGTTATCGTAAATCATCCATGAATCCACTTCATTCATAAATAGATTAAACAAATTGCTGATACCTGCCACATATCTCCTTGTTATAATATCAATAGGAATATTATGTCCACCTTTACTAACCCTTTCCGCAACACGCTGAATAGCAAGTTCTGGCGTTTCCAACCAGAAGAAAATCAAATGAACTCTATACCCTTTCTCTTGCGCCCTACGCACCAGATTTATATAAGATTTTGTAGCCAATGTTGTTTCAATAGAAAATGTTTCATTCCGTTCCAAAAGATATTCAATTCTTTGTAACATCAATCGACCAGCCTCTATCGCCACACTTTCCGGATTAAATGGCGACAAGCCTTTCGCAATTTCATCAGCATTTATAAATTCTTTACACTGTAAGATTTCGGGCAACACTGTATATGAAGCAGTTGTCTTGCCCGCTCCATTACAGCCGCTGATTATATACAAATCCCTTTTCATTACTATGCAAAGATAACACTATCCTTATAAACCAAAATATTTTTTCCAACAATTAACAAAACATTAACTATATCCCAAACCATCATATCAATAAAATATACAATTCAAGAACCTGCGTATCCACTCTTATGCAGTTATTCGCGAAAGGTAATAAAAAAAAACATGGGATGCACTTAGCACACCCCATATTCTGATATTATGATTTCCAGAAGAATTATTCAGCAGTCTCGTCAACCACCTCTGCCTCTGGAGCATTCTTCATTACAGAAGCGATGCCGTTGTCGCGTGATGCCTCGCTTGAGTACATCTCGCTCTGACCAATCACCTGACCGTTTCCAGCCTTCAGCACGAAGTAAGGCGCGCCGTTCTTTGCTTCTTTGCGCTCAAAGCGAGCCTCATCGGCAGCATTTTTCTTTACAGACTCAATGCCATTCTTGCAAGCAGCGATTGTTGTGTAGCCCTCACTTCCTAGTATCTCCTGACCGTTTGTAGCTTTCAGACTAAACTGAAACTCACCGTTCTTACGCTTTGTAATTACAAATTTTCCCATTTTTTCTTGTTTTTAGTTATGTTGATATTATTTAGTGTAATCTTACGCCTCTCCATTACCGCCGATTCCAAATGGCGAGATGGTCTTAGGTTCCATGTTAGGCACCTTTATCTTGCCATACTCGTTCTCATACTTCACAATATTCTCATTCAGTGCAGCCAGCAGTCTCTTGGCATGCTCTGGCGCAAGAATCACGCGGCTTGTCACCTGAGCCTTTGGCAGTCCTGGCAACACACATGCAAAGTCAACAACAAAGTCACTGCTTGAATGTGTTATAATGGCAAAGTTGGCATAGTTGCCTTTGGCAACGTCCTGAGGCAGCTCAATCTGCAGCCCCTGCTTATTTTCGTTTTCGTTCATGTTTATATAGAAATTATGTTTGATAATCTAAGACAAAGGTAACAATTTAATCTGTAACCGCCAAGAAACGCATGTGATTTTTTGGTCATGAGGTTATAAGGGTTTAAGGTGTTAAGGTTGTGAAGGCATATTCTTGAATAAAGTCAATATAAAAAAACATAAAGCAGACAAAAAGGCATTAAATATCGGCAGATAACGGAGAAAAAGCAATACCTTTGCATGCAATTCGCCAAATCGTTATGAAAATCATATTTATCATATCAGGTTCCATCGCACTGGCACTAGGCATCATGGGCATCTTCATGCCATTGCTGCCCACCACCCCATTCCTTCTGCTTGCCGCCGCACTGTTCTTTCGCAGTTCGCCACGGTTGTATGAATGGTTGCTCAACCAGAAACGCCTGGGTCCTTACATCCGCAACTTCCGCGAATACAAAGCCATACCATTGAGGGCAAAGATTATCTCCGTCTCAATGGTATGGCTCACATTATTATATTGCGCTTATATCCTGCACTCACAGCCATGGCTCAGTGCCCTGATGATAGCATTGGCCATAGCCATTACCTGGCACATACTTTCTTATAAGACGCTCAGATGATTTGTGTATTTGGACAGAAATTACTATAATTATATGCATTTGGACAGAAATTACTATAATTATAATAATTTAAATGATAGTTCGTATCTTTGCACTATAAGTATTCAGTTGGTTACAAGGAACTCTATGACTGATTTTTATGAGCGGTAAGAACAATCAATTATTATAATTATAGTAATTTCTGTCTTAAAAAATTTAACCATCAGTCAACATAATAATCAACCTCTGACGCATCCCCTTTCACCTCCAGCCATTTGTTTGTAAGCCTCATCAAGGCATTTACCTCTTTACATAGTTCAGGAGTGCAGTCAGCTTCCGCCTTCTGGTTCAGAACCTCCATATATCCATCAAGCATCTTTATGGTCTTCTCCACCATTGTATAGCTAATCAATCGCTTGTTAAGCTTCTCATCATCTTCGTCGTGAAGCAGGAACTCGCTGATGAGGTAGCGGGTCACCTCCTCCCAGTCGGGATAACGCTCAGAGCCAAACTGCACCCACTCGCCCGGAAACTCGCTCGCGCCGTTCTTTGCCCTGTCGTCCACCAAATAGTCACCATCACACAGGTGCTTGCAGTGAGTAAGTATAACGCGCTTCTTAAACAAGTCACCAAAATGTTTTGTCAGCCACTCAATCTTATCAGACCAAGCCGTGAGATTCTTCCATGGTGCGGTAGAAAGGATATACATATCGTAGTATTTGCTCAACTCGTGAACTGCCTCAATAGCCCCTGGCATAGGGTCCATCAGCGAGAAGATGCCAGGCACCTCGTCAAGTCTGCCCTCATACTCTTGCTTTGTTTCATCACTCAGTTTGTCGATACCGCTCTGGAAATCAACCAGCACACCGTCCATGTCAAAAAACAGTTTTTTCATATTCTTAATGCTATATTAGTTATTATTGTTTTTAAAGTTTTACAAACACTGAAGGCAGTCTGTCATCCAAGTACTCTTTGGCAGCCAGAATCTGCAATGCATCGTTTACGTTGGTAACATATAGTCGCAGACTTCCTTCTTCGGCATCATACTCTGAAGACACCCCGAAGTTCTCCTTTATATACTCTTGCGCGTCGGCAATATGTCTGTCGTAGTTCACAATCAAATCAACTAAATTCATTTCGTTCTCAGTCATAATATATGAAATTCAAGTTACATATATAATATAGTAACGAAAGGCAAAAAATTCAATTTTTAAGGCAACTTTTTTTGAAAACATTTATTCATCGAGACAAATACCTTTGAATATTATTATCACTTAAAACGCTTTTTGTACGATACATTTTATGCACCGAGGTGCGTTTTTCTATAAAATCAGCTGAATATATGCTGTTTCACTTTTGCAAACTTTCACATTCTAACTTTTATATCATCCGACGAAAGGATTCGTTTTTTGTTTTCATCAAGCTTGGTGCAGGTTCCTTGGGAGGGGCCTTGTCGAAGAAGGAAGGGGCGCCGTTGTTTGCCCTGTCGTTAACAAGGTCATCACCATCTCACAAGTGCTTGCAGTGAGTAAGGAAAACACGCTTCTTAAACAGGTCGTTAAAAACGACTATCCTGCAGTGTTTATTAAGTCTTCCTCCTTTTGTATACCTTTACTATTGTGATACCATTCTTTTAACACCATCACAGAAGAAGGGGTTTGTGTTACAGCATTGTCATATGTAAGAACCACTTCATACCAAACGGCATTTATTTTTTTATTTTTTAGTAACTTCTGTAAGTTTTTCTCTGACTTTTGCCAAGCTTTCTCTGACTTTTTATTAAATGCAACAGTGTTTAGCCATGTCTCTTTACCTCCCAGCCATAAAGGGTGGATGCTGTGGGAAACAAGACCTTTAGCAGGCTTATCTATTGTTTTCTTACCACGTGCATCAGTGGTCAGGATTATTTGGGAAATAGTTTGCATCTTAGCTGTAGGCGCAACTTCACAAACATCATCCTTGGTAAACAAATATCGAAATTTCACCACACGCCCATGCTGATCTGTATTGAACGTTGGATACGCCATTTTGCTATCAGCATCGTTGTCAACTGCATAAACATAAGTCTTACTCCATTTTCTTACATAACGTCGTCCTTTATCGGTTACTATTTCAGAATTAGGCATCGGGCGTAAATCCTGCATTTCAGGAATAAACATATTAAAATAATAAGCAGAGCCCTCTAATTGAGCATTGGCATAGTCCTTACTTATCATTTCTGCGGCAACCTTGTCTCGATTATTAATAAATATATTTACAATATTTTCATCTTGCTCTTTATTTTCGAGTTTCAACGCTGCACCACTAGTACCTGACAGTAGTTGGTCATTTAATTTTGCACGAGTAGTTAAATAGTTTAATATGGTGACATCAGTGCGCGCAGACGAATTTGCGCAACGATTGTATGCGTCAAGAAGTTCTGGATTATCTTCTATGGCCATCTTTAAGCGCAAGTTGGCTGAAGCATCTTTCTTTATCATCTCGACCTTTGTTTTACTTGTTCCAAATATATTGCCAGCAGCGGTAATAGCGGCACTGTTTAGTTCCGGCAACGGAGAGTGGCCTATATGATTATCTATCGATTTAGTAGAGTTTCCTTTGGCGTTTGTATTTGACGTTCCGCCATCTTGTGTATGCCTCCAAGCAACATATGGAACGCCAACAATAGCATATTGGCCCATGGCCCTTAATTCCGCAGCAGCAACCTCTTTTGTAACCATTTGATAAAGTTGTTCTGTTGTTACATTCTTCAACACTTTTTCGCCTCCTTTCGCTACTAGTTTTTCGGTAACTCTCAAAGCTGCACGATCCAAGGCAGCATTACTTAGAAAACAACTATGAGCCATAGAACGCGCACGCCTTGTCACCTCCATTCCTGATTTTGACCGAGATACTCGTTTAATCATAGCAGCACGCTGCGAAGCGCTTCTTGCAGTTCTTGTAGAAGCACTTCTTAGAGCCCTTTGGGTTGATTTCTTCACAACCTTCCGTCCTGTAGTTCTTGCACCGCGTCCAAAAATTTTAAGAAGTCCAGCCTGAGCATCTGCCTCTACCATTGGGGCTAATGCAAGTAGGCAACTAAACAGAATGTATTTAAAGATTTTCATAAATAGAAGAACTAAACTTTTTTTGTGATTGATTTATATTTTGCACCAAAGAATCGAAGTACTTCTCAACATAGGTGTTGGCAGAAGAGCTCATATTATCATACAACTTTTTATTGAAAATCTCGGCGTAATTGGGAGATTTCTTCTTTGATTTTACTCTATTCTTTTCTGGAGTAGCTGCCTCTGCGAGATCAGCTAAAGCCCCAAGCCAGCCAAGTGGAGTCAAGGCTAAGATGGCATCAAGAGTTTCATCATCCTGTTGCGATTGTTTTTGGTTATTAACCTGTTGTGCATAGTTTTCAAATTCAGCTACAGGGAAACTGAATCCTTCACTTTGTTCAGAGCTGATTTTATCCACATCCGTGTACACCGACACAACTCCGCCGAAAAGTTCTTTGTCAAATTCTTTTCTTCCATCCATAATGCATTGTTGACAATCGTCAAGGTTCTCTTGTACTATGCGCGTAAGTTTAACCTTGAAATCAGCAAGTTGATTATCGATAATGAGACTCTTGGTTTTAAAAGACTGCACTACCAATGCATTAATTTTGTCATATAGACTATCCACAAGATAAGAAACCTCGGCCAAAGTTTTATCTTTAAAATCCTTGGCTAGCAGGTTCTCCATTTCGGTATACTCCTTGAGGCTTTTGTCCAAATTTGACATAGCTAATGTACGGCGCTGTTCATAGGCATTCTTGAAGTCATTACTCAAGTCTGTTCCTTCAAAAGCTGTAGTTAACTGCTTTACATCTATGTATTTAAAATGGTCTATTTGTTCTAAAAACACCTTTCTGAATATAGTTTGCAGAAAATCGTGATCATCCAACTCTGTTCTCTTATAATATGTTCCCATCTGATGATAATCCATACGCGACAAACCATCAAACACCTGTCCTTTATATTCCGCCACTATAGCCGCCATTCCTGTTGCAAAGATGCTGTCTGTAGAGGCTGCCCTATCAGCGAGTCTATTGAGCAAAGTCAATGAAGACATATGATAGTCGTACTCATAAAACAAATAGTTTTTTATACGCTCACGTAGTTCTGGATACTTATTATAGTCATCTATAAGCAGTTCCAACTGCTGCGAAGCAATATGCTGTGAAAAAGTCACTTCATAAGCAGGAATATTTTGCATCTTTTTCTTCTTAGCAGCAGTCAGTACCAGAGGGGTCAAAAGAAGAATAATGATTAATTTAAACTTAAATGTAGCAATCATAAAAAAAAGATTTTATCTTGAAACTTTACACATGAGTCTGTTCACTTAACACCTTAGAAATTCCAGAAACGGATGAGGTAGAATTCGCGGTTTCTATAAAGTCTGACGTGTATAGTACAGACATATTTATATATTATGACTAAAATCCAAATTCCTTTAGAAGCAGGGATTTATTGCACAAGACGCTTTATCATGTCAGCATCATCTCTCGTGAATCCTTGCGCAATAATTTCTCGTCCACCTCTTGTCTCTATTATTATATCAGCAAAAAGGATATGTTTTTCTATTGTTATACTACCAATAGCACCAAACCTTACCCTAGTTTCATCACAACCTATCAGCTTTGGTTTCCTGTAAATTAAAACCTCTTCTTCATCATCGATAATTATTTCTGCAGGAAAAATGGCATTACCGTCTCCAGACACTCTACATGCTTCAAATTGGTAGTAGGACATATTTTAAAAATTTAAAGATATTGATTTTATAATAAAAATTCTCTGTTAATATTAGTTACTGCAAAAATATGTAATTAAACCCAATTAACATTTGTCCATTTTGTCCATTTTTGCACAAAACGTGTTTTTATCTGGTTCATTTTATAATTTAGCGATTTTAATTATTATCTTTGTGAGCGATGTTTTGATAAATAATCTCTCATAAGAAAATGGACACAACAGAATTATACTACAATAAGCTAAGGGAGGCCATAGAAATGAAAATGGGCAGGAAGCTAAGTGCTCATGGGGATTTCAAGGAACTGTCAACAAGATTATACAAGATAAGAAAGGACTTGATAAGTGAAACAACCCTAAAACGGTTTTGGGGATACCTGAAGAATGAGTCACACAAACCGCAGACAAGAACACTTAACTCGCTGGCGGAACTGGTGGGATATAAAGACTTTGAGGATTTCTGCAAATACCAGGATAATTTGAACGACTTGTCAAGTGACTTTGTAATGAGAGACACGCTACACTGTTTTCTCTTGCAGCCAGAGGCAAGAGTAAGGGTGTCGTGGTATCCTAACCGCACCATCGTGTTGCAGCATGAGGGGCAAGGCGACTTGTTCAGGGTGGTGGATGCAGCCAACAGCAAACTGCGCACGGGCATGACGGCACACTGCGAAACGTTTGTGCAAAAAAGGCCTTTGCTGCTCAGGAATATTGAAGGCCCAGGCATTACCTCTGCATGCGACTATCTGTGCGGAAAGGTTGATGGTGTTGTGGTGGAGATTATAGATTAGTGGTTTGCCCTGCCCCGCCGGGGGATATTTCACAAATGATTTTGTCAAAAAATTTCAAAAATAAATTCGGAATTTTTTTGACAAAATTTTTTTTCATTCTAGAGAGAAATTTGGGGGTTGGAGACTGAAAAAATGGTCTTGAAAAGCAAAAAACAGGACTTTATTTTTCAAAAGCATAGGTTTTGGGCTCCGTTTTCTATGGTTTTGCGTTGCAAAACCTATCATCTTGAAAAGCAAAACCTATGGTTTTGGTGAGTAAAACGATAGGTTTTGGAAAAACAAAAGGGCAAAAATATTGCATATTTTGGGTTGTGAGGTTGTAATGTTTTGAGTTTCAGTATTTTAGAGTTATATGCGTTTTTCGGCGTTTTTTCGGGCAAAAGATTTTTTTGTTCAGAATTCTCGAGTTTTGAGGGCGTTAATTTGGGTTTTTGAAAAATTTTTGTCAAAAAATTTCGGAAAGTTTTTGTTCTGAGGATTGATGTTTTTCTTGGGATTTTTTGGACAGAAATTATTATAATTATTAGTTCTTAATCGTTAATCCGATTTAAGGAGTGTAGGAGTGAAGGAGTGGCGCTTCGCTTAGGAGTGTAGACGTATGCTTGGCACGCAAGTATCCCTTTCTAAGGATATTAGGATTTAATGGATTACTCATCGTTCAACGTTCATCCCTCAACGTTCAACGTTCATCGTTCTAAGGAACAAGCCCTACTATATCCCCCACGATATTAAGGTCTTTCCAGTAGCTGGCCTGGCGATACAACTCTACTGATGCCGCTGGCACATGTACGGTGATGCTGTCTTTGGGTTTGAATAGCGAGATAACCTCCTGAGGAGTGGCGGCATGGTTGTAAACATGTCGCAGGCTGTCGCAGTAGTAGAATGAGTATTCGCCTATTTCGGTGACCGAGGCTGGAATGTGAATCTCAGAAATACTCCTGCACTGCCAGAACACACCTCTTTTTATTGATTTCAACGTTGAGGGCAAGGTTACGTTAGCCAAACTGTCACAGCAGGCAAAGGCATCAAGCTCGAGTGTCTCTATTCCCTCGGGTATTGTCACCGACTTTAGTCTTTTACATTCGGCAAACGCAGCATTGCCAATTACTTTTAAGGAATGTGGCAATTTCATTTCTTTTATGCCAGTATGATAGAAAGCCTTTGTTGGTATTTCCGTCATGCCATTGGGCATGGCAACCGACGCCAACGCCACATTGTCCATAAAGGCAAACTTGCCTATCGACAATATGCTTTTAGGTATGTATGTACTTGCTATTTCGGTATATCCTTTAAATGCTTGGTCGGCGATTTTGACTACGGTATAGTTCTTGCCGTCTATATTAACCTGTTCTGGTATATATGTATTATACTTGCCTGTATTGATGTCTCGGTAATTAAGGCTTCTGCCTAACACTTCACAGGTAGCGTCTTTCTCAGATAATATCTTATAGTAGATTTCACCTTGATACAGGTCGCTGTTGAGATACATGGTGAGCTGCCTGTGAGGCTCAGTACCTTCAAAGGCCATCCACCCACATGCGGCAGAAACGAGAAATATTATTGTGGTGACGATGCCGCATATTGTCTTGCCTCTTCTTTTCAGTGCCTTCATCATGGCATGGGCTGACTCGAAGCGTTTAGCCTTATCTTCGTTTAGGCAACGTTCCTTTATCTTTGTCAGCCGTTTTGAGAGTTTTGCCCCACTCTTCTCTTCGATATATTGCAGCAGCATGCCCACGGCATAAATATCGGTGCGAGCATCGGCCTTGCCGGCACCATCGGTAATCTCTGCTGCCTCAAAGCCCTTAGTGCACTGTGCGGTATAGTCGTTGCCGTCGGTGAGGCATCCGCCCAGGTCAATGAGTTTTACGTCGTTGCTCACCTGTGTCAGCATCACGTTCTCTGGTTTGAGGTCCATATACACGATATTCCTTTCGTGCAATGCCTGCAAAGCTGTGAGCAACTGGTTGAGCAGTTTATCTATATGAAGGCTGTTGTGGAAATACTCTGGTTCTGACTCAATCTTTTCTGCGATGGTTTGTCCGTTGATATGCTCCATCAGAATATATAGGCCTGCCACATCCTCGCTAATCTTGGAGTATTTCACTATATACTTGTTGTTGATGCTCAGGCCCACCTCAAACTCCTTGTAGAATGCCATCCTGTGGAGGAGGCTGTCATTGAATTGTGCGGCGATTTGTTTCTTGAAATATTTTTTGCCATCGATGTATGTCACCGATGTAATTGTCTTTTTGTTGCATTGTATGTTTAGGTCAGTTTCTGTGCCTACAAATTCCGAAGTATTCATTGGGAGTTTGGGTTATGATATACAAAGGTAATGATTTTATTTAAAATAAAATTAATTATTATAACTAAATTATATTTTTTAGTTGACGAGTAAACGAGTTGACGAGTTATTTGCATCTGAGATGGATGAACGATGAACTTTGAACGATGAACGATTAACTATCCCCTCCTAACCTCCCCTTACTAAGGGGCGGAACACCGATGTGCTACCTCTGCAGCAAACTATACTCCCTCTTGGAAAGGGGGAGTTAGAGGGGGATGGAAATCCTTTAAATCCCAAATATCCTTAGAAACGATACTTGCGTGCCAAGCATACGTCTACACTCCTAAGCGAAGCGCCACTCCTACACTCCTACACT